>JACAEE010000060.1 GCA_013389015.1 Hydrogenophilaceae bacterium | reverse complement strand
TTCCAGCGCGGCCGCGAAGCGGCGATGCAGCCGCCCCGCGCGGCGCGCGTCCTTGAGCGCGGCCGCGCCGCGCGCGACGTCCGGCGAGATCTGTTCGGCGAATGCGGCGTTGAGCGCTGCGAGCGTCAGCGCGAGATGGTCGCGATCGCGTCCCGCGATCCAGCTCTCGGCCAGCTGTTCGAGTTCGCGCGCCGCGCCATAGGCGATGAAGGCGTCGGGGTCGGGCGCGGCGTCGTCCTGGGCCATCCAGCCGGCGGCGTGCAGGAACACGCCGCGCGTTTCGTTGGAGAGCAATTCCCCCGCCGCCGCCGCGATCTCGGCGTCGGAGGGATCGGCGTCGAGCGTCCGGTTGATCCGCGCCGCGGCGCCTCCGCCCAGCATCGTGCGCGCGCTGAGCACGAATCCGCGCGCCGCGTGCGGGTCGCCCTCCCGCAACTCGCGCGCGACCAGCTCCTCCCAGCCGCGCCGGCGGCTGAGGCCCTGCGGCGTCAGCCGCGCGGCGAGCGCCTCCACGGCGCTGCGCGTCGCTGCGCGCGCCGCGTCCGTCGGCGGAAAGCCGAACACCGCAGGGTTGGAGAGCGTGCGCGCCAGGTTCACGCCCGCGAACGGCGCCAGGAACAGGCAGGCGTTCAGCAGGAGCGCCGAGAGCGCTCCGGACGCCAGCATCCTGCGCAACGTGCTCAACATCACCCACCCTCGGCGGGAGAGCTTGGGTTCTCTCGGTCATGGCCGCAAGGGGCGCGCAAGGCGCGTCAGCCTTGCGGATTTAGGCGGTCTGGTTGAGCGCGACGGGCGTGGGGCCGCTCGCCCCGGCAAGGGCCCCGTCGGCGCGATAGGCGCCGGCGCCGGCCTGGCGCCGCGTGATCTCTTCGGCGATGGCCTGCACCAGGCCCTCGGTCAGCGTCTTGACCGCCTCCAGCGCGATCGCATGCGCGGCGAGCGCTGCGTTGAGCGTCTCCGTCGCGCGCCGGAGCGACGCCGTCAGCGGCGCCGGCGCGCTGCTGATGAGCGCGGGCTCGGCCTTGATCCGCGCCATTTCCAGCCGGTAGGCGTTGACGAGGCGGACCTTCTCCTCCGCGGCCGCGCCGTCGGGCAGCGGCCGGCGCGCCTCGATCAGCGCGGTCTCTTCTCGCAGGATGGCGATCAGCCGCTCGGTCAGCGCCAGCAATTGCTGCGCCCGGTCGGCGGCGTCGTCAGCGATCAGCGCCATCTTGATCCTCCGGAGGCGGAGCATTGGTCGTCTGCAGCCGCTGCAGCTCCGCCACGATCGCGTCCGCGAGCCCGATCCCGCCGGCCTTGGCCATGCCCTGCGCATAGCGCTCGATCAGCATGGGTCTGAACATCTGCTCGCCGTCGCCGCCGCCGCCGAGCCCGTCGGTGTCGAGCGAACTGAACACCGGCTGCAGGAGTTCAGCCAGGACCATGCCCTCGAACTCCTGCGCCACGCGGCGGATTTCCTGCATTTGCGCGTCGAGCGGCGCACGCGAGAGCGCCCGCGGCGTGACCGGCGCCGGCGCCGGAAGCGCGCGGAGCGTGAGCTCGTCCACTACATCACCTCGATCTCGGCCTGGATCGCGCCGGCGGCCTTCAGCGCCTGCAGGATCGAGATCATGTCGCGCGGGGAGACGCCCAGCCGATTGAGCCCGTCCACCAGATCGCGCAGCCGCACGCCCTCGATCACCGCGAGGTCGCCCGCATCCTCCTCCACGCTCACATCGCTTTGCGGCACGACGACCGTTTCCCCCTCGCTCAGCGGCGCCGGCTGCGAGACGCGGGGCGTTTCGTTGACGGAGATGGTGAGATTGCCCTGCGCCACCGCGACGGTGGAGACGCGCACGTTCTCGCCCATCACCACCACGCCCGAGGTTTCGTCGATCACGATCCGCGCCGGCGCGTCGCCCGCGACTTCCAGGCGCTCGATCGCCGCGATGAGCGCGACCATGTCGCCGCTATAGCCGTCGCTGCGCCGCACCGCGACCTGGCCCGGCGAGAGCGCCCGCGCCGCATCGCCGCCGAGCGCGCCGTTGATCGCCTCCGCGATCCGCCGCGCGGTGGTGAAATCCGGATTGCGCAGCGCCAGGCGAAGCTCGCCCTGGGCGGCGATGTCGAAATCGAGCTCGCGCTCGACCAGGGCGCCGGACGCGATCCGCCCCGCCGTCGGCACCCCGCGCGAGACCGAGGAGCCCGATTGGCCCTGCGCCGAGAAGCCGCCGATCGCCACAGGCCCTTGCGCCACGGCGTAGACCTGCTGATCCGCGCCCATGAGCGGCGTCACCAGCAATTGCCCGCCGGCGAGCGAGCGCGCGTCGCCCAGCGCCGAGACCGCCACGTCGATGCGCGAGCCCTGCGCCGCGAACGGCGGCAGGTTCGCCGTCACCATGACGGCGGCCACGTTGCGCGTGTTGAGATTGCCGTTGGTGGAGGAGACGCCCATCCGTTCGAGCATCGCCGCCAGGCTCTCGCGCGTGAACGGCGAATTGCGCAAGGAATCGCCGCTGCCGGCGAGGCCCACCACGAGGCCGTAGCCGACCAGCTGGTTCTCGCGAACGCCCTCGAAATCGGCGATGTCCTTGATCCGCGGCTCCGCGAACGCCGGCGCGCCGAACGGCGCGTTGAGCGCCAGCGCCGCGCACGCGAGCGCCATTGTCCGCGAAAGCCGGGAACGTGCGAACGGAGACCGCGCCATGAGTCTCTTAGACTCGTGATGCGGTTAAGGATGTATTGGCGCGGCTCGGACAGCGGGCTTCCAGCCCGCAACCGCAAGCCTGCGGTCCGCTACTCCCGCGGGCCCGGCTCGTTGGCGGCCGAGACGCTGGCGATCGCCTGCGCCTGCGCGTCGGCCTGGGCGCGATCGGCCTCCATGGCCGAGGCGACCACGTTCTCGCCCTTCGCCTGCCGCTCGGCCTCGTCGGCGGAGCGCGCGACATTGATGGTGATCGTCACCGACACTTCCGGGTGCGGCTTCACCTTCACCACGTGCAGCCCGATCGCCTTGATCGGCTTGTCGAGCACGACCGCCGTGCGCGCGATCTGGGTTCCTTCCGCGGCGATCGCGTCGGCCACGTCGCGCGCCGAGACCGAGCCGTAGAGCTGGCCGCCTTCGCCGGCCTGGCGGATGAGCACATAGCTCTTGCCGTCGATCTTTTCCGCGCTCGTCTGCGCTGCGGCGCGCGTCTCGGCGTTGCGCGCCTCGATCTCGGCCCGCTGCGCTTCGAACTTCTTGCGGTTCTCTTCGGTCGCGCGCAGCGCCTTCTTCTGCGGCAAGAGGTAGTTGCGCGCGAAGCCCTGGCGGACCTTCACCTCGTCGCCGATGCCGCCGAGGTTCTCCACGCGTTCAAGGAGGATCACTTGCATGGGGCTTCCTCCTTACTGGACCGCGTAGGGCAGGAGCGCGAGATAGCGCGCGCGCTTGATCGCCTTGGCGAGGATGCGCTGCTTCTTCTGCGACACCGCCGTGATCCGCGAGGGCACGATCTTGCCCTTCTCGGAAATGTAGCGCTGCAGCAGCTTCACGTCCTTGTAGTCGATCTTCGGCGCGCCCGCGCCGGAGAACGGGCACACTTTCCGCCGCCGCCCGAAAGGGCGCCGGGCGGGGATGTTGGTCATGTTGAGCTTGTTGGCGCCGCCTTTGGTCATGGCTCAGTCCTCCTCGCTCGACATGTCTTCGCCGACGTCGACGTCGTCGCGGCCTTCGCGGCGCGCGCGCCGGCGCTCGTCGCGGTCGCGCCGCGCCAGGACCGGCGAGGGTTCGTTGTCGAGTTCGTCCACCCGGATCGTCATGTAGCGCAGCACGTCTTCATTGATCCGCTGGCGCCGCTCGAGTTCATGCACGGCCTCAGGCGAAGCGTCGATATTGATGAGGCAATAGTGCCCCTTGCGGTTCTTGCGCACGCGGTAGGCGAGATTGCGCAGGCCCCAATATTCGGTCTTGCCGACCTTGCCGCCGAGTTCGTTGATCGTGTGGGTCACGTCTTCGACGAGCGCGTCGACCTGTTGCGGCGAGATGTCCTGCCGCGCGATGAGCACGTGTTCGTAATAGGCCATTGGTCCTCTTCCTGAATGACCCGCGGCGCTCGGACAGGGGAAGGCTCCCGCCCTGACGATGGACCCCGGACGCGAAAAGCGATGCGCCGGGGCCGCGAGGTCTGACGAAGCGCGCGAAAATACGGATCGCGCCGTGGATTGCAAGGCTGAAGATGCCCCCCGCCGCCGGGCGGGGGTAGGGGGAGGGCCTATGGCCCCCCGCCCAAAGCCCCTCGCGAAGCCGCCGATAAGGTGCTTTAGAGACTCCATGACCATCGCTTTCATCTTCCCCGGCCAGGGCAGCCAGGCGCCCGGCATGGGCAAGGCGCTGCATGACGCCTTCGGCCCGGCCCGCGAAGTCTTCCAGGAAGTCGATGACGCGCTCGGCGAAAAGCTCTCCAAGCTCATCTTCGAGGGGCCCGAGGATCGCCTCACCCTCACCGCCAACGCCCAGCCGGCGCTGATGGCCGTGAGCCTCGCCGTCATCCGCGCGCTCGAGCGCGAGTTCGGCGTCGCGGTGACCAAGGCGAGCTATGTCGCCGGCCATTCGCTGGGCGAGTATTCCGCCCTCGCCGCCGCCGGCGCGCTTTCCGTCACCGACGCGGCAAGGCTCCTGCGCACGCGCGGCGACGCCATGCAGGCGGCGGCCCCGGTGGGCGCCGGCGCGATGGCCGCCCTGATCGGCAAGGTCGATCTCGCCAAGGCCGAGGAGATCGCCGAGGCGGGATCATCCGCAGGCATCGTCGTCGTCGCCAACGACAACAATGTCGGCAATGTCGTCATCTCGGGCGAAAAGGCCGCGGTGGACACAGCGATCGCCGCCGCGAAGGAGAAGGGCGTGCGCGCCGTTCCGCTTTCGGTGTCCGCGCCGTTCCATTCGCCTTTGATGCAGCCCGCCGCCGAGGCGATGGCCGCGGCGCTCGCGAACACGACGATCGCCCCGCTCGCGGTCCCCCTCGTCGCCAACGTCACCGCCGCGCCGGTCGCTGCGCCGGCCGAGATCCGCCGGCTCTTGGTGGAGCAGGTCACCGGCCGCGTCCGCTGGCGCGAGAGCATCGAGTGGATGGCGGGCCCCGGCGGCGTGGCGCGCTTCGTCGAGACCGGCGCCGGCAAGCAGCTGTCCGGCATGGTCAAGCGCAACGCCCCCGACGCCGAAGCCATGGCCCTCAACGAACCGGGCGACCTCGAAGCCTTCGCCAAGAGCGTCTAGCGCGGCCGCCTCGCGAGCCGCACACGTGAAGCCCTCTCCCGCGCCGGCGGGAGAGGGGAGAACCGACGCCGCGTCTCGCGTCGCGGCTGTCGGCGCGCCAAAATCAACTCGCCGCGACCCATTGCTCCACCAGCTGGCGCGTCACCGAGAGCGGCGTCGCGCCGTTCGAGAGCACGGTGTCGTGGAAGCCGCGCAGATCGAATTGCGCGCCCATCACGCCGCGCGCCCATTCGCGCATCGCCACGATCGCCTGGCGCCCGACCATGTAGCCGCAGGCCTGGCCCGGCCACACCGCGTAGCGTTCGATCTCGGTGACGATATTGCTCTCTTCGTCGCCCGTGGCCGCCACCATCGACTGAATCGCCTGTTCGCGGCTCCAGCGCTTGGCGTGCATGCCGGTGTCGACCACGAGCCGCGAGGCGCGGAACGCCGCCGATTGCAGATAGCCCAGCCGCCCGAGCCGGTCGTTGGCGTACATGCCCATCTCGTCGGCGAGTTGCTCCGCATAGAGCCCCCAGCCTTCCTGATAGGCGTTGAAGCCGAGAATGGCGGAGCGGAAGAAGGGCAGCCCCTCCGATTCCTGCGCCAAGGCGATCTGCCAGTGATGGCCCGGCACGCCTTCGTGATAGGTCAGCGTCGGCAGCGTGAATTTCGGCCATTCCGTCGCCGGATCGCGCAGATTGATGTAATAGGCGCCCGGCCGCGAGCCGTCGAGCGCGGCCGGCTGGTAATAGCCGCCCGGCGCGCCGGCTTCGGTGTATTCCGGCACGCGCTTGATTTCGAGCCGCGCCCGCGCCTGGCGGCCCATCACCTCGGGCATCCGCGCCTCGATCGCGGCCACCTGCGCGTTGAGATCGGCCAGCAGCCGCGCGCGGCCTTCTTCCGTAGACGGATAGATCTGGTCGGGCCGCGTCGCGATCTGGCGCACGCGCTCGGCGACCGTGCCGCGCGTCAGGCCCTCGGCGCGCAGGATCGCGTCCATTTCGCTGTTGAGCGAATTCACCAGATCCACGCCCATGCTGTGGATCTCGTCGGCGCTCATGTTGGTCGTGGTGTTCTGCCGCAGCGAAGCGGCGTACATCTCCGCGCCGCGCGGCAGGCGCCAGCAGCCCGCGTCGTGCACGGCGCGCCCGCGCGTCTCCTGCAGCGCCGCGATCTGGCGGCGATAGGCGGGCAGCACTTCCATCGCCAGGATCTGGCGCGCGTTTTCCGTGAGCGCGGCGCGGTCGGTTTCCGCGATCGCCTCCACGCCGGCGAGCTTGCGCGCGAAGGAGGAGACGAGGGGATTGTCGTCCGAAGCCATTGCGGCGAAGGCCTCAAGCTGCGTGATCGCCTTGTCGATCGCGAAATCCGGCGGCGAAACGCCGGCCGCGACGTCCTCGCGGTGCCGCTCGGTCTCGATGTTCATGTTGCGCGCGAACGCCTGCATGCGCGCGAGATAGGCGTCGGCCTGGTCGCGGCTGGTCACTGGATGCACGCTGGCGAGGAAGTCCGGCGCCTGGGTGTAGGAGCCGGTGAGCTGGGAAACGATATAGGGCGCGCCGGCGCCGGCGGTGTTGTCGAACTGCATCGTGGCGAGCAGGTCGTCGAGCGCGGTGACGACGACTTCGCGCGACACCACGTCCTGCCCGTGCAGGCTCGCCGGATCGATCGCCCGCGCGCGCGCCAGCCCCTCCGCGATGATCGCCTTGAACCGGTCGGAGGCGGCGCGCGAGGAGTCCGAGAGCCGGTCGATATAGCGCCCGCCCGCCATCTCTTCGGGCACGGAGAGATAGGTCGCGAACTCCGGGATCTCGCGCATGTACGCGGTCGAGAGTTCGTTCATCAGCGCCTGGATCGGGGAGGGCCCGGCCGCCGCAGGCGCCGCTGGGGGCGCAGCCTCCATGGAGCCCGCGCATCCGGCCAGAACAGCCAGGCTCGCCGCGCTCGATCCCAGCACCAATCGTCTCGTGAACTTCATGTCATGTCCCCTCAAGAATGCGGACGCCGCAGGCGCGGTCGTTGCAGGCTTCCTAGCGCATTGACCACAGAAAGCATCCCGCGCGCGACGAGCCGTCGCGCGGCCTGTCATGAGATGCTGCGGGTCTGCGGTTTGGACGCGCTCAGCCCTCGACAGCCTGCTGGCCGCGCTCGCCGGTGCGGATGCGGATGACGCCGTCGAGCCCGCTCACCCAGATCTTGCCGTCGCCGATCTTGCCGGTGTTGGCCGCTTCCTGGATGGCCACGCACACGCGCTCGACATGCTGTTCCGAGGTCACCACTTCGACCTTCACCTTGGGCAACAGCTTCACTTCATATTCCGCGCCGCGATAGACCTCGGTCTTGCCGCGCTGGCGCCCGAACCCGCGCACCTCCGAGACGGTCATGCCGGCGACGCCGACCTCCTTGAGCGCTTCGAGCACGGGGTCGAGGCGCGAGGGCTTGATGATGGCGGTGACGAGCTTCATGCGGGGCCTGAGAACAGCGGATTCGTCATAATCGCAAGCCGCGGGCGCTGCAAAGCGGGTTCCCCTAAGTCGCGCGCGCGGGTTGCAGCGACGCCGCGCGCCGGCGCGCGCCCGCGTTCGGTTCGGCCGAGAGCCGCTTGACCGCTTCCATGAGCAGGAGTCCGCCGAACGGCGCCCAGAGCGCCGCGCCCGCGCGCTCGAACGGGTAGGCGAGGCGCGCAAGCCACCCCACCGGCGGCAGATAGAGCGCCCGCGCCCGCGCCGCCGGCTCGAACATCGCCTCGCTCAGCAGGTTCGCCAGCTGGCTGCGCGAATAGGGCCGCCCATGGCCGAACGGCGTGTGCTCCGCCCGCGCCCAAAGCCCGACGCGATTGGCCACGATCA
Organism: Hydrogenophilaceae bacterium; assembly: GCA_013389015.1. GTDB lineage: Bacteria > Pseudomonadota > Alphaproteobacteria > Caulobacterales > Aquidulcibacteraceae > CADEEL01. The sequence continues at coordinate 2,794 of JACAEE010000060.1, read as the reverse complement.
CGACGAGGCGCCCCTCCGGCGCCGTCACCCGCCACACTTCGCGCAAGAGCGCCCGCGCGTTCTCGGCCTCCTCCAGCCCGTGCACGATCAGCACGCGGTCGAACAGCGCGTCCACGAACGGCAGCCGCGCGTCCTCGGCCACACAGACGAGCCCGCGCGCATGCGCGGGCCATGCATGCGCGCCTTGCGCGGCCGGCATCGCCAGCGCCACGCGCCGCGCCCCGGCGCGGAAGCGTTCGAGATAGGGCGCGGCGTAGCCGAAGCCGAGCACGTCGAGTCCATCGGCGTGCGCCCACAGGCTGGCGAGGCGCCGCGCCGCCATGCGCTGCGCGGCCCGCCCGAGCGGGCCGGCGTAAAATCGCTGCAGGGTCGCAACGTCGACGCGCATCGCGGAACCGCCCTTCTTGCGCCAGCGCCGTTTGGGCTTAGGAGGTTTTGGCTCTAGGATCAGGCATGCTTCAAATCCATCAATTCCCCTGCCTTGAAGACAATTACGGCATTCTGGTTCACGATCCGGAAAGCGGCGAGACGACGACGATCGACACGCCCGACGCCGGCGCCATCCTGCGCGAATGCGCCGCCAAGGGGTGGCGGCTCACGCAAATCTGGAACACGCACTGGCACCCGGACCATGCCGGCGGCAATGCCGAACTGAAGCAGAAGACGGGCTGCCTGATCACCGGCCCGGCCGAAGTCGCGCGCATCGGGCTTGCGCCCGATCGGATCGTGGTTGAAGGCGACGGCGTTCATCTCGGCGAGGTCCAGGCCGCGGTGATCGATGTCGGCGGCCACACGCTCGGCCACATCGCCTATTACATCGCCAGAGAGAACGTCGCCTTCGTCGGCGATTCGCTCTTTGCGCTCGGCTGCGGGCGCATGTTCGAAGGCGAGCCCGAGCAGTTCTGGACGAGCCTCTCCAAGCTGGCCGCGCTGCCGGACGACACCACCCTCTATTGCGCGCATGAATACACCGCATCCAACGCCAGGTTCGCGCTCAGCGTCGATCCCGACAACGAAGCGCTGAAGGCCCGCGCCGAGGAGATCAAGCGCCTGCGCGCCGCCGACAAGCCCACCGTGCCGATGACTCTCGCGGAGGAAAAGCGCACCAATCCGTTCCTCCGCGCGCCGGTTCTGAAGGCGCGCCTGGGCATGGCTGGGGCGCCCGACCACGAGGCCTTCGCGCGGATCCGCCAGATGAAGGACAGCTTCCGGTGATCGGCGCCGCTTCGATCATCCGCACACTGAACATGCGCCCGCATCCCGAGGGCGGCCATTATGTGGAGACGTTCCGCGACGAGGCGGGCGAGGGCGCCCGCGCCCGCGTCACCGCGATCTATTTCCTGCTGCAGCGCTTTGAGGTGTCGCACTGGCACCGGATCGACGCGACCGAAATCTGGCTCTGGCACGCCGGCGCGCCGATCGAGCTCAAGATTGACGAGCAGACCCTGATCCTCGGCCGCGATCTGCCCGCCGGCGAGCGCCCGCAGGCGATCGTGCCCGCCCACGCCTGGCAATCGGCCAGGAGCCTGGGCGATTGGACGCTCGTCTCCTGCATCGTCGCCCCCGGCTTCGAATATGCCGGCTTCGAACTCGCGCCCCCCAATTTCGCGCCGCAATAGTATTCGCGCGCCGGCGCGCGAAAGAACCGCCCTAATCGAGCCTGCGGTTCTCCGAGAGCAGCCCGTCGGCGAGCGCGTTGGAGATGGTGTGCGTGGAGGGGCGTCCCGCATAGCCATGCGCGGGATTGACGCCGATCGCGAGCTCGTCGCCGCGCCGCAGCGCTTGCGCCTCTGCGGCGCGCTGGATGGTGATCCGCGCCACGCCCGGCGGCGCCCGTTCGAGCCCGGCGATCGCGCGCTCGGCGGCGTCGATGATGAGCCCGGCTTCAGCGCCGCGCGCCTCGCGCGGCGCGGTGATGGTGATCGGACGCCCGAGCCGCTGCGCGGCGATCGCCGAGAGCTGCGCCATCCGCCGCTGATATTGCGCCACTTCGAGCGCGGCGGGCGCGAGCCGCGGCGCGGCGCCTTCCGCGCCGGCGGCTTCGCCGTTGCGGTGCAGCCGCGTATAGATCGTCACCCCGCCGTTCGGCGTGATCCGGAGCCGGATCTGGTCGGCCTCGTCGCGATAGAGTTCGCCCCCGCCCGAGGCGCCGACCGAGCGCAGCACATGCACTTCGGATTCGCCTTCGAACTGCAGCAGCGCCGTCCGCCCCGAACGGTCGAACGTGAACCGCACCCGCGAATCCGGCGTCGCGTAGCGGGTCGAGGGCCCGATCCGCATGTCGTTGGGTTGGCCGTTGAATCCGGGCGGGATTTGCTGGGCCGCCGCAGGCGCTCCCGCGCCGAGGCCGGTCAGAGCCAGAGCGGCGGCGACCGCGCCCGTGAAGCTCAGCGGGCGCGAAATTGGGGGACGAGTGGCCGCGCCGCTCTGGCTCATGACGGCGCTTATGCCCCCTAGAACCGGGCGGTTTTTGGACTTCGTTGCGGCGACTTCACACCTGTTGCAAAAATGACGCGATCAATTGACGCAGCTGAACCGTCGCGCGGCCGGCCGCCGCCCTCCGGCGCGCCGCGACGATGGGGCCCTCTGTCACGGCGCCGGCGCGCCAAAAAAATTTCCCGTCGGGTCTCGCGGTGTAAATCCGCCCGCGACCGCGCGGCCGGCCGCCGCCCTCCGGCGCGCCGCAACGATGGGGCCCCCCGTCACGGCGCCGGCGCGCCAAAAAAAAAATTTCCCGTCGGGTCTCGCGGTGTAAATCCGCCCGCGACCGCGCGGCCGGCCGCCGCCCTCCGGC
>JACAEE010000155.1 GCA_013389015.1 Hydrogenophilaceae bacterium | reverse complement strand
CCGCCGCGCCGCGCACCGGACGCGCGCGCGAGGCCGCGATCGCGACGGCGTCGGGATTGGCGCGGATCGCGTCTGTGCGCAGGGCCATCTCGGCCGCGCCGGCCGAGGCGCCCCAGGCCTGGGCGAGATTGGCGTTGACGCGTTCCGCGAGCACGAGCGCCGAGGCGGTCTGCGACTCGATCGCCAATTCCTCCGCCGCGCGCTTGCGGCTGACGACTTGCGTGATCAGCGCCGCCGCGAACGCGACGAGCAGCAGGATGACGAGCGCAATCAACGGCCGGCTGCCGCCGCCGCGCTGCGCGGCGTTCGCCGCACGCCCTGCGCTCGTCGTTTGACCAGACAACGCCACCCCCTTCCGCGGGCGGGCCCATCCACCGCGCGGAATCGTCAGTCGTGAAATCGTAACGATCGGGTTAATGGCGGTCGAGCCGCGGCCGCCGGATGCGGCCGACTTATCACGAGAAATCGCAGCGTTGCCGCGCGCGCCGGCGGCTCACGCCAGCGTACGGGTGACCATTTCGCGTGTGTTCTTGGAAAGGGTCGCGCTGTCGTTGAGCGCCTCGAGCGCGCGCTGCGCGTGCGACTGACGCTGCGGGTCGAATCGCCGCCAGGTTTCGAACGGCGTCAAGAGGCGTGCGGCGAGCGCGCCATTGATCGCATCCACTTCGCGCACGATGTCGGCGAGGAACGCGTAGCCCGATCCGTCCGCCGCATGGAACGCGCGCGGATTGCGCACCGGGAAGCTCGCCGCCAGCGCCCGCACCCGATTGGGATTGCGCAGTTCGAAATCCGGATGCGCGCGCAGGCGCTGCACGCGCGCGATGGCGTCTCCGCGCGGCGCGGCGGCTTGGGCGCTGAACCATTTGTCGATCACCAGCGGGCGGTCTTTCCAACGCGCGTAGAAGCGTTCGAGCGCGTCTTCGAAGCGCGGTCCGCCAGCCGCGCCGAGCGCTTCAAGCGCCGCGATGCTCTCCGTCATCGTGTCGGCGTCTGCGAACGCGCGCCACAGCATAGGCTCGCTCTCTGCGCCGAGCGACGCCGTGAGATCGAGGCACGCCGTGCGCAACGCCCGTCCGCCCGCCGCTTCGGCGCTGGGGGAGAACTGCGCCGGCCGCGGCGCGCCGATGATCGCTTCGAGCTGCGTCTTGAGCGCCGTCGCGATGGTCCGGCGCGCATCCTCGCGCGCCTGGAACAGGCAATCGGGATCGGGCTGCTCGGCCGCCTGGATCAGCTCCTGCAGGTCCGGCAGGCGCAAGGCCAGCGCCGCGAACGCCGGATCCTCGTGCGCGCGATCGAGTTCGCGCTTGAGCGCATCGGCGAGTCCCAGGGGCGCAGGCGCCGCGCTCTGCGTGGCGATCGCGTCGGCGCGCGCGAGGATTTCTTCCCGCGCCAGCGCCTGGCCCGCCTCCCAGCGCGTGAACGGATCGGGGTCGTGCGCCATCTGCACGAGGCGCTGCTGCGGCGTGAGCCCGTCATCCAGCTTCACTGGCGCGGTGAAGCCGCGCAGCACCGCCGGAATCGGCGCGGACGCGACCTGCGTGAACACGAACGTGCGCTCCGCCGCGTCCAGCACCAGCGCGTGCTCGGCGTGGGCCGCGCCGTCGAGCGCGGTGTGGAGCGGCGCCCCGTCCGCAGCGATGAAGCCCACCCGCAGCGGGATCGGCAGCGGCCGCTTCTGATCCTGCCCCGGCGTCGGCGGCGTGGACTGGGAGAGTGTGAGCGCATAGGTCTTGGCCGTGGAATCGTAGACGCCGCGCGCCACGAGGTGCGGCGTGCCGGCCTGGTCGTACCAGCCCATGAATTCGCTGAGATCGCGCCCGGAAGCTTCCGCGAAACAGGCGATGAAATCCTCCACCGTCGAAGCCGTGCCGTCGCGCCGCTCGAAATAGAGATCCATGCCCCGCGCGAACGCCTCATCGCCGATCAGGCGCTTCAGCATGCGGATCACTTCGCCGCCCTTTTCGTAGACGGTGGCGGTGTAGAAATTGTCGATCTTCTGATAGCTCGCGGGGCGCACCGGATGGGCGAGCGGCCCCGCGTCTTCCGGGAACTGCCGCATGCGCAGCCGCTTCACATCCTTGATCCGCTGCACCGGCCGCGAGCGCTGATCGGCCGAGAATTCCTGCTCGCGGAAGACGGTCAGCCCTTCCTTGAGCGAGAGCTGGAACCAGTCCCGGCAGGTGATCCGATCGCCCGTCCAATTGTGGAAATATTCGTGGCCGACGACGGCCTCGATGCCTTCGTAATCGAGATCGGTGGCGCTTTCGGGGTCGGCGAGGATATAGGCCGAATTGAAGATGTTGAGGCCCTTGTTCTCCATCGCGCCGAAATTGAAATCGCGCACAGCCACGATGTTGAACACGTCGAGATCGTATTCGCGCCCGAATACGTCTTCGTCCCACTTCATCGCGCGCTTGAGCGAATCCATCGCGTAATGCGCGCGGCTCGCTTCGCCCGGATCGACATGGATGGCGAGCGCGACCTTGCGCCCGGACAGGGTGATGAATGCGTCGGCGATGCTCTCGTAGCGCCCGGCCGCGAGCGCGAAGAGATAGGAGGGCTTCGGGTGCGGATCGCGCCAGAGCGCGTAGTGGCGCCCATCGCCAAGATCGCCTCTCTCGACGAGATTGCCGTTGGAGAGCAGCGTGGGGAAGTCCTCCTTCGGCGCCTCGATGCGCGTCTCATAGCGCGCCATCACGTCGGGCCGGTCGAGGAAATAGGTGATCGTGCGAAAGCCCTCGGCCTCGCACTGCGTGCAATAGCGCCCGCCGGACATATAGAGCCCTTCAAGCGCGGTGTTGCCTGCCGGATCGAGCAGCGTGTCGATCTCGAGCGTGAACGCGGCCGGCGGCGCGTGGATCACCAGCGCGCCGTCCTCCAGCGCATAGGCGCTCTGGTTGAGGTCGACGCCGTCGATGGCGATGCGCTGAAGCTTGCAGCGGTCGCCGTCGAGCCTGAGCGGCGCCGGCGCGTCTGCGAGGCGGCGGACTTTGGACCGCGCCCGCACCCGAGTCTCGTGCGGGTCGAGCGCGAAGGAAAGCGCAACCTCGTCGATCGTGTAGGCGGGCGGGCGGTAATCGGCGAGCCGGATCGGCCGCGCGGCGTCGTCGCGCATGAACATCTCCGCAAAGCCCGCATGTGGCGGAGCGGCGGCGCGATTTCAATCGCGCTGCCCGGCGCGCTACTCGGCGGCGACGGCCGGCTGATCGGGCTCCTGGGCGATGGAGGCGAGCAGGTCCTCGGCCTGCGCGGCCAGCGCCATGATCTCCGCCGGCGTGTCGAGCGCATGATCGGCCGCGAGCATCGTCAGCTCCCGGCACACGCGCAGCATTTTCAGCGCATTGGCCAAGACGCGCGCCTGCAGCTCGATGCGCGCCGGGTCGCGTTCATATTCCGAAACCGGCACCCGCCAACCGCCCCAATCGCGCTCGTCGGTGACGACGACGGGGTAGGAGCCGGAACGGCTGTGGCGCACGTCGCTCTGCTGTTCCCAGCGGTTCGGCCGGCGCATCACGCGCCACTTCTCGGTCTCGACGAGTTCGGTCTGCTCCTCCGGCGCCTCTTGGGAGATGAGTTCATGCGATTGGAACTCGCGCCCCAGACCCACCTCATAGGTGACCTTGAGCGGCTCCTCCACGCCCTTGACCCATTGCGGCAGGACGGCCTCGATCTGGGCCCAGGTGCCCACGGGCTTCACATAGACCCGCTGGCCCTTATGAAAGACTGCCTTCGCCATGACTTGCCCCGCCTTGTTTGGCTGCACCTCTAGCGCAAGGCGGGTTGAAGAATCGTTCAGTCGCTGCCGTTGCGACACGCTTTCGCTTCGCGCGCGCGTGGTTAAGCTGCTGCAAACCTAAGGGAGCGCCCCCGTGAATTTCGACTTCTCCGACGACCAGAAGAGCCTGAAAGACCAAGCCCGGAAGGTGCTCGCCGACAAGTCCTCGATCAAGGCCGTGCGCGCCGTGCTCGACCGCAAGCCGGGAGCGCCGTCCTATGATCAGGACCTCTGGAAGGCGGTGGCCGAACTCGGCTGGCTGGGCATCGCCATTCCGGAGGAATATGGCGGCGTGGGGCTCGGCCGCCTGGAGCTCTGCGTGCTCGCCGAGGAGCTCGGCCGCGCTGTCGCGCCCATCCCGTTCGCCTCCACCGTCTATTTCGCGACGGAAGCGCTTCTGCTCGCCGGCAGCGACGCGCAGAAGCAGAAATGGCTCCCGAAAATCGCCAGCGGCGAAGCCATCGGCTGCTTCGCGCTCTCGGAGGGGCCCGGCGCGCCCAAGCCCGATGCTATCACGACGACGTTCGACGGCTCTGCGCTGTCTGGCGCCAAGATTCCCGTCGCCGACGGCGACATCGCCCATTTCGCGATCGTGCTCGCCAAGGAGGGCGCGGGGACTTCGCTCGTGATCGCTGAGCTCGACGGCGTCAAGCGCAGCGAAGTGAAGACGCTCGATCCCACCCGCGGCCACGCAAAGATCGAATTCGCCAAGACCAAGGCCGAGCGCCTCGGCAAGGCGGGCGAAGGCTGGGATCTGGCCGACGCCGTACTCGATCGCGCCGCGGTGCTTCTGGCGTTCGAGCAAGTCGGCGGCGCGCAGGCGTGCCTGGACATGGCGGTCGATTACGCCAAGAACCGCTACGCCTTCTCCCGCCAGATCGGCTCGTTCCAGGCGATCAAGCACAAGCTGGCGGACATGTACGTCGCCGCCGAAGTCGCGCGCTCGAACGCCTATTACGGCGCCTGGGCGCTCTCCACCGAGGCGCCGGAACTGCCGCTCGCCGCCGCCGCCGCGCGCGTCGCGGCGACCGAGGCCTATCACCTGGCTTCCAAAGAGAACATCCAGACCCATGGCGGCATGGGCTTCACCTGGGAAGTCGACTGCCACCTCTTCTATCGCCGCGCCAAGCTGCTCGCCGTGCAGGCCGGCGGCCCCGGCGTCTGGAAAGAGAAGCTCGTGCGCCGCCTAGAACTGAAGAATGCTGCATGAGCCAGCCGCTCCTCGTTGAGCGCAAGGGGCCGGTCGCGCACGTCACGCTCAACCGCCCCGAAAGCCTGAACGCGCTCAATCGCGAACTCACCGATGCGCTCACCGCGTGCTTCGAAGGATTCTATCGCGATTACGATATCCGCGTCGTAGTGCTGAAGGGCGCCGGGCGCGCCTTCTGCGCCGGCCTCGACCTCAAGGGCTATGACGCAGCGCCGCGTGACCAGCGCAGCGTGCAGCACGGCTTCGACACGCAGACGCGCATCCGCGACATCTACAAAGCCATGCGCCGCTGCCCGCAACCGATCGTCGCGCTGGTGCATGGCGCGGCTTGCGGCGGCGGATTCTCTCTGGCGCTCGCGAGCGACATCCGCATCGCCGGCGAAAGCGCGCGCATGAACGCGGCTTACATTCGCATCGGCCTCACCGGCTGCGACATGGGCTCGAGCTATTTTCTGCCGCGCCTTGTCGGCCAGACGATGGCGAGCGAGCTGCTGCTCACCGGCCGCTTCGTCGAGGCGCGCGAGGCCAAGGAGATCGGCCTCGTCAACCGCGTCGTGCCCGACGCGCAAATGGAAGAGGCCGCAGCGCCGCTGATCGAAGCGATGCTCGCCAACACGCCCATGGGCCTGCGCCTCACCAAGGACGCGATCAATTTCTCGATCGATGCGCCTTCGATGGATGCGGCGATGGCGATGGAGGATCGCCAGCAAGTGCTGACCGCGCAAACTCATGACCACCGCGAAGCGCTCTCCGCGTTCCTCGAAAAACGCCCGCCGAACTACGCCGACAAATAAGCGCGAGCGCGGACGCCCAAATAGATCCTCCGGGTTCGGATGAGGCCCCGTTGCCGTTTCACAAAAAGGCGGTAACGTGCACCCCACAAAGACAAGATCCTGACAGGGATCGCTAGGGGAGGGCGCCATGATTGCGCGTTGGACCATCGTCGGGTTTGTGTTCTGGCTTATTGTGACGCTGGCGTTCCGTTTGGTGGGGCACGAGGTGCTGAAGCCGGGGATGGGCGTGCAATGGCTCTTCCTGACCCTGCCGGCGGCGATTTTTGCGCTCACTTATGTGATCTTGAAGGTTATGCGTGTGGATCCGTCGGACCGCTCAGAGGCGGCGTCGATCTTCGCCGTGCCCGGCCTGTTGCTCGGCATCTACCAGATCAACAGCTTCCGGTTCGTGTTCCCCAGGCTCGATGAATCGATGGGCGGCGAGTTCGCCGCGCTCATGTTCGCCTGCTACGCCGCGATGATCGTCTGCGGCATCGTCTCGTCTCGGCTGCAGCAGTTCGAAAAACAGGCCTGACCGCGAAGTCTAAGGTTTTAGGCCTTCGCGCGCCTTGCTGGGCCAAGCCGGTCCGCTGAACGCCGGCGCAAGGCCGCTTGGCCAGGCGACGCATGCGCGCCCCGGACTGCCGTTCCGGCATCTTGCGCGGGCCTGCGCCGAGTTCCAGGATGGCGGCAGGGAGCCCTCCATGGATTTCAACGACACGCCCGAAGAAGCCGCGTTCCGCGCCGAGGCCCGGAAGTTTCTCGAAGCCAATTGCGCGCCGAAGTCCGGCCAGCGCCAGCAGCCGGAGAGCTCGGAGAGCGACTATCTGAAGAAGGCCAAGGCCTATCAGAAGAAGAAGGCCGAGGCGGGCTTCGCCGGCATCACCTGGCGGAAGGAGCATGGCGGGCGCGGCCTCGCGCCGATCTTCAACGTCATCTTCGGCCAGGAGGAATCGAAGTTCGACGCGCCGAGCGGCCCCTTCGCCATCGGCCTCGGCATGTGCATTCCCACCATGATCGCCTTCGCCAGCGAAGAGCAGAAGAAGCGCTATGTCGGCCCCGCGCTAAAGGGCGAGGAAATCTGGTGCCAGCTCTTCTCCGAACCCTCCGCCGGCTCCGACGTCGCAGGCCTGAAGACGCGCGCCGTGCGCGACGGCGATGATTGGGTGATCAACGGCCAGAAGGTGTGGACCTCCGGCGCGCACTATTCCGACTACGGCATCCTCCTTGTACGGACCAATCCGGACGTGGAGAAGCACAAGGGCCTCACCATGTTCTTCCTGAGCATGAAGACGCCCGGCGTCGAAGTGCGCCCGATCCACCAGATGAGCGGCGGCTCGAACTTCAACGAAGTGTATTTCACCGATGTCCGCATTCCCGATGCGCAGCGCCTGGGCGAAGTCGGCCAGGGCTGGCAGGTCGCGCTCGTCACGCTGATGAACGAGCGCCTCGCCGTCGGCGGCTCGCCGGGGCCGGACTATGCCGAGATCATGGAGCTCGCCCGCCGCACGCCTTCGCCCACCGGCAAGGGGACGCTCTTGCAGGACCAGGCCTTCCGCGCAGCCCTCGCCGAATGGTTCGTCAGCGCCGAGGGCTATAAGCTCGGCCGCTTCCGGACGATGACGGCGCTCTCCAAGGGCCAGACGCCGGGTCCGGAGAGCTCGATCGGCAAGATCCTGAACGCCAACCGCCTGCAGGACATCACCAACGCCGCGATCGAAGCGGAGGATCACTTCGGCATCATCAGCGATGAGAGCCTCGCGCCAATGGAGGCGGTGTTCCAGCAGAGCTATATGTGGGCGCCCGGCCTGCGCATCGCCGGCGGCACCGACGAGATCCTCAAGAACATCATCGCCGAACGCGTCTTGGGCCTGCCCCAGGACGTGCGCGTCGACAAAGGCGTCGCTTACAAGGATCTGCCGACAGGTCGGTAACGCGCCACGTACGGCCCACTCCCCCTGAAAGGGGAGTAAGAGGGGGGCAGCGCGAACGCCTGACGGCGAAACGCCGATCCTTACCTCCCCTTTCAAGGGGAGGAGACGAAGAGCGCTGCGCTTAAATCCGTGCTAGCGTGCGCCGCAGAGGAGCACGCCCATGGAAACGGTCCGCGGCGCGAAGATCACCATCATCTTCGACGGCAAGAAGTGCATCCACTCGCGCCAGTGCGTCACTGGCGCGCCGCACACCTTTCTGGCCAACGTGGAGGGGCCCTGGATCCGCCCCGACGACACGCCCGTGGAGGCGCTGGTCGCGGTCGCCCATCGCTGCCCGTCCGGCGCGATCCGCTACGAGCGCCACGACGGCGGCCCCCAGGAAAGCGCCCCGCCTGTGAACCTGGCCACGCTGCGCGAGAACGGTCCGATCGCGCTCCATGGCGCGCTGTCGCTGAACGGCGAGGCGATCGGCTTCCGCGCCACGCTCTGCCGCTGCGGCGCGTCGAACAACAAGCCCTTCTGCGACGGCTCGCACAACCAGGCCGGCTTCACCGCCACCGGCGAGCCCGCCACGCGCAAGGCTGACGCGCTCACGGCGCGCGACGGACCCATCCAGATCGCCCCGCAGAAGGACGGTCCGCTGCTCGTGGAAGGCAATCTCGAAATCGTTTCCGGCACGGGGCGCATCGTCGAGCGTTGCACGAAAACCTGGCTCTGCCGCTGCGGCCATTCCGCAAACAAGCCCTTCTGCGACGGCGCCCACAAGCGCGTGGGTTTCCAAGCCGATTGAGATCAGAGCGCGCATCTAAGGCGAAGTTCCCTTACATTCAACGAACGCCATCGGGGGGGCGCACTAGGTGGCCGCCTCGGCGGGCGCTATGGTGCGCCCAACCCAGCGAATCCAGCCGCCGGAGCCGGCCCATGAAGCACAATCTTTTCGTCTTCGTCCGCGTGTCGGGCGCGACGCCCGCCGCCGTGGGCGATGCGCTGCAGGACCAGATCCCCGAGATCCGCGAGATTTTCTCGGTGATGGGCGAGCATGACCTGCTCGTGCGCATCGCCTTCGAGGATTTCGAGGCCGTGCAGAGCTTCGTCACCGAGAAGATCCGCGCCCACCCGAACGTGGCGCAGACCTACACCTTCCTCGCCTATGAGCTGTTCGGCCAAAATTGGCCGGGCTTCGACTATCCCGCGGCGCGAGGCGCCTAGTGGCCGAGGAAAAGCCGGCCGCGCCCGATCCCTACGAAGGCGTTCGCTGGGATTTCTCGGACGCCATGAGCTACGGCGCTTATCTGCGCCTGCCGCTCATTCTCGGCGCGCAACGGCCGCTCTCCGGCGCCCATGACGAACTGCTCTTCATCATCATCCACCAGGCCTCCGAGCTGTGGATGAAGCTCTGCCTGCACGAACTTGACGGCGCCCGCGCCGCCATCCGCGCCGACGATGTCGAGCCGGCCTTCAAGATGCTGGCGCGCGTCGGGCGCATCCAGAGCCAGATGATCCAGTCCTGGGACGTCCTGGCGACCATGACGCCGTTCGACTATTCGAGCTTCCGCGGCGCGCTGGGCGACAGCTCCGGCTTCCAGTCCTATCAATATCGCCTGTTGGAGTTCGCGCTGGGGGCTAAGAACGCCCGGGTGCTGGAGGTCCATCGCGCCGACCCGGCGATCTTCGCCCAGCTCGAGGCGGCGCTTGCCGCGCCCTCGCTCTACGATGAATCCATCATGCTCCTGGGCCGCCGGGGCTTCGACGTGCCGGCCGAGCGGCTCAACCGCGACTGGCGGGCGCCCTATGAACCCCATCCCGGAGTTGAAGCGGCTTGGCTCGCCGTCTACCGCGATACGGCGCGCTGGTGGGACCTGTACGAGCTGGCCGAGAAGCTCGTCGATGTCGATTACCGGTTCCAGCAATGGCGCTTCGCCCATCTGAAAACCGTAGAGCGCATAATCGGTTACAAGCGCGGCACCGGCGGCTCCTCCGGCGTGCCCTATCTCGCCACGACGCTTGAGCGCGCCTTTTTCCCCGAACTCTTGAGCCTGCGCACCGCGATCTGAGCCGTCCAGGATGGCTTGGCGTGGCTGGCGGACGTTTCTTCCAAACCGGCGCGGGCGTGCGCCGCATTCGTTCTCACGGGAGCAGGGTTGTGGTCTCACAGTGAGATTTTGTACCCCGTCTCGCCGCGACATTAGGACATTTCCGCAGCCAGCTTGTTTTTCGAGCTTTCAAAAGGTAGGTTTTCGCCACTTCGCAGAGACTCGGTAAAGGTTGGGCCCCCGGCCCATCACACGCTAGCGGGGCCCAGGCATGGCCGACACGAAAATGCTGAAGTTCGCCGTCACGGCGCGCCGCTCGCCCGAAAAGCGGGCGCCCAAGACGCGACGTCGCGATTTTGATGAGATTTTTGGTGAGTACGCGCGCTTGAAGGCCGAGGAGCAGGCCGGCCGCTGTTCGCAATGCGGCGTGCCCTTCTGCCAAGTGCATTGCCCACTGCACAACAACATTCCCGACTGGCTGATGCTGACCGCCGAGGGGCGCCTGGAGGAGGCCTACGAACTTTCGGCCTCGACCAATTCGATGCCCGAGATTTGCGGCCGCATCTGCCCGCAGGACCGGCTGTGTGAGCGCCTGTGCGTCACTGAGCAATCGGGCCATGGCGCGATCACGATCGGCGCGATCGAGAAATACATCACCGAAACCGCGTGGGAGAACGGCTGGGTCCGCCCCATCCGCCCGCGCCGCGATCTGGGGCTGTCCATCGGCGTCGTCGGCGCCGGGCCCGCCGGGATGGCCGCCGCCGAAGCGCTGCGCGGCCATGGCTATCGCGTGGTCATCTATGATCGCCACGACCGCGCCGGCGGCCTGCTCACGTACGGCATCCCCAATTTCAAGCTCGACAAACAAGTCGTTCAGCGCCGCGTCGATCGGCTGGCGGACGGCGGCGTCGAGATCCGTTTGAACTGCGCCATCGGCGCGGATGAGACCCTTGCCGCGCTGCGGACCAAGCACGCCGCGGTGCTGGTCGCGACGGGCGCCTACGCCGCGCGCGATCTCGAAGCGCCCGGCCGCGGGCTCGCGGGCATCGTGCCGGCGTTGTCCTTCCTGATCGCCGCCAATCGCGCGGGTCTCGGCGACGTCGTGCCGGAACACGCCGACGGTTCTCTGCTCGCGACGGACCGCAACGTCGTCGTCATCGGCGGGGGCGACACGGCGATGGATTGCGTGCGCACCGCGGTGCGCCAGGGCGCGAAGTCCGTCACCTGCCTTTATCGTCGTGACCGCGCCAACATGCCTGGCTCGCTGCGCGAAGTCGGCTATGCGGAGGAGGAGGGCGTCAAATTCTCCTGGCTCGCCGCGCCGCGCGCGTTCTTGGGCGATGAGCGCGTCCGCGGCGTGCGCGCCGCGCAGATGCGCCTTGGCGCGCCCGACGCCAACGGCCGGCGCGCCGTCGAGGCGATTCCGGGCGGCGACTTCAATCTCGACGCCGATCTTGTGATCCTTGCGCTCGGCTTCGATCCCGAACCCGCCGCCGCGCTGGGCGTCGAAGGGCTGCGCGTAGACGCGTGCGGCAATTTGGAGACCGATCCGCGCACGCTGATGACATCCCTTCCCGGCGTCTACGCCGCCGGAGACGTCGCGCGCGGCGCTTCGCTGGTGGTGTGGGCGATCCGCGACGGCCGCATGGCCGCCGCCGCCATGCACCGCAGCCTCATGCGCGAACACGCAGCCCCAGCTCTTGCGGACTGAACCGATGACAGAACCCGTCAGCCGCGCTCTCGCGCGCCAGCAACGCAACGCCAAGCGCCTTGAGGCCGCTCACCTCTATTCGCCCGAACATGAGCGCGACGCCTGCGGCGTCGGCTTCGTGGCGGCCATCGACGGCAAGCCGCGCCGCGACGTGGTGCTGCACGCCATCCAGGCGTTGAAGTGCGTCTGGCACCGCGGCGCCGTCGACGCCGACGGCAAGACCGGCGACGGCGCCGGCATCCATGTGCAGGTGCCGCGCGCCTTCTTCGAGGAGGAAGTCCGCGCGACCGGCCACGCATTGCGCAAGGGCCGCATCGGCATCGGCATGATCTTCCTTCCGCGCACGGATTACGCCGCGCAGGAGATGTGCCGTACTCTGGTTGAAGCCGAACTACTGCGCCAAGGCTGCTACATCTATGGCTGGCGCCAGGTGCCGATCGACGTCTCCGTCATCGGCGAGAAGGCCAACATCACCCGCCCCGAGATCGAGCAGATCATGTTCGACGCCGGCGAGGAGGGCGACATCGACACGGTCGAGCGCGACCTGTTCGTCGTGCGCCGCCGCATCGAGCAGCAGGCGCGCGCCGCGGCGATCGAGAATTTTTACATCTGCTCGCTGTCGACGCGCTCGCTGATCTACAAGGGCATGTTCCTCGCCGAGCAGCTTTCCAATTTCTATCCCGACCTGCTGGACGATCGCTTCGTCTCAGCGATGGCGATCTTCCACCAGCGCTATTCGACGAACACATTCCCTTCCTGGCGTGCGGCCCAGCCCTTCCGCATGCTCGCGCACAACGGCGAGATCAACACGCTTAAGGGCAATATCAACTGGATGAAGAGCCACGAGATCCGCATGGCGTCGGAAGCGCTGGGCGAACGCGCGGCCGACATCAAGCCGATCATCCAGCCCGGCTCCTCCGATTCCGCCGCGCTCGACGCGGTGTTTGAAGTGCTCTGCCGCGCCGGGCGCTCGGCGCCCATGGCCAAGACGCTGCTCATTCCGGAGGCCTGGTCGAAGCAATCGAGCGCGATGCCCGAAGCGCACCGCGCGATGTACGCTTATTCGAACTCGGTGATGGAGCCGTGGGACGGCCCCGCCGCGCTCGCCTGCACCGACGGGCGCTGGGTGATTGCGGGCCTCGATCGCAACGGTCTGCGGCCGCTGCGCTATGCGGTCGCGAGCGACGGGCTGCTCTTCGTCGGCTCCGAGGCCGGCATGGTGCAGATACCGGAGCAGAAGGTCTTGAAGAAGGGCCGGGTCGGCCCCGGCCAGATGATCGGCGTCAATCTCGAGCGCGGCGAATTGCTCGACGACCGCCAGATCAAGGACGAACTGGCGCGCAAGCATCCTTACGAAAAGTGGACGAGCGGCCTCGTCGAGCTCGACCCGATCATCGGCCCGGGCCCCGAACCGCTCATGTTCGAGGATCGCGACGAGCTGCGCCGCCGGCAATTGGCGGCCGGGATCTCGATCGAGGACCTCGAAATGGTGCTCCACCCGATGGTGGAGGATTCCAAGGAGCCGGTCGGCTCGATGGGCGACGACGTCCCGCTCGCCGTGCTCTCGCAGCGCTACCGACCGCTTTCGCACTTCTTCCGCCAGGATTTCTCCCAAGTCACCAATCCGCCGATCGACTCGCTGCGCGAAGATCGCGTCATGAGCCTGCGCACGCGCTTCCGCAATCTCGGCAACGTGCTGGCGCAGGATCAGAGCCAGGTCGAGGTCTTCACGCTCGAAAGCCCGGTCATCTCCACCGGCATGTTCGAGCGCCTGAAGGAGCATCTGACCGGCCGCTTCGAGGAGATCGATTGCCTCTTCGAGGTCGGCCCCGAGGGCGCCGCCGACGGCGCGCTCAAGGCCGCGCTCGACCGCATCTGCAAGCAGGCGGAGGAGGCCGTGCGCAGCGGCACCTCGCATCTCGTGCTCACCGACGAGCGCATCCACGAGGCCGCCGCCGCAATTCCGATGATCCTGGCGACGGGCGCGGTCCATACGCACTTGGTGAAGAACGGCCTGCGCACCTTCACATCGATCAATGTCCGCTCCGCGGAATGCATGGATACGCACTATTTCGCGGTGCTGATCGGGGTCGGCGCGACGACCGTGAACGCGTACCTGGCGCAGGAATGCATCGCCCAGCGCCACGCTCGCGGCCTGTTCGGTTCGCGCAGCCTCGGCGAATGCGTGAAGCGCTATCTCGACTGCGTCGATCAGGGCCTGCTCAAGATCATCTCGAAGATGGGCATCTCGGTGATCTCGTCCTATCGCGGCGCCTACAATTTCGAGGCGCTGGGCCTCTCGCGCGCGATGGTGGCGGAATACTTCCCCGGCATGGCCTCGCGCATCTCTGGCATCGGCCTCTCCGGCGTTCAGCGCCGGGCCGCCGAAATTCACCGCCGCGCGTTCAATGACGACGCGATCGCGCTGCCGATCGGGGGCTTCTACAAGCTCCGCAAGAGCGGCGAGACCCACGCGCATTCGGCTGAAACGATCCACGCCCTGCAGGAGGCGGTCGCCCGCGAGAGCTTCCAGGCGTTCAAGAGATACTCGACGATGATCTGGGAGGCGCCGCCCACGAGCCTGCGTCACCTGATGGAGTTCCGCCGCCGCGATCTGAAGCCCATCCCGATCGAGGAGGTGGAATCCATCACCGAGATCAGGAAGCGCTTCGTCACGCCTGGCATGTCGCTCGGCGCGCTCTCGCCCGAGGCGCACCGCACGCTCAACATCGCGATGAACCGGATCGGCGCGAAATCGGATTCGGGTGAGGGCGGGGAGAATCCCGCTCACTATGCGCCGGCGCCCAATGGCGACAACGCCAATTCCGCGATCAAGCAGGTCGCCTCCGGCCGCTTCGGCGTGACCGCGGAATATTTGAACCAGTGCCGTGAGATCGAGATCAAGATCGCCCAGGGCGCCAAGCCCGGCGAGGGCGGGCAGCTTCCCGGCTTCAAGGTCACCGACGAGATCGCCCGCTTCCGCCATTCGACGCCCGGCGTGATGCTGATCTCGCCGCCGCCGCACCACGACATCTACTCGATCGAGGATCTGGCGCAGCTCATCTATGACCTGAAACAGATCAACCCCGACGCCCGCGTCGGCGTGAAGCTCGTCGCACGCTCCGGCATCGGCGCGATCGCGGCCGGCGTCGCCAAGGCCAAGGCCGATGTGATCCTGATCTCTGGCCATGTCGGCGGCACGGGCGCATCGCCGCTCACCTCGATCAAGCACGCGGGCGTGCCGTGGGAGCTGGGCCTTACCGAAGCCCACCAGGTGCTCACGCTCAACAATCTGCGCCATCGCGTCGTGCTGCGCACCGACGGGGGCCTGCGCACCGGGCGCGACATCGTGATGGCGGCGATGATGGGCGCGGAGGAATATGGGATCGGCACCGCGGCGCTCGTGGCCATGGGCTGCATCATGGTGCGCCAGTGCCACTCCAACACCTGCCCCGTCGGCGTGTGCACGCAGGACGAGAAACTGCGCGAAAAATTCTCCGGCTCCGCCGAGAAGGTCGTCAATCTGATGAGCTTCATCGCCGAGGAGGTGCGCGAGATCCTCGCCGAACTCGGCTTCCGTTCGCTCAGGGACGTGATCGGGCGCACCGATCTCCTGGGACAGATCCATCGCGGGGCCCAGGATCTCGACGATCTCGATCTCAATCCGCTGCTCGTCCAGGCCGATCCGGGGCCGAACCCGCGCTATTGCACGCTCGAAGGCCGCAACGAAGTGCCCGACAGCCTCGATCTCGAGATCGTGCGCGACGCCAAGCGCTTCCTCGAAGACGGCGAGAAGATGCAGCTCACCTATTCGGTGCGCAATACGATGCGCGCCATCGGCACGCGCGTCTCCTCCCACATCGTGCGCCGCTACGGCATGAAGGGATTGTCGCCAGGTCAGCTCACGATCGAGCTGCGCGGCGCGGCCGGCCAGTCGCTCGGCGCCTTCGCCGTGCAGGGGCTGAAGCTCAAGCTCCTCGGCGAAGCCAACGACTATGTCGGCAAGGGGCTCTCGGGCGCGACTATCGTGGTGCGCCCGATGGCGTCCAGCGCGCTGGAGAGCAGCGAGAACGTGATCATCGGAAACACCGTGCTCTACGGCGCCACCGCGGGGCGTCTCTTCGCGGCGGGCCAAGCCGGCGACCGCTTCGCCGTGCGCAATTCCGGCGCCGTCACCGTGGTCGAAGGCTGCGGCTCCAACGGCGTGGAATACATGACCGGCGGCTTGGCCGTGATTCTTGGCCCCGTCGGCGAGAATTTCGCCGCGGGCATGACCGGCGGCATGGCCTTCGTGCTCGACGACGACCTCTCCGAGAAGCTCAATCCTGCGAGCGTCATCTCCGAACCGCTCGGCTCGCAATATTGGGAAGAGGTGCTGCGCAAGCTGATCGAGGAGCACGAGGCCGAAACCGGCTCCAAGCACGCTGCGCGCATCCTCGCCGATTGGGCCAATGAAAGCGCACGCTTCTGGTGCGTGTGCCCGAAGGAAACGCTCGCGCGGCTCAAGCATCCGCTGCGCGATGAGGGCCGCGTGGGCCGCCTCGCGCCGCGCGCGAAGGCCCGCGCCGCCCCCAAAGCCTGATGGCCTTCTCCCCCGCCGGGCGCGTATGATCCCGCGGCGAGGCGCGCCGGGCGCTGCGGGAGAACGGTCATGAGCGATCTTGTCGCGCGCGCCCGCGCGCAGCGCGAAACCATCTTGGCGCACCAGGGCGCGATGGCTGAGGCGCGCCGCATGCCCGACGCGCTCGCCGCTGCGCTCGCGCCGGAGGGCTTCTTCCGCATGGCCGCCCCACGGGCGCTGGGCGGCCCGGAGACGCCGCCCGGCGAGATGTTCGCGGTCATTGAAGCGCTCGCCGAGATCGACGCCTCTGCGGCGTGGTGCGTCATGATCGGCGCCACCACCAGCGTGCTCGCGGCCTATCTTCCGGCGCCTGAAGCGCGCGAAGTGTTCGCCGATCCGCTTTCGATCGCGACCGGCGTCTATGCGCCGATGGGCAAGGCCGAGCGCGACGGGGGGGACTATGTCGTCTCGGGCCGATGGAAGTGGAACAGCGCCGGCCAAGTCTCACGCTGGCTCTGCGGCGGCTGCATGATCATCGAGAACGGCGCATCAAAGCGCGCGGCTGACGGCGCGCCGGCGCATCGCATGATGCTGTTTCCGGCAAGCGAAGCCGAGTTCATCGACACCTGGCGCACGAGCGGCCTCAAGGGCACCGGATCGGGCGATATGGCGGTCGCACGCATCCGCGTCCCCGAGGCGCGCTCGGTGTCGCTCATCGAGGATTCCCCGCGTGTGCGTGCGCCGCTCTACGCGTTCCCCGTGTTCGGCCTGCTTTCGATCGGCATCGCCGCGGTCGCCTCCGGCAATGCGCGCGCCGCGCTTGAGGAGTTCGCCGCCGCCGCCGGCGCGAAGAAGCTGCCGGGGGGGCGCACGCTCGCATCGCGCGGCGCGGTGCAGAGCGCCTACGCGGCGGCGTTCGCCGAAACCTCGGCGGCGCGCGCGTTCCTCTTGCAGGAGGTCGACACGGCTTGGCGCCTAGCGCAGACGGGCGGCGGGCTCGATCTTTCCCAGCGCGCCCGCGTGCGTCTCGCGGCGACGCACCTGACGCGCGCAGCGGCGCACAATGTGCGCGTCGTTCACGATCTCGCCGGCGGGGCGAGCGTGTTCCTCGACGATCCGCTCAACCGCCGCCTGGCCGATGCGCAGACCATGACCGCGCACATGATGGTGGCGCCCGCGACGCTTGAACTCGCCAGCCGCGCCATGTTCGGCCTCGAGGTCGGAACCGGCGAGCTCTGAGGGCGAGCTCTGCGTTTCGCGCGGCGTGACTTGCTTTCTTGCAGGGCTCCTGCGCGCCGGATTCATCCGCCGTTCAGGTTGGGGATCGCTCTCACAGAGCCAACAAGGCCGAACCTCGCGCAGATGTGGCGAGATCAAGGCCTGCGCGAACGCGTAAATACAAGCTGTCCCACGTTCGCCATATCGCCGCCCTTTCGATGGCCGATGCTTTGCTTAACGGGAGCTGTCCGGGGCTGGAGCGGCGTGGGCTCTCCCCGCGTAGAGGAGCGATCCTTTCTGGCGCGGCCGTCATGAGCCGGGGCGGGCGCGCCGAAGTCAGGGATCAACGGAGGTGAACCGTATGGACCATGATTTCTGCACGTCGGACGGCGCGCGTCGCCTGAAGCAGCGGATTGAGGAATACTGGCGTGAGCGCGGCTACGACGTCGACATCAAGCTTGTCGACGCCGGCTTCGTCGCCGCGATGCGGTCTGCGCGCACCGATGTGCGCAGCAATATGGTCAACGGCCTTCCCACTCGCCGCCAAAGCGGCGAGGAGCGGAGCGCGCGCATGGAGGTCGCCTGATCGAGCTCTAGCTGCGCGGCGCGATCAGCCGCCGCGCAGCCGTTTCGATCTCGTTGAAGCGGTCCACGACGACATCGGCGCCGAGCTCCAGCGGCCGCCCATCGCAATAGCCGAACGAGACGAGCACGATCGGCGCGCCAGCGGCGCGCGCCGCGCCGACGTCGGCCGAAGAATCGCCGACCATCAGCGCGCGCGTGATCGAGCCGCCAGCGCGCGCCACGGTCTCGATCAGATGTCCCGGATGCGGTTTGCGCTCGGCGACCGAATCCGCGCCGACGATCGCGGCGAAACGGTCGCTGAGCCCCAGCGCGTCGAGCAGGGCTTGCGAGAGTTCGGTGCGCTTGTTGGTGCACACCGCCAGCGTCGCGCCCGCTTCGCTGAGCGCGGCGAGCGTATCCGGCACGCCTGGGAAGGGGCGGCTCTCGGCGGCGATGTCGCCGCGGTAGAAATCGACGAACGAGAGCGTCAGCGCATCGAGCCTTTCGTCGGAGAAGGCGGCCCCCGCAAGCGCAGCCGCCCGCGCGATCATGGCGCGAGCGCCGTGGCCGACGATCCCCCGGACCGCCGGGACGGCGACATGCGGCAGCCCTTCGAGATCAAGCGTCTGGTTGAGCGCGCGCACGAGGTCGGGCGCGGTGTCCACCAACGTCCCATCGAGGTCGAAGGCGATGACGGCGCCCGCCAGCTCCCCCGGGCCCAAGGGGCCAAGGACGTCCCTGTTCAACATCGTCTCCCGCACGCGACCGGCTTGCGCTAGAACGGCGCCCGGATTCGAGCAAGGCGGAGCGACGATTTGCCCAACGACATCAAGAAGGCCGCGATCATCCTGGCGGCCGGACAGGGCACCCGCATGAAGTCCGCCCTGCCCAAGGTCCTTCACAGGGTTGGCGGCAAGCCTCTGATCGGCTGGGCGCTGGATCTGGCGCGCACGTGCGGCTGCGCCCCCTCGGTCGTCGTGGTCGCGCCGGCGATGGCCGATGTCTGCGCCGTCGTCGCCGACAGATGGCCGGAGGCGGCGACCGCCGTCCAGGCGGCGCCGCGCGGCACCGCCGATGCGGTCAAAGCGGCGCGCGCCGCGCTGGCCGAATTCGAGGGCGACGTGGTGGTGCTGTATGGCGACGCCCCGCTGGTGCGCGCCGAGACGGTGGAGGCCATGTTCGCGCTCCGCCGCGCGCATGGGGGCCTTGTCGTGCTGGGCTTCGAACCGGCGGACCCGACCGGATATGGCCGTCTCATCCTTGACGCCGACGGGGCGGTGGCGCGCATCGTCGAGGAACGGGACGCCTCCGACGAGGAGCGCCGCGTCCGGTTCTGCAATTCGGGCCTCATCGTCGCTGATGCGCGCCAGCTCTTCCAGCTCCTTTCCATGGTCGGCAATGGCAACGCCAAGGGCGAGTTCTACCTGACCGACGTCGTCGGCCTCGCCCGCTCGGCCGGCTTCAAGACCCGCGCCGCGCGCGCCGAGGAGAGCGAGGTCCTGGGCGTCAATTCGCGCGTCGATCTCGCCGCCGCCGAAGCCGCTTTCCAGGCCCGCGCGCGCCGCGCCGCGCTCGAGGCCGGCGTCACCATGATCGCGCCCGACACCGTCTATTTCTCGCACGACACCAGGATCGGCCAGGATGTGACGA
Source organism: Hydrogenophilaceae bacterium (assembly GCA_013389015.1). GTDB lineage: Bacteria > Pseudomonadota > Alphaproteobacteria > Caulobacterales > Aquidulcibacteraceae > CADEEL01. The sequence continues at coordinate 1,266 of JACAEE010000155.1, read as the reverse complement.
TCGAGCCGAACGTCTATTTCGGCGAGGGGGTCACGATCGGCGCCGGCACGGTGATCCACGCCCATTGTCATTTCGAGAGGGCCGAGATCGGCGAGCAGTGCGAGGTCGGCCCCTTCGCGCGCTTCCGTCCGAAGGCGAAGCTCTCGCGCAAAGTGAAGATCGGCAATTTCGTCGAGGTCAAAAACGCGAATCTCGGCGAGGGGGTGAAGGCCAATCACCTTGCCTATATCGGCGACGCCGACATCGGCGCGCGCTCCAACATCGGCGCCGGCGCGATCACCTGCAATTACGACGGCTACCGGAAACATCGCACGACCATCGGCGAGGATGTGTTCATCGGCTCCAACACCGCGCTCGTTGCGCCGATCACGATCGAAGCGCGGGCCTACACCGCCGCCGGCAGCGTCATCGCCAAGCATCCCGTCGCCGCCGGGGATCTCGGCTTCAATCGCGCGGCGCGCGACGACAGGCGCGGCTGGGCCGACGCCTTCCGCGCGCGGATGGAGGCGGAGAAGGCGTCCGGATCCAAGAAAGACGAAAGCCAATGAGCGCCGACGCCGCCAAGATCAACGCCGCCATGGCCGCGCTCGATTATGTGCGCGAGGGAATGACGGTGGGGCTGGGCACGGGGTCGACCGCGGCGCATTTCGTGCGCCTCCTGGGCGAACGCGTGCGCCAGGGCCTCGTCGTGCTCGGCGTGCCGACCTCGGAAGCGACCCGCAGTCTCGCCGAGGCCGCCGGCGTTCCCCTCGTCGACATCGAGCGCGTCACCCGCATTCACGTCGCCGTCGATGGCGCCGACGAGATCGATCCGAACTTCAATCTGATCAAAGGCGGCGGCGGCGCGCTTCTGCGCGAGAAGATCATCGCCGCGGCGGCCGATCATTTCGTGGTGATCGGCGACGACACCAAGCCGGTGCCGGCGCTCGGCGCGTTCCCGCTGCCGATCGAAGTGACGCCGTTCGGCTTTTCGCTGACGGCGCGGCGCATCTTCGAGGCGCTGCGCGAGACCGGCTGCCGCGGCCATGACGTGACCTTGCGCGCCGGCGGCGAGGCGACGCTGCCCTTCATCACCGACAACGGCAACATCATCCTCGACGCCGCCGCCCAGATGATCCCCAACCCGCACGCGCTCGCGGCGGCGCTGAAGCGGATCCCCGGCGTCGTCGAGCACGGCCTCTTCCTCGACATGGCCCGCACCGTGATCATTGGCCGCGAAGACGACGCGCTGATCGAAGAGAAGGAATAACGGACCGGGGGGGGGGG
>JACAEE010000012.1 GCA_013389015.1 Hydrogenophilaceae bacterium | reverse complement strand
GGCCGCGGGATCGAGCGGCTGGCCCAGATCGACGTAAGCGTAGCCGGCCAGGACGATCTCGGCCGATGACGAGGGGCGCACGATGATCGCGGGGCCATCGCGCACCAAGCCCGCGGCGTCGGCCGCAGCGGCCGCGGCGGCGAGCGCGGCCTCAATGGCGGCGGCGTCCGCCGCGGGCGCCTCGGCGAAAATGAACGGCTGGCGCTGGCGCGAAGCCATGGACATGCCTTCGAGATCGACCGGCGCGGTCGCGCCCGCCAGCGCGGTTTCGATGTAGAGCCTGAGCGCGGCGTAGAGCGAATCGTCATCGCCACTGCGCGGACGTTCGCGGCGGGCCCGCTGCAGCGCGGCGAAGGGATCGGCCATATCCGCCGGCCGCTCGATCGGGCCAAGGCTGATCACCACACGCACCCCCTCGCCCGCGTAATAGAGCTGAAATGCAACCGGGCGGACGGCGCCGTCCGGCAGTTCGAGGCGCGCCTCGGCGCGTGCGGCAGGGATGTTCTCGTTCGACAGGTCCACGATCGGGGGCTGGCCGGATGGGATCGAAACAGGCGCGTCGATCGCGCCCGGCGTCGAGGGCGCGGCTTCTCTGCGCCATTCGAGCAAGTTGATGTTCTGCATCGTCAACCGGCCGCCGGCCACCTCGACCGGCGCCAAGGCCGCCAAGCGCAGCACGGCCGCCGCCGGCGACGCCGGCGCTTCGACCGTGCGCTTGGCCATTTGGTCCACGATCGCGGCGCCGCCGCCGCCGAAGGCGGAAATGACGACCATGACAGCGACGAGCACCGCGGCGCCGGCGGCTGCCGGCGTCAGCCAGCGCGGACGCGGCGCGGGCGATGCGTCATCCGGGATCGTCTGCGCCAGGCGCGCGGCGACGCGCTCGCGCAGCGGATCGACCAGAGACCGGATCACTTCGCACGCGATCAGGCCCGCGCCGGGCACGATCACGTGCGGGCCGAGGAACTCGGCGAGCCGATGCAGGAAGAGCGCGGTCGTGGCCCCGGCCCCGGCGATCTCGCCGAAGCCGGCGCTGCGGCCGGGCGCGCTGCCGGCGAAGCTCGACCAGGCGCCGATGTCGAGCGCTGCGATCCCCGACCACAGAATCGCGAAGACGCCGACATAAGCGTAGAGGCGGAAGCGCGTGACGCGGCCGATGAGATAGGCCAGCAAGCCGAATTGCACGACGCGTGCGCCGCCGGACTGGCCGGGCGTGGGATCGACGACGCTGATGAACGGCGCAAGCGGCCCGAAGATCGTCGCCCAGCCCATGTAGAAGAGAAGCGCGACGAACACGACGATCGAAACCATGTCGGCGCGGTCATCGCCGCGCAGATGACGCAGAAACGCTTCGCCCTGGCTGAAGAACGGGAAGTCCTGCAGCTTGCGTTCGCGGCCCCAGAAGCCGGAGAAGAAGCGGCGCAGCAGCACTGTGGCGCGCGGCGATATGATCTGACTGCGCCAGATGCTCGCCGGCGGCGGCTCGCGGCTGCGCAAGAGGACCGCGGAGACGCCGGCGAGCACCGCGGCGAGGATCAAGAGATAGAGCGGCGCGTAAATCTTGAACTCCGGCTCGCGCAGATGCTCGGCGGCGATCTGGCGTTCGATCTGTCCGTTCACGAACAGAATCGAGGCGACGACGTTGACCGTGATCAGCAGCGCAATGAATTTGCGCGCCGCATCGCTGGGCACAAACCCGCTCAAGCGCGAAGTCAGCAATCCCCCGCCCAAAGCGATGATGGCGGCGGCGTAAAGCGCAATCGCCAAGCCGATGTCGATGAGCGAGAGGTGCGAGGCCGTGCGCTGCAGGAGCACAAGCCAGATCAAGGCGCCGTAGGGCGCCCAACGGCTGCGGTTCTGCTGGATCAGCAGCGCGAGCCAGCCGCAGAACAAGAGCGCGTTGAGATCGAACAGATAGCGCATCGGCGCCGTCGGCGCGATCGCAAAGGCGCCATACAGCACGACGACTCCGAGCGCAGCGGAGACGATGTTCTGATCGAGAAACGCCCTGGCGATCCCGACCGCCCTGAAGCGCGCGCGCCAATGCGTGAAGAGCAGCACGGCGAGGAAAGGCGTCCACACCGCCGCAAGCAGCGCCGCCGGCGCGCCCATCGATAGAAGGTAGGTGTAGTAGCTTTCAGACGCCTCCATCGCCGCGGCGGCGGCGAGCGCCTGTCCGGATTGCGGGCCGAGGCCGAGCGTGTGCACGAACGGCGCCCAGATCGAATAGTAGAAGAAGGCGGACAGCACGATGAGCGCGGACAGGAAGCCGCGTCGCAGCACGACCGGACCGCCCACGAACGTCATCACTGCGGCGATCGCTATCTCGTACCAGAGCCAGCCCTGCGCGTGCGCCTTCGCCAAGAGTTCGGGCGTGGTCATGAACACCGGGCCGACGGCGAGGAAGATCAAGACATCCGCCGCAGCCACTTTGCGCAGCCAAACCAGCGCGCCGTAAGCGGCGGCGAAAAGCGCGGTGAGGACCGCTGCGATCGGGACGCCGGCGATGTCGAACGTCCGCCCGGCGGCGATGAACAGGATGGTGAGCGAGAGCGGCGTGAGCCAGATGTCGCCGGTGAGCCGGCGCGGCAGCAAAAAATGCGCGGCCGCGAGCGCAAGCGAGAGAACGCCGATGACCCAGAGGCCCTGATATGGCGGGCCGGCCTGCAGGGCGGCGTAGCCGAGCGCCAGGAAGATCGCGCCGAAGCCCGGCGACAGCGCGCCCAGCAGCGCGCGTTCGGCGTAGTTCGAGGCCAGACGCAGCGACCCAAGCGGATCGCGCGCGAATAGATTTGGCGTCGCCATGCATTCCTCCGCCAATAGGCCGAGGGAGGAGACAGGCGGACACTGGCGCCCTGATTAACGTCTGTCCAGCTACGCCCCGGGGCGCCGCTCGGGCCGGAGGCGGACCCTCAGAACTGCGCGGGCGGCTTGACGCTCGCGGTGAGGCGGCGGGCGAGGTCGTCGAGTTGGTCGAGGGTCTTGTACGCGATCCTGAGTTCGCCGGCGCCGTTCTTGTCGGCGATCGTCACGTCGAGGCCGAGCGCTTCGGAGAGGCGGCGCTCCATGTCGAGGGTGTCGGCGTCCTTGGCGACGCCCCCTGCCCCGCTCACGCGCGGGCCGTCCTTTGCGTCCTTCGCCGCTTGGGCCAGGCGTTCGACTTCGCGGACATTGAGCTGTTCGGCGATCGCCTTGAGCGCCAGGACCATCGGATCGGGCGCGGTGAGGATCGCGCGGGCGTGGCCGGCGGAGAGGCGGCCGTCCTTGACCATCTCCTGAATGTCGCTCGAAAGCGAGAGCAGGCGCAGCATGTTGGCGACGTGCGGGCGCGATTTGCCGACGACGTCGGCGACGTCCTGCTGGGTGCGGCCGAAGCGATCCATCAGCGCCTGGTAGCCCTGCGCTTCTTCGATCGGATTCAGATCGGCGCGCTGAACGTTCTCGATGATGCCGATCTCGAGGATCTCGGAATCGTCGAGTTCGCGGATCACCGCCGGTATGACGTGCAGGCCCGCCTTCTGGGCCGCGCGCCAGCGGCGCTCGCCGGCGACGATCTCGTAGCGGCCCGGATGGTTCGGCAGCGGGCGCACGAGGATCGGCTGCAGCACGCCGTGGGTGCGGATGGAATCGGCGAGCTCCTCCAGCTCGCGCTCGTCGAAATGCTTGCGCGGCTGATCGGGGTTGCGCTGGATCAGCTCGATGGCGACGCCGCGGGGCGTCGGCTCCAGCGACGCGGTCGGCGGCGCGGGTTGGGGCGGCTGTTGCGCGGTCGGGAGTTCAACCACGTTGGGGGCGGCCGGCGGCGCGGAATCCTGCACCGGCGGCGCGGGCGGAATCCAGGCGCTCGGCTTAGGCGGCTCCGGCGGCTGGCGCTGGAAGTCGGACGTGCGCACGGGTTCGCCCAGCAGCGCCGACAGCCCGCGTCCCAGCCCTCTCCGCTCGCTCATGATCCGTGCTCCCGCCCAGCTTTGATTCGCAGATCACCAAGTAGTGCTGGGTAGTTCTTGCCGAGTTCCTAAGATCGCTTGACTTGACGGGGACTCAAGCCCCTGCCCTGCCGCTTGAATCGACTCTGGTTTTTGGGAGGCGGCGGCTCGCGGCGCCCCCTCCGTCCCGGCTTGCGCCGGGACACCTCCCCTGTAAACGGGGGAGGATTAGGCGGCGCGGAGGAGTTCGGCTTCGCGCTCGATCATCTCCTTGGCGAGTTCGATATAGGCCTTCGAGCCGGGCGCGGTCTGATCGTAGACGATGGCGGGCATGCCGTGGGACGGCGCCTCCGAGAGGCGGACGTTGCGCGGGATGACCGTGTTATAGACCTTCGAGCCCATGTGGTTGCGCACCTCCTCGGCCACCTGGTCGGAGAGCACGGTGCGCTTGTCGTGCATGGTGAGCACGACGCCCTGGATCTCGAGCTTGGGATTGAGGTTCTGCTTCACCGCGTCGATCGTGCGCAAAAGCTGCGAGAGGCCTTCGAGCGCAAAGAACTCGCATTGCAGCGGCACAAGCACGGCGTCGGACGCGGTGAGCGCGTTGACCGTCAGGATGTTCAGGGACGGCGGGCAATCGATGAGCATGTAGTCCAGCGCATCGACGGCCTCGGCCTTGTAGGCGACGACCGCGTCGCGGAGGCGATGCTGGGGGCGCAGGCCCGCCATCAGCTCGGTCTCGACGCCGGAGAGGTTGGCGTGGCCGGGCGCGAGGAAGAGGTTGGGGACCTTGGTGGGCAAAATGGCCGCGCCGAGGGGGCGGGCGCCGACCAGGACGTCATAGGCGGTCACGTCGCGCTCGTCCGGGTTGACGTCGATGCCGGTGGAGGCGTTGCCCTGCGGGTCGGTGTCGAAGATCAGCACCTTCTTGCCGGTGGCGGCCAGGGCGGTGCCCAGATTGATCGCCGTCGTGGTCTTGCCGACGCCGCCCTTCTGGTTCGCGATCGCCAAAACGCGCATGGACCCCTCTCCTTCCGACGCGGCTAGGGCCGCTTCCGAATCCGTATGATGCGGGCGCGGGGATCGCTCACGCTCGCCGCCACGTCCGCCTCCAAGTCTTCGTACACTCCACCCTGATCGGAGAAACCGGCGGCTCTCAGCTCGGATCCATAGTCCGCGCCCTTGGGGAACAGGCCCAGGGCGCCCCGGTCCAGCCAGGGTCTGGCATGGGGGATGAGTCGGGACAAGGGCGCGAGGGCGCGGGCGGTGACGACGTCATACTTCTCCTGGGGATCGTGGGCTTCGAGCGTGGCGTGGATCACCCGGGCCTGGACGCCCATGGCGCGGGCCGCCTCGCGCAGGAAGGCCGCCTTCTTGGCGTTCCGCTCGACCAGGTCGACCCGGTAGGACCCGCCCTCCTCCGCAAGGACGGCGGCGATGACGAGGCCCGGGAAGCCGGCGCCGGCGCCGAGGTCGAGCCAGAGCCGGGCGCCGGGCGCCAGGCGCACGAGCTGGGCGCAATCGAGGGCGTGGCGCGACCAGTAGTGCTGCAGCTCTTCGGGCCCGATCAGGTTGACCCGCGGCGACCAGGCGGCGAGCAGACGGCGATGGGTTTCCAGGCGTTCAAGCGTTTCCCGTGAAACGCCGAGGTCGATTCGGAGGCGATCCGAGGGGTCAGTCATTGGCCGGGCCACCAACCGGCGACGGCTACCCCCGCTCCAGCCAACGCCATTTGCACCGCAAACACACGGATCGTCCAAACCAATACCAGTCGGGGTTCCGGGCGCAGAGGGTTGTCGGCGGTGAAGGTAGCGCCTTGGGCCAGGGCGTCGATCGCGCGCGCTGAGACGCACAGGCCAACACCGAAGGAGGCCAGCAAGATGCCGACCCCAGCAAAAATCAAGGCGTCGGTGACATCACTCGGGAGGATCACGCGCGCTTCTTCACGTGGGCCAGGAGCGCCGTGAGGGCGCCGGGCGTGACGCCTTCGATGCGGGAGGCCTGGCCGAGCGTGACCGGGCGGGCGTGGGCGAGCTTCTGGCGGATCTCGGCGGAGAGGCCGCCGACGCGCGCGTAGTCGAGATCGGCGGGCAACGCCAATTGCTCGTCGCGCTTGAAGGCGACGACGTCGGCGTCCTGGCGTTCGAGGTAGCCGCTGTAGAGCGCGTCGATTTCGAGTTGCTCGCGCGCGCTTGGCGACAGCTTGGTGAGTTCGGGCCAGATGCGCGCGAGGTCTTCGAACGCGATCGTGGGGTAAGACAGGAGCTGCAGCGCGGTGCGCGGCTTGCCGTCCTGGTTGACTTTGAGGCCGTGCTTTTGCGCTTCGCGCGGCGTGAGCGAGAGCGTGTCGGCGAGCGCGCGGGCGGCCTCGATCTCGCGCATCTTCGCGGCGAAGCGCGCTGCGCGCTCGGCGCCGACGCAGCCGAGTTCGACGCCCTTCTGCGTGAGCCGCTGATCGGCGTTGTCGGCGCGCAGGCTCAAGCGATATTCGGCGCGCGAGGTGAACATGCGATAGGGCTCGGTGACGCCCTTGGTGACGAGATCATCGATCAGAACGCCGAGATAGGCTTCTGCTCGATCGAACGAGATTGCGCCGTTTTCGCCGATTTCAAAGGCCGTTTCACGTGAATCATCCGGTCTCGGAATTTCCGATTCCGGAGCGATCCGCCCCGCCCTGCGCGCGGCGTTGAGGCCGGCGACGAGGCCTTGGGCGGCGGCCTCCTCATAGCCCGTGGTGCCGTTGATCTGGCCGGCGAGATAGAGGCCTTTGAGGCGCTTGGTCTCAAGCGTCGGATAGAGTTCGCGCGGATCGACGTAGTCGTATTCGATGGCGTAGGCGTAGCGCTTGACCACCGCGCGTTCGAGGCCGGGGATGGTGCGGATGAAGCGCTCTTGGATCTCCTCGGGCAGCGAGGTGGAGATCCCGTTCGGGTAGATCGTGTCGTCGTCCAAGCCTTCGGGTTCGAGGAAGATCTGGTGGGCGTCGCGCTCGGCGAAGCGGACGACCTTGTCCTCGATCGAGGGGCAGTAGCGCGGCCCCCTGCCCGCGATCGCGCCGGAATAGACCGCGGACTGGTCGAGGCTTTCGGCGATGATGCGGTGGGTTTCGGGCGTGGTGTAGGTGATGCCGCATTCGACCTGCGGGTTGGCGATGCGATCGGTCAGAAACGAGAACGGCGTGGGCGGGTCATCGCCCTTCTGCATCTCCAGCGACGCCCAATCGATCGAGCCGGCGGCCAGGCGCGCGGGCGTGCCGGTCTTCAGGCGGCCCATGGCGAAGCCCAGGCCGTAGAGGCGGTCGGAGAGGCCGATCGCCGGCGCCTCGCCGACGCGGCCGGCGGGGATGCGCTTCTTGCCGATATGGATCAGGCCCTTGAGGAAGGTGCCGGTGGTGAGGACCACGGCGGCTGCGCGGAAGGTGCGGCCGTCGGCGGTGAGGACGCCTTGGACCGCCGGCGCCTCGCCGGCGAGGGCGCCGGC
>JACAEE010000168.1 GCA_013389015.1 Hydrogenophilaceae bacterium | reverse complement strand
CGCCTCGGCGCCGCGATCGCGGCGATCGACGCGGCGCAGAGCCGGCTCGACGGCGATCCCGCCGACATCGCCGGGCGCATGATCGACGTCGCCAACGGCCTCTATGCGCATGTGAACGGCCCCGACGGCGTCGACGCCATGGAGTACCAGCATGCGTTCGGCGCCGCGCTCGCCGCGCGCGAAGCGCTGACGCGCAATGAAGCGGCGCTGCGCGCGCGCAACGCGGCGGTCTATGACGAGGCGCTCGGGGAAGTGAACCGGCTGGTGGCGCTCTTTCCCACGCCGACGGCGCCGGAACGCCCGGCGACGCTGCAGCAGGTCTCCGCGCAAAGCTCGCGGGCGAAACTGGCGCTGGGGAGCCTCAAGGGCGCGCCGGCGCCGCGATAGCGCTCAGGACCCTTGCGCGATCAGCGCGTCGAAGAGGGCGAACGCATCCGGCCCGTCCCATTCGGCGCCGCCGGTCAGGCGCGCGCGTTCACGCCCTTGCGCATCATAGATGACGGTGACCGGAAGCCCCTCGCCGCCCACGGCGAAGGCCATCGACTTGGCGGGATCCAGATAGAAGCCGAGCGCGCCCTGGGTCAGCCGCGCGAATTCGGCCTCGGCCTGCGCGCGGCGCGGCAGGCCGTCGATCGACACCGCGATCACGCGGAGGGTCTCGGGGTAGCGGCGCTGCAGGTTGGCGAGGGAGGGCAGTTCGCCCAGGCAGGGCGGGCAATTGGTGGCCCAGACATTGAGCAGCACCACGCGGCCGCGGAAGTCGGCCAGGGTGCGGGTGCGGCCGGCGGCGTCGAGGAAGGGATGGCCGGTCTGCGGCGCCGGCGCGTCCAGAACCTGGAGGGCGGCCATGTCGCCCACGGCCAGGCGCTCGAGCGCGCTCCCGCCGGGCTTTGATACGGAGAGGAAAAGCACGTAAAGGACGGCCCCCAACAGCGCCGCGCCGAGAAGCAGCGCGGCCTTGAACGCCCAGCCCATCCGATCGCTCTGCGCCTCGCTCATGTCCGACGCCAAATCCTCCTCTTCCCCCGATCCCGCCGCCGCGAACGCGATGTGGGGCGGACGCTTCGCCGCCGCGCCCAGCGACGCGATGCAGGCCATCAACGCCTCGATCGACATCGACCAGCGGCTCTGGCGCCAGGACATCCAGGCGTCCAAGGCGCATGCGGCGATGCTCGCGGCGCAGGGAATCCTTACGACCGAGGACGAGGAGAAGATACAGGCCGGGCTCGATCAGATCGCCGCAGAGATCGCGGACGGACGCCTGGCGATGCGGCGCGAGCTGGAGGACATCCATCTCAATATCGAACACCGGCTCACCGAGATCGCCGGCGACGCGGGGCGGCGGCTGCACACCGCGCGCTCGCGCAACGACCAGGTGGCGACGGATTTCCGGCTCTGGACCGCCGCGGCGCTCGACGGCGCGATGGAGAAGATCGACCGGCTGCAGCGCGCGCTCGTCGCCCAGGCGGAGGCGCACGCGGACTGGGCGATGCCCGGCTTCACGCACCTGCAGACGGCGCAGCCGATCACGCTCGGCCACCATCTCATGGCCTATGTCGAGATGAGCGAGCGCGACCGCACGCGGCTGTTGCAGGCGAAAGCGACGACATTGGGCGATTGCCCGCTGGGGGCGGCGGCGCTGGCCGGCACGGGCTTTCCCATCGACCGCGAGCGCACCGCGGCGATGCTCGATTTCACCCAGCCGGCGGCGAATTCGATCGATGCGGTGTCGGCGCGAGATTTCGCGCTCGAGGCGCTCTCGGCGCTGGCCATCGCGCTGATGCACGCCTCGCGCCTGGCGGAGGAGATCGTGCTGTGGACGAGCCCGCATTTCCGCTTCGCGCGGCTGGCGGATGCGTGGTCCACCGGTTCTTCGATCATGCCGCAGAAGCGCAATCCGGATGCGGCCGAACTCATCCGCGCCAAGGCGGCGCGGGTGAGCGCCAATTACGCCGCGCTCCTCGGGATCATGAAGGCGCTGCCGCTGGCCTACGCCAAGGATCTCCAGGAGGACAAGGCGCTCGCGTTCGAGTCGTTCGACGCGTTCGCGCTTTCGTTCGACGCGCTGGCGGGGATGATCGAGACCATCACGTTCGACAAACGCGCGCTGCGCGCGGCGGCGGGCGCGGGTTTCTCGACCGCCACCGACCTGGCGGACTGGCTGGTGCGGGAACTGAAGACGCCGTTCCGCGACGCGCATCACGTGGCCGGACGGGCGGTGAAGCGCGCCGAAGAGCTCGGCCTCTCGGAGTTGGGCGATCTGCCGCTCAGCGAATTGCAGGCGATCGAGCCGCGGATCACGGAGGCCGCGCGGGCGCTGCTGGGCGTTGAACAATCGCTGGAAAGCCGGGCAAGCTATGGCGGAACCGCGCCGGCGCGGGTGCGCGAACAGATCGCCCGCTGGAAGGAGCAATTGGGATGAAGAAGACGATGCTCATCGCGCTCGGCGCGGCGACGCTCTTGGCCGGGTGCGGCCACCGCGGCGAGCTGCAGCGGCCCGGCCCCTGGTGGGGCGAGGATGAACGCACCGCCGAAGAACGCGCCCACGAGAACGAACAGGGCGCCCGCCAGGACCAGGACGAGGACGAGCGGCGCTGATGGCGGGACGCCGGCTCATCCTCCTTGCCCACGCCGCGCAAGGGCGATGAGGTGAATCATTTCGACTACCGGGACGGCGCGCTGCACTGCGAAGGGGTGGCGCTGGCGGCGATCGCTGCGGCCGTCGGCACGCCCGTTTACGTCTATTCCACCGCCACGCTCGAACGGCATGTGCAGGTGATGCGCGAGGCGTTCCAGCCGACGCCGGTATTGATCGCCTTCGCGGTGAAGGCCAACGCCAATATCGCGGTGCTGGCGACGCTGGCGAAACAGGGCGCGGGGGCCGACACCGTCTCCGCCGGCGAGATTCAGCGCGCGCTCAAAGCCGGCGTGCCGCCCGAACGCATCATCTTCTCCGGCGTCGGCAAGACGGACGACGAACTCGAGTTCGCGCTGGCGCAGGGGATCCATCAGATCAATGTGGAATCGGCGCAGGAATTGGAGCGCCTTGGCGAGATCGCGGGGCGGCGCGGCGCGCGCGCGGCGCTCGCGATCCGCGTCAATCCCGCGATCGGCGCGGGCGGGCACCAGAAAATCTCCACCGGCGGCGCGGACGCGAAATTCGGCGTGAGCGCGGCGGACGCGCTTGCGCTCTATGCGCGCGCGCATGCGCATCCGCATCTCGATCCCAAAGGGCTCGCGGTGCATATCGGCAGCCAGATCCGCGACCTCGCGCCGCTTCAAAGCGCCTTCAAAACGCTCCGTACACTGACTGAAAAGCTGCGCGCGCAAGGCCTGAACGTGGCCCGCCTCGATCTCGGCGGGGGCTTGGGCGTGCCCTATTTCAACGAGCCGGACCCGCCCTCGCCCGCCGCCTATGCGGCGATGGCGAAGGAGACGCTGGGCGGGCTCGACGTCGACCTCGCGATCGAGCCGGGGCGGCTGATCGCGGCGAATGCGGGCGTGCTCGTCACCCGCGTCATCCGCATCCAGGCGCGCGACGACCGGCGCTTCCTGGTGCTCGATGCGGGAATGAGCGACCTCATCCGCCCGGCGATGTATGACGCGTTCCACGATCTGCGGCCCGTGCGCCTCTCGCAGGCCGCGCCCGAGCCGTTCGATCTGGTGGGGCCGATCTGCGAAACCGGCGACACCTTCGCGCGCGGGCGGATGCTGGCGCCGCTGCAGCCCGGGGATCTGTGCGCGTTCATGACGGCGGGGGCGTATGGCGCAGTGATGGCCTCCACCTACAACGCCCGCCCGCTGGTTCCCGAAGTGCTCGTGCGCGGCGCGCGGTTCGACATCGTGCGCCGGCGCGTGAGCGTGGACGAGCAGATCGCGCTTGAAGCGCTTCCCGACTTCATCTGAGGCGGCTCATCGCATGGCTGCAACCGTAAGCGTGTGCGCCATGGCGGCGCCCCCTTCGCCCGGCTAGGCTCTGCGCCGATGAAACACGCCGACGCCCTGGCCCACCTCGCGCGGGAAAACGCCCGCGCGCGGCGCGCCATCGCATGGGAGCGGTTCTGGGCGGCGGGGATGACGCCCATCCTGGCGCTGGGGTTCTGGAGCGCGGCGGCGCTCTCCGGCGTCCTCGCGGCGATGGCGCCCTTGGCGCAGATCGTGATCGTGATCGCCGCGCTCGGGGCGATCACGGCGCTGTTCGCCCGCGCGGCGG
>JACAEE010000165.1 GCA_013389015.1 Hydrogenophilaceae bacterium | reverse complement strand
ACTTCGTCGAAATGTTCGTGGGCGTCGGCGCGAGCCGCGTGCGGGACATGTTCGATCAGGCGAAAAAGAACGCGCCCTGCATCATCTTCATCGATGAAATCGACGCGGTCGGGCGCCATCGCGGCGCGGGGCTGGGCGGCGGCAATGACGAGCGCGAACAGACGCTCAACCAATTGCTCGTCGAGATGGACGGCTTCGAGGCCAACGAAGGCATCATCCTGATCGCGGCGACGAACCGCCCCGACGTGCTCGATCCCGCGCTGCTGCGCCCCGGCCGCTTCGACCGTCAGGTCGTCGTGCCGAACCCGGACGTCGCCGGCCGCGAGAAGATTCTGCGCGTGCACACCCGCAACGTGCCGGTCTCGGGCGACGTCGATCTCAAGACCATCGCCCGCGGTACGCCCGGCTTCTCCGGCGCCGATCTCGCCAACCTCGTGAACGAAGCGGCGCTCCTCGCCGCGCGGCGCGGGCGCCGCATGGTCACCAGCCGCGAGTTCGAGGACGCGAAGGACAAGGTCATGATGGGCGCCGAGCGGCGCTCCATGGTGATGAGCGAAGAGGAGAAGAAGCTCACCGCCTGGCACGAGGCCGGCCACGCCATCGTGGCGCTGAACGTGCCCGAGAGCGATCCGGTGCACAAAGCCACGATCATCCCGCGCGGCCGCGCCCTCGGCATGGTCATGCAGCTGCCCGAGGGCGACAAATACTCGATGAACTACACGCAGATGACCTCGCGCCTCGCGGTGCTGATGGGCGGGCGCGTGGCCGAGGAGCTGGTGTTCGGCAAGGACAAAGTCACCTCCGGCGCCGCCTCCGACATCCAGGGCGCGACGCGGCTCGCCCGCATGATGGTCACCCGCTGGGGCTATTCCGATGAACTCGGCCTCGTCGCTTACGGCGACAATCAGGACGAGGTGTTCCTGGGCATGAGCGTCACGCGCCAGCAGAACGTCTCGGAAGAAACCGCGCGCAAGATCGACGCCGAAGTGAAGCGGCTGGTGGAGGCCGGCTACAACGAAGCCAAGCGCATTCTCACCGAAAAGGCGGCCGATCACAAAGCGCTGGCCGAAGCCCTGCTCGAATATGAATCGCTCAGCGGCGAGGAGATCGCCCAGGTGCTGCGCGGCGAAAAGCTCGATCGCCCCGACGACGTCTCGGCCCCGCCGCTGCCGCCCAAGCCGGCGCTGCCGGTGACGGACGAAGAGGAAGATGAGCCCGCCCCCGTCTGGGGCGGCCCCAAACCCGCGCCGGCCTAAGCGTTTTCCATCTCCCCCGTGTGGGCGCAAGGACGGCCGCTAAGGCAGAAGCAGCATTGTGCGCGCGCGCGGCTCGGCGAGGCGCTCGCGCGTGTACCACCGCATGAGGAAGTCCTTCTCCAGCAATTCCGGATGGCGCAAGAACAGGGCGCCCGCATCCTCATTGTCCCCCATCCGCTCCGCGATTGCGGAGAGAAACGCGAGCGTGATCGTGAGATTGGCTTTCTCCGGCGCGCCGGCGCGCGCGGCGAGTTGAGCGATCCCATGCATGTAGCGTTGCGCTGCGTCGAGGAACGGCGCCGCGCGCAACAGCGCGTGCGCGGTTTCCACATGCGCGCGATGGGTGAAGCTGCGGGGATCGAGCGCGCCGGTCTCGAACGCACGGACGAACGCGCTCATGGGCCCTCCTTGAGCGCGTGCGCGTCGGCGGCGGTGAGCGTCAGACCGTAGAGCGCCTTCATCTGCTTGATCTTGGCGAGCGTGGCGGCGCTGAACGGCGTCTTGTTCTCGAACGCGTGCAGCACGACGCCCTCGATCAGGTCGCCCAGCCCGATCTCAAGCTCCGCCGCCAGCGCCTTCAGCACCTTGAGCGTCCGCTTCTCGATCCGCACCCCCGTCTGCACGCGCTCTACGATCTTCATGGTGGTACCATGGTACCGAGTAGCTCGTCAGTCTGTCAAGACCCCGCGTGATTTCACAGTCGTTTCGGCCACGCTATGCTGCGCCCGCCGGCCGAGTCGCGCCCCCGCAACGGAGAGCCCCATGCTGAACGCCGCCAAGATCGTCGCCATGGTCGGCACGGCGCGCCCCGAACAGGCGCGCGATTTCTACCAGAACGTGCTCGGGCTCGATTTCGTCAGCGAGGATCCGTTCGCGCTGGTGTTCGCCGGCAAGAACGCGACCATCCGCGTCTCGCGCGTGCCCGTCGTCGCGCCCGCGCCCTATGCGATCCTCGCCTTCAATGTCGAGGACATCGCCAAGGCGATCGACGCGATCACCACGCGCGGCGCGACCATGGCCCGCTTCCCGATGTTCCAGCAGGACGCGCGCGGGATCTGGACGGCGCCCGACGGCACGAAGGTCGCATGGTTCCACGATCCCGATCTCAATCTCCTGTCCCTGGTTCAGCCCGCATGACGCCGCTGCCTTTCCGCCCGCTCAACGCGCCCTCGACGCGCCTCGTGCGCAACGCCGCGCGCTGCCGCGCCTGCGGCGACGTGATCGAAAGCACGTCGAAGAACGATTTTCGCGCCTGCGCCTGCGGCAAGATCGCGATCGACGGCGGCCTCGCCGAACAGCGCGCCTTCGGCGAGGCGCGCTATTTCGAGGATCTGAGCGAGCGGGAGTCGTGTGAAGGCGCGCCCTGAGCACCGCCCCTTGGTCATGGGCGTCCTGAACGCGACGCCGGATTCCTTTTCCGACGGCGGCCGCTTCGCCGCGCGCGAGGCCGCGCTCGCGCATGCGCTGGCGATGATCGAAGCCGGCGCCGACATCATCGACATCGGCGGGGAATCCACCCGCCCCGGCGCCGATCCCGTCCCCGCCGACGAGGAGATCGCGCGCACCGCCCCGCTGATCGAAGCGATCCGGACACGGACGGACGCCGTGCTCTCGATCGACACGATGAAGCCGGTCGTCGCGCGCGCGGCGTTTGCGGCCGGCGCGACGATCTGGAACGACGTGGCGGCGTTGCGGGAGGAGGGCGCGCTCGCCGCCGCCGCGGATCTCGGCGCGCCCGTCATCCTCATGCACATGCAGGGCGAGCCGCGCACCATGCAGGCGAACCCGACTTATGCCGACGTCGTGGCCGAGGTGATCGCGTTCCTTCAAGCGCGTGTGCGCGCCGCGGAAGCCGCGGGCCTGACGCAGATCTGGGTCGATCCCGGCATCGGCTTCGGCAAGACGCTCGCGCACAATCTGGCGCTCATCGACGCGCTCCCGCGCATCATCGCCGAGACCGGCCGGCCGCTCCTCTTCGGCGCCTCGCGCAAGAGCCTGATCGCCAAGATCGATCCGCGCGCCGGCGATCCGATGGCCCGTCTCGGCGGCTCGCTGGCGCTGGCGCTGGCCGCCGCCGACGCCGGCGCCGACATCGTGCGCGTGCACGACGTGCGCGAGACCGCGCAGGCGCTCGCCGTGCGCGCCGCGCTTAATGCCGCCGCAGCGCGCTCGGACTCTCGCCCGTCCAGCGCTTGAACGCGCGCGAGAACGCCGCGGGATCGGAGAAGCCGAGCAGGTACGCAGTTTCGCTTACGGTGACCTTGCGCGCAGCGAGAAAATCATGCGCCAGCTGCCGGCGCAGATCATCGAGCACCTGCTCGAACGTGGCGCCTTCGGCCTTGAGCCGGCGATGCAGCGTGCGCCGGGAGAGCGCCAGCTTCGCGGCGATCGCATCCATGCTGGCTTCGCCCGTGTGCAGCATCTCCATCAGCAGCGTCTCGACGCGCCCGCGCGTCGTGCGAGAAGCCTTGAAGCGCTTCAGCATCGCGTCGGCGCGTTCGCTCAGAACGCCGAACACATAGCGGTTGACCGGCGGCTGCTTGAGCGCAAGGAACGCCGGATCGATGCGCATCGCGTTCCAGCGGCTATTGAACACGACCGGGGCCTGGAAGATTCGCGCGTGTTCATGGACATAGGCAGGGGCCGCGTGCCGGAAGTGCATTTCAAGCGGCCAGCCGATAGTCTGGAAGTCCGGCGTGTCGGCGAACATCACCCGCGCGTTCCACACCAGCCGCGCGAATTCCGCCTCCGCGATCTTTGGGTAATTGGTGAACACCTCGCTAGGCCCCTCGATCCACACGCCATCGGCGCCAGCGACGCCGCGGAGGAGCGCGGCCGGCTCAGCGCGGCCGTCATCGACCACGAGCGCCGCATAGCGGTTGAGCGCCACGCCGACATCGGTCGTGCGCTCGCAGGCCTCGCAGATGAGCCCCACGATGGAGATCTCCTGCATCCGCACCGCCTCGCCGAATTGGAGCGCGATGGCCGGCTCGCCGGTCAGCTCGGCGGCGGCGTCGATCAGCGCGGCGTAGCGGACGAGCGGCACATGCTTGTCCTGCTCGCTCAGGTCCGCCGCGCAGAGCCCCGCGCGATCCAGCAGCGCCTGCCCGTCCGCACCCTTGGCGACCGCGAACTCCAAGAGCGCGCGCGGATAGCCGGCGCCGATGGTCGGGGTCGCGGCGAAATTGTCCCCTGGGATCATGCGCATGGCGTGTCTCGTCATGGTCGGCGCGGCTGATTTTCGCGAAACTTATCGCAAATCGATATGTCGCGTCGAGGATCGCAGGAGAGTCATGGCAGCTGCATCCGCCACCATCGCAGCCGCGCCAGCGCCGTCCGCTGGCGGCGCGCGCATCCTCAAGGGCGCAGGAATCTTCTGGTTCGTGGTCGCGCTTCTGGGGCAGTGGGCCTTCCTTTACTACATCGCCGCCTTCTATGGCGTCTCCACGGCGACGGGGAATCTCGAGCGCTGGAACCGGCTCGAGGCGCTGGGACGCACCCCTTACGTGCCCGGCGACACGGGCGGCAATCTCGCCTACGCCGCCCATGCGCTGGGCGCAGGCGTCATCGCGCTCGGCGGCGCGTTGCAGCTCATCCCGTTCGTCCGCCGCCGCTTTTCCGCCTTCCACCGCTGGAACGGCCGGCTCTTCCTGGCGATGGTCACGGGGCTCAGCCTGTCCGGCTTCTATCTCGTGTGGATTCGCAACACGAGCCCGAGCTTCATCGAAGGCTTGTCGACGTCGCTGAACGGCGTGCTGATCCTCACGTTCGCCGCGCTCGCGCTCCGCTTCGCGATGAAGCGCGACATCGCCGAGCATCAGCGCTGGGCGATGCGGCTCTACCTGGTCTCGAACGCGCAATGGTTTCTGCGCGTCGGCGTGTTCGGCTATTTCGTCGTTTGCAACGGGCTTGGCCTCGAAGTCAGTTTCTCCGATCTGTTCTTCAAGTTCTGGACCTGGGGCTGCTATCTCGTTCCGCTGGCGGTGCTGCAGCTCTACTTCCTCGCGCGCGATCGCGGCGGTTTGATCGCACGCGTCGCCACCGCGAGCGTCATCGTGGCGCTGACGCTGGTCATGGCCGCGGGCGTCTTCGCGTTCGGTGTATTTTCGCAGGCGCTGATCAACGGCGCGCCGATGGGGCTGCCAGATTGAAGCTGTTGCATGTTCTGTTTGTCGCCGCTGCGCTTGGCGCATTGTCTCCGGCCTCTGCCCTGGCCGATACGCTCTACATCGATCCTGCGGCGCCCGGCTGGGTGCACGCGCTCGCGGCGGCGGCGCTCTATTCCCATATCGGCGGCGGTCTCGTCGGGCTCGTCTCGGGCGCCGCGGCGCTCGTCTTCCGCAAGGGTTCGCGGCTCCACCGCGCTGCGGGCGTCGTGTTCGTCGTCGCGATGACGGTCATGGCCGGCGTGGCCGCGCCGGTGTCGGTGATGATGGGCGATCGGGTGAACGTGCTGGCGGCGCTGTTCACGCTCTATCTGCTCGCGACCGCCGTAGTGACGGTGCGCCGCCGCGCCGATGGCGTAGGGCTCTTCGAGCGCGGCGCGTTCGTGGCGGCGCTCGCGCTCGCCGCCACGACGTGGACGTTCATCGTCCTGGCCATGAACAGCCCCACCGGTACGCTCGACGGCGCCCCGCCGATGGCGTTCTTCATCTTCGGCGTGATCACGCCGATGGCGGCCGCGCTCGATCTCAACATGATCCTGCGCCGCGGCGTCGCCGGCGCGCGCCGCATCGCGCGGCACCTCTGGCGGATGTGCTTTGGCTTGTTCATCGCCTCGGGATCGCTCTTCCTCGGCCAGATGCAGGTGTTTCCCGAGCCGATGCGCGAGATCATCTTCCTTGCGCCACCAGCCTTCGCCCCGCTCGTCGCCCTGATCTATTGGCTGGTGCGCGTGCGTCTGCGCCCCGGCCGGCCTGCGCCGCAAGCCGCGTGAACTATTCGAACCGCGTGAGAAAGCGCGGCGCGACGTGCTCGACGAGCCATACGCCGTTGCTGCTGATCTGAAACACGACGCCTTCGCGGGCCATCGCGGCGGCGTCGATCGCGAGGATCACCGGCGCCCCGCGCCGCGCGCCCACGCGCCGCGCCGTCTCCACATCCGCTGAGAGATGCACGTGCTGGCGCCGCATCTTGGACAGCCCCTGCGCCATGATCGCGGCGAGAAAGCGCTCGACCGTTCCGTGATAGAGCTGGGCAGGCGGCGTCCGCGTCTCATGCGCGATCGTCACGCCGGCCAGCGAATGCCCTTGCCGCGCCCGGATGCGCGCGAGATCGGGGGAAAGCTCGAACCGCTGCTTGTCGTTGGTCTCCACCACATTGAGGAGCGTGTCGAGGTCGCCGGGCAGCCCCCTGCGCGCGAGCGCGGCGAGGACGGCGTCGACTTCGGCCCAGCCCTCCGCGTCCAGGCTGAGGCCGCCCGCCTGCGGCCGATGCCGGAGCCACAGCGAGAGCGTCTTGGAGATCCGCACGACTTGCGCCATGGAGCCCCATAGCGCGGCGCGCGCGAGGAGGCGAGATGAGCGTGCATTGGTGGAGCCTGGTCTTGGCGGGGCTTTTCGAGATCGCCTGGGCGATGGGCTTCAAGTTCGCGTTCAAGAACGATCATGTCGTCAGCGCGTTCACCATCGCGGCCATGATCGCGAGCTTCTGGTTCCTGTGGTTCGCGATGCGCGAAATCCCCGTCGGGACCGCCTATGCCGTGTGGACCGGGATCGGCGCGGCCGGCGCGGCGATCCTTGGCGTGCTCCTGTTCAAGGAGCCGGCGACGGGGGCGCGCATTCTCTGCATCGCGCTCATTCTTGCCGGCGTGGCGGGGCTGAAGCTCAGCGCAACTGATTAACCAACCCGAACTGTGGCGGCGTAATTGCAGCTTCGTCCCAGGGGCGGGCGGGCTGACGGAGCACGCTGTGCGGGGACGGGTCAAATGCGCTACGCGGCCATGGATGGCTTGCGCGGATTGTTCGCGTTGTGGGTTGTTTTGGTCCACGCGCCATTCCTGAGTTCAATCTTTCACACGCCGTTCGTTCAGTATCCCGCGCCGATGCTGACGGTGTTTTTCGTCTTCTCCGGCTTCGTCGTCGCCCTGATGTACGGCGCCGGCATTCAGGACGGGCGCGGCGCCGCGCGGTTCTTGATTAAGCGCCTGGGCCGGCTCTGGCCGCTGCACATGGCGTTGCTGTTGTACTTGCTGCTGTTTGAGACGGCGCGGTGGCTGGCCGTCGAATATGGCGGGATCGACGCCGCGCATGAGCCCTTCACCGAAGGGACGACCGTTTCGGCGTTTGTCGAGAACGTTTTCTTTGTCCAGTCCTGGGGCTGGGACAAGCCCATGACGTGGAACTTCCCGGCCTGGACGATCTCGACCGAGATCGCGGCGTACCTCGTCCTCTGTGCGATCTGTTTGCTGGTCAGCTCGGTGGGCGCGCGCATCGCGCTCGGCCTCGTCTGCGCGGTCGTCGCCGGCGTCTTGTATTATTTCCAGGCCGACCAGTGGACGCGCGTCGGCGAACTCGCCAGCGTCCCGCGCGCGATCATGGAATTCTTCATGGGCTTCACGGTCTATTTCCTGTCGCAGCGCTTCCCGTTCAAAGGGTTCTGGCTGGGCTCGATCCTCGAAGTCGGCGCCTTCGCCGCAGCCGTGACGATCAGCTTCCTGCGGCTCGACGGCTTCTGGATGCTGGGCACGGGCCTGGCGTTCTCGATCTTCGGCTACGCTCTGGCCAGTGAGCAGGGGATCATCTCGCGCTATGCGCGCGCCAAGCCGCTGGTTTGGCTGGGGGAGATCTCGTACTCCATCTATCTCACCCATGTGCCGATCATTTACACGCTGGGCGCTGTGGTGGCGCTCGCGGCCCGCTATTTCGGGACCGAGTTCTGGGTGACGGTCGACACAATGACGGGCCCGCGCGAAGTCATGGATCTCGGCGGCGTCTATGTGATGAACGCCATGCTGGTCGGTCTCGTGGTCGTGGTGATTGCGGCGTCGGCGCTGACCCATCGCTACATCGAACAGCCCGCCCGCGTCTGGTTCGCGCGCCTGGCCGACGCCCGCTTCGGCAAGCAGCCGTCGCCTCAGCCGGCGCCGCCGCGCCGTGGCGTCGTCGAGTGAGCTTGGAGGCGCCCGCGCGCGGCTCTATCCTGCGCGCATGACCAGGATCAGCGGCCGCGTGCTCATCATCGCCGGCTCCGATTCCGGCGGCGGCGCCGGAATCCAGGCCGACATCAAGACAGTGACCGCGCTTTCCGCGCATGCCATGACTGCGGTGACGGCCGTGACGGTGCAGAACACGCTGGGCGTGACCGGCGTTCACCCGATCCCGCCGGAAGTCGTCGCCGCGCAAATCCGCGCGGTGATGGATGATCTCGGCGCCGATTGCTGGAAGACGGGCATGCTCGCCGATTCCGCGCTCGTTGAGCTGGTCGCGGCCGAGTATGATGCGCGCGCCGGCGGCGCCCCGCTCGTCGTCGATCCGGTGATGATCGCCAAGGGCGGCCATGCGCTCTTGGCGGACGACGCGGTTGGCGTGTTGCGCGATGCGCTCGTTCCGCGCGCAGCGGTGCTGACGCCGAACGCGCCGGAAGCCGCGCGTCTCGTCGGCTTTCCGGTCGAGGACATGGCGGCCCAGCAGCGCGCCGGCGCGGCCTTGCTCAAGTTGGGCGCGCGCAGCGTCTTGGTTAAGGGCGGCCATATTGCGGGGCCGATCGTACGCGACGTGTTCGCGAGCGCGGATGGGATCGAGGCGTTCGAAGCCCCGCGCATTGAGACGCGTGCGACCCACGGCACCGGCTGCACGCTCGCTTCCGCGATCGCGGCCGGCCTAGCGCAAGGCATGGCTGCGCGTGACGCGATCGTCCGCGCACGGAGCTATGTGCGCGCCGCGATCCTCGCAGCGCCCGGCCTCGGCCGCGGCGCAGGCCCGCTCGGCCATGGCTGGAACGCCGCGCCCGTCGCTGCGGAATAGACGCGGGCGGCGCGCGGTTCGCGCAACAGGCCCTGCGCCCTGGCGTTTTGAGGTTTGATCGCCCATACTTCGGGCCTTCGCCTCATGAGGGAACGGAGCCCTTAGCACATGCGCATCTGGGTGGTGGACGCCTTCACCGACCGCGTCTTCACCGGCAATCCGGCCGCCGTGGTGCCGCTCGAGCGCTGGCTGCCGGATGCGACGCTGCAGGCGATCGCGGCGGAGAACCGTCTTTCCGAGACGGCCTTCGTCGTGCCCACGGGGCTGAAAGGCAATTACCAATTGCGCTGGTTCACGCCGCTGCAGGAAGTGCCGATCTGCGGCCACGCTACGCTCGCGGCCGGCGCAGTGATGTTGTCCGAGATCGAGAACGATCTTGAGGTCGCCGTGTTCGATTCCCAGGCCGGCGCGCTGATCGTGCGCCGCACGCCGGACGGCTACACGCTCGATCTGCCGCGCAAGCCGCGCGCGCCCTGGACCGTGCCCGGCGAACTCGTGCAGGCGCTCGGCGCCCCGCGCGTCGTCGACGCGTTCGTCGGCGAATACGCCAACATCGTTCTGGACACGGAGGAAGCCGTCCGCACGCTGAAGCCGGACGTGGGCGCGATCGACCGGATCGTGCGCGGCCCACGCCAGGGCTGCCTCGCGATCACGGCGCCGGGCGATGAGAAGGCGCCCTATGACTTCATCTGCCGCTTCTTCGCGCCGGGCATGGGCATGCCGGAGGATCCGGTGACGGGCGCGCTCTTCGCCGATCTCGCGCCCTATTGGTGCGACCGCTTCGATCTGGATTCGATCGTCGGCTACCAGGCCTCCAAGCGCGGCGGCTATGTCCGCGCGATCCAGACGCTCTCCAGCGTGCGCCTTCTGGGGCAGGTGGCGATCTATCTGCGCGGCGAGCTCGACGCTTCGATCGCGCGCCTGCACAACCGTCCCGCCGTCGCGCCCGATCCGCTGCCGCGCGCCAAGAAGGCCAAGCGCCAGCCGCTGGCGCCGGGGCTGGAAGCGGCGCCGATCTTCGAGAGCCCGGAAGTCGCCGACGGCGAAGGCGAGGACGGCGAAAAGAAGGTCGTCGTCGTCAAGGGCGGCCCGCGCGGCAAGACGCTCGACGACGATCTGATCGTGCGCCTGGTGAAGGAAGCCGAAATCGCCGGCGCCGAAACGATCCACGTCTACGAGATCGAGACCCCGCCGGACGCCAAGAGCCAGGAGATGGAGAAGGTCGAAGTCGAGGAGCCGTCTTCGGTGCGCGTGCTCGTCATGGGCGAGCGCGGCGGCGCGGCCAATGACGGCGGCTGAGCGGCGCGCAGCGTGGTTAATGCGACGGTAACGATTTGACGCAAAGCTGCGTCGCATGGACGCGCTCTTCATCGTCGTGGCGCTCATCGTGTGCTTCTGGACGATCTATTCGTTCGGCTTCTGGGGCCTTGTCCTGTCGATGAGCGCGCTCATTGCGTTCGGTTTCTGGAACCACCAGCGCAAGCACAGTTCTTGAAGGCGCGCTGGCGCGCTACCCCAGGGACGGCGGCGCGGCCGGGCGCCAGAGGCGCCAGCCTTCCTGCGCAACGAACAGCCCGAGGGCGATGAGCGCGAACGCCGCGATCGCGTTGACGCCGATCGTTTCGCCGAACGCGACGGCGCCGAGCCCGAGCGCCCAGATCGGCATCAGATAGTTCGTCTGCACCGTGAACACCGGCCCCGCGCTGCGCACGAGCGCGAAATAAGCGATCGCCGCAAGCCCCGTCGGCCCTAGCGCCAGCGCTGCGATCGCGAGATAGGCGACGGCGTTCGGATGCGCGCCGGCGAGCGTTTCGCCGACGCCGAACGGCGTGGCGAAGACGGCGCCGAAGAACGTCCACCCCGCCGCCGCCTCGAGCGGCGGAATGTCGGCGCCCGCGCGCGCCGCCAGCGCGTTGACCGCGTAGCAGGCCGCGCCCAGGAACGCGGCCGCCTGCGCCGCCAGCGTAGCGTCGCGCTCGCCCCCGAACGCGGAGGGGCCCATGAGCACCGCGACGCCGGCGAAGCCCAGCGCGAGCCCGAACACCCGCGCCGCGTCAAGCCGCTCGGAGCGGGCGAACAGAGGCGCCAGGAACGCCACCATCAGCGGCGTCACCGCCGCATAGAGCCCGACGAGGCCGGAGGGCGCCGAAAGCTGCGCCCACGAATAGAGCCAGAACGGCAGCGCCGCCCCGAGCAGTCCCATCGCCAGCAGCTTCCGACGCGAGCGCGGCGTCCGCGGCGGCTCGAGGCCCCGCCTGCGTCGGACGAACAAGATCGCGTGAAGAAACAGCGTCGCCGCCCACAGCCGCCCGGCCACGATCTGCCAGGGCGCCGCGTCGTTCATCAGCCCCACGCGCACCAGCGCATAGGCCGAGCCCCAGAGAGCCACGCACACGAAAAATAGCGTCCAGTCACGGCCCGTCAGGCGCATCCGCTTTCTCGATTGCTCCCTCGCGGCCCCGGACACGGCGCGGCCATCATGACGGGTGCATACGCGCAGGGGCGAGGCCCGGGCCATGACCTAGGTCACACAACGCGCATGGCGCGGTCTCTGTTGCTCTCCCGGCGGCGGCAGGCTCTAACGGAGCAAAAGCAATTCGGGAGAGGGAACATGGCGGCTGCGCCGCAGCAACGGCAGACGGGCCTGCTCGGCCTGATCGAACGGGCGGGCAATCGGCTCCCCGATCCGGTTTTCATCTTTTTCTGGCTGATCGCCATCTTGATCCTCGGCAGCGTCGTCGCCGCCGCGCTCAATTACGCCGCCGAACATCCTACGCAGATCGACGAGGCCACGGGCGCGCCCGCGGTCATCGAGGCGACGAGCCTGTTGAGCGCGGAGAACATTCGCCGGCTCTGGGTCGAGATGCCGGCGACGTTCACGCACTTCCATCCGCTGGGCTATGTGCTGGTGGTGATGCTGGGCGCCGGAATCGCCGAGCGTTCGGGCTTCTTCGCCGCGGCCATGCGCGCCGGCGTGCGCGGCGCGCCCAAGGCGCTGCTGACGCCGGCTGTGGCCTTCGTCGGCATGATGGGCAATCTCGCCGCCGATGCGGCTTATGTCGTGTTGATCCCGCTCGCGGGCGTGCTCTACGCCGCCGCCGGGCGCCATCCGATCGCGGGCATCGCCGCGGCTTTTGCGGGCGTCTCCGGCGGCTTCTCGGCCAACCTCTTGCCCGGCCAGCTTGACGCGCTCCTGTTCGGCATCACCGAGACGGCGGTGGAGCAGATCGTTCCGGCCTGGGACGCCAACATCGCCGGCAATTGGTGGTTCATCGCCGCGATGCTGATCGTGTTCCTGCCGGTGATCTGGATCGTGACCGACGTGATCATCGAGCCGCGCCTGAAGCGGTTCAGCGCCCCCGACGGCGAAGCGATGCAGACCTTGGGCGACGCCGACGCGCCCTTGAGCGACGCGGAGAAGAAGGGCCTTGGCCGCGCGGGCCTCGCGATGTTGGCGGTCGCGGCGCTGTGGGCGTTCTTCACGCTCGGACCCGGCACGCCGCTGATCGATGAAGAGGCCGCCAATCCCGAAGCGCGGCTGACGCCGTTCTATCAATCCCTGGTCGCCGGCTTCCTCGTGCTCTTTCTCGTGTCCGGCTGGGTCTATGGCGCCGCCGTCGGCACGGTGAAGAACCATCGCGACGCCGTGAAGATGATGGCCGGCGCCATGGGCGATCTTTCCTATTATCTCGTGCTCGCGTTCGCCGCGGCGCATTTCGTGGCGATGTTCAATTGGTCGAATCTCGGCCTCATCTTCGCGGTGCAGGGCGCAGGCGCGATCGAGAGCTCAGGCCTGCCGATGCCGGCTTTGCTTGCGCTCATCGTGCTCTTCACCTCGGGCATCAATCTGCTCGTCGGCTCGGCCAGCGCGAAATGGGCGCTGCTCGCGCCCGTGCTGGTGCCGATGATGATGTTGCTCGGCGTTTCACCGGAGATGACGACGGCGGCCTACCGCGTCGGCGACGGCGCCACCAACATCATCACGCCGCTCATGGTCTATTTTCCGCTCGTGCTGACGTTCTGCCAGCGCTGGCGCACCGATTTCGGCCTCGGCAGCCTGACCGCGACCATGATCCCATATTCGATCTGGATCCTGATCGTCGGCATCGCGCTGACGCTTGCGTGGGTCTATCTCGGCGTGCCGCCGGGACCGGGCGCTGAGGTCCAGTACACGCTCCCGCCGGCGGCCGCGCCCGCGCCCTAACCGTGCAGGAGGAGCGATGCGGATCGCGGCGCTTGCGTTTCTCATTGGGCTTGCCGCTGCGTGCGCCCATGCCGATCCGTTCGAGAGCTTCGAGGCGCTGCGGATGCTGTCGTGCGTCGCAAGCGCAGAGGCGGCGGGCGGCGCAGTGGCGGCGTGCCTGGGCGCGGGCGCGCGGCCGTGCATCGCGGCTGAAGGCCCAGCCACGATGAGTGAGACGCTGTGCTGGTCCCATGAGGCGGATTGGTGGATCGCGCAGGCCCAGGACGCCGAAGCAAGGCTGCGCGCGCGCGATCCGCCGCGCGCGCCCGCGCTCAGCGGCGCGAGCGAAGCGTTTGCGCGCTTCGCCGAAAGCGAATGCGCCTATCGCGGCGAGACGTTCCAGGGCGGGTCGGGGGCGCAGCCGGCGGCGGCGCGTTGCCTGGCGGAGCTATGGTCGGCGCGCGCCGTGATGCTGCTGGCGACCGAGCGCCGCTACTGAGCGCGCGATCCTCACGTGCGCCAGCGCAGCACCGTCTCCTGCACAGGATTCTCGAACGGCCGGCCCTCTTTCTTCGCGCGCAGATATTCCTGCTTGAGCTTGAAGTACCACACCGCCTGCTGGTCGGGATCGCCGACAAGCGTCAAGGGCGGCGTCCGCTCGGTCGCGAACGTGGAGAGGCCGGCCATCGCGTGCTGGTCCTGCGCGAAGAAGTTGTGCATCAGCAGCGCGACCACCGGCTGCGCCGGCGCGAGCCACGGAATCGTCCAGTAGAGATTGTAGTTCACCTGCGTCTCGTTGGCGGTGAGCGGCGTCGCCGTGATCATGCCGGTGAACACGTGCTTGCCCGCGCGCACGCACTCGAAATGCACGCCCGGCAGCTGGAAGCTGACCTCGATCTCCATCGATTTCGGCATGAACCAGAGCGCCTGCGCGGTCTTCGTCGAGTGCCGGGCCATGGTGAAGCCGAGATGCGAAGGGACGAACCGTTTCTCTTTCTCGCGCCGGTCCCGATCGCTGCGCCGGAGCCATGACGTGTGCACATAGGGTCCGTGCGCGGGATCGATGAGCCCGAGCGTGGCGCGATCCATCCCGCACGCGAAGCGCATCATGCCGTCCACGCGCAGATGCTTGGCCTCCACTTCCGGCAGCCGCGGCGGATCGGGGATGTCGTCGGACGGCCGTCCCGCATAGATCCAGACATTGCCCTGCACGTCCCGGCACGGGAAGCTCTTGATCCGGATGCGGCTGATGTCCTGCGGCTGCTTTTCGCTCAGGCACGGGATGGAGACGCATTGGCCGTCAGTGTCGTAGAGCCAGCCGTGGTTCGGGCATTCCAGGCGCTTGCCGTCGAACCGCCCGAGCGACAGCGGCATCGCCTGGTGGCGGCAGGAATTCTGCATCGCGAAGGGGCGCCCCTCGCTGTCGCGCCCGAACACCAGATGCAGGTCGAACATCCGCTTGGCGAGGAGCTTGCCGCGCTTCAGCTTTCGCGACGGCATGGCGAAATACCAGAGATCGCTCAGGCCGATGTCGGGCGAGATGTAGGGCGCGCGCTCGCCCTCCTGGTCCTTCTCAGGACGGTTGGCGAGGCGTTCGTCGCCGGAATAAAGCACCGTGCTCACGCTTCACGTTTGGCCAGAAAAGCGGCCGTCAGGCAAGGCTGACCGATTGCCGCCGGCCCTGGTTCAAAGCGCGGGAGGAGGGGTCGATGGGGCGTCTACGCCGCTTCCGCAAGCGGCGCTCTGGCGCGCGCTGGGACGCGCAGGGTGAAGACCGAACCGCGCCCGGGCGCGCTTTCAACGCTCACTTCGCCCCCGAGCAAGTTGGCGAGGCGGCGCGTGATCGCAAGCCCGAGGCCGGTGCCCCCATAGGCGCGCGTGGTTGAGGCGTCGGCCTGCACGAACGGCTGGAACAGACGCGTCAGCGCCTCGGCCGAGATGCCGATGCCGTTGTCGACGATGTCGAACACGAGCCAATCGCCGTCCGCCTTCTGTTCACGGCGCCCGCGCACTTCGACTTGGCCGTTGCGCGTGAACTTGGCGGCGTTGGCCGTCAGGTTGAGCAGGCATTGGCTGAGCTTCATGCCGTCGGTTTCGGCCGCGCCGAGCGCGCGCGTATGGGCCGTGATCGTGGTGCCGTTGGCGACGGCGGCCGGGCGCACGGTGTCGATCACGTCGGCCACGAGCGCGTCGAGCTCGACCGGCGCGACGCAGAGTTGCATGGCGCCGGCTTCGATCTTGGAGAAGTCGAGCACGTCGTTGATCATCGCCAGGAGGCGCTGCCCGGCGAGATTGATGCGCCGCACGTCCTGGGCGGACTGGTCGCCTTCATTCGCCTGGGCGGCTTCGAGCAGCATTTCACTATAGCCGATGATCGCATTGAGCGGCGTGCGCAGCTCGTGGCTGACGGTGGCGAGGAATTGCGACTTGGCCTGGCTTGCCTCTTCCGCCGCCTGGCGGGCGGCGTCGAGGTCCTTGAACGCACGCTCGAGCTCGTCGTCGCGCCGTTCGATTTCGTCGAGAATGTGGGCGAGGCGCTGCGTCGGGTTGCGGCGGTGCGCGTTGTCGTTGGCGACCGGCGCGGCGGCCTCGCCGCGGCGCGCGAGAATTTCCTCGGCGCGGCCCACGGCCTGCAGCATCGCGCGGCGGCTGCGATAGATCAGGAGCGCCACGAGGCCGACCGCAACCAGGCAGGCGCCCACCAGCAGCGCGAGGAGCGCAACCGCTTCGAGCGTGCGTTCGCGCAGTTCGGAGCGGACCGCTTCGGCCTCCGCGCGCGCTTCGGCTTGCGCGACTTCGCTCTCCATCGTGGCGCGCAGCTCGCGCACGCCGTCATTGAATCGCGTCATCAGGTTGCGCTCGGCCGCTTCATGGGCGGCGCGCATGGCGAGGAAGGCGTCGCTCGCGCGGCCTTCGGCGGCGAGCACTTCGGGCTCGATGATGTTGAGGCGCTCGCTGAGGCTGGGATCGCCGCGCCTTGCGGCGAGCGCCCGCAATTCGTTCAGGGCGCTGCGTGCGTCGGCGCCGCGGCCAAGCCGCGCAAGCGCCTGCACACGGTAGACCAGCAGGCGCGACAGGTATTCCGGCGGCGCGTCGGCGACCTTGCGGCCTTCCTCGGCGCAGTGGAGCGCCGCGCCGTATTCGCCGGCGAGGAAGTACACCTTTGCGCACAGCAGCGCCGAGAAGAACGCCTGCGCAGGCGAATGCGAGCGGATCGCGAGATTGCGGTGGAGAAGCGTCAGGCGCTTGGCCGCATCGAACGCGCCGGCCTGCGCGAGCATGCTCGCCACATTGTTGATCAGCACTGCGCCGTCGATCGGCCGCCCCGACGCTAGGTCGAGCTCGACGGTGCGCTCAAGATGCGAAAGCGCGCCGTCATAATCGCCGACGCGGACGGAATTGTACGACATCGCGTCATAGAGCCCTGAGCGCAGCGGCCGCGTCTCAGGCGTTTCCGGCAGCCGGACGAGACCCCCGCGCGCAGCCTCCAGCGAATTGCCGAACAGGCCGAGATCCGTCAGCGCATAGGCGAGCAGGCGCGCGCCGGCGGCGTTGGCGTAAGGATCGCTGTTGCGCGCAAGCGCTGCGCGGAGATTGTCGCGCGCAGCGACGTAGTCGCCTTCCAAAGCGGGCGCGTAGGCGCGCAGCATGGCGGCCATCGCGCGATAGCGGGCGCTGTTCTGGGCTTGGGCTTCGCGTTCGAGGCGTGTGATCGAGACGGCGGCGGCGTCCGCGTCAGAGGCGACATAATCGTCGGCGGCGAGGTCATAGAGCGTCATGAGGCGCTGTTCGCCATGTTGGCGCCCGGCCAGCGCTTCGCGCTCGCGCCGCACGCTCTCGGTGATGATCATGTTGCCGGCTTCGACCCGGCGCGCGAGCGCCTCGCCGCGCGCGGCCCAGGCCGGCGCCTCCTGAGCGAACGCGACCGCGCTCAGCGTGCACCACAGGACCATGGTGGCGATGACGCCGATGGTCGTTCGCATATGCCCCACCAATTCTTGTCGGCGCCGTTCTAAGGCGCCGCCTGTTAAGGAAGCGGCGCATCGGCGCGGTAAACGGCGCGTTAGCGCGACGACCGGTCGTTCCGGCAGGACGGGCGGACGATCGGCGCTTGAGCGGCGCTGACGCGATGCCGCAGATTTCTTCATTGCTTGTTGACGCGGAATCCCGCATGTCGGGCGCGGGCCACCCGCTCCCAACGGCGGGCGCCCATCTGCAAGGATGGGAGTACATCGATGAGCATCCCCGCCAAGCCGGCGGCCAAGCCGGCCGATCCCCGTTTCTCTTCGGGACCCACCAAAAAACGCCCGGGCTGGGCGCTGGAGCATCTCTCCGGCGCCGCCCTCGGCCGTTCGCACCGCTCCAAAGAGGGCAAAGCCAAGCTCAAGGAAGCGATCGACCGCACCCGCGCGCTCCTGCAGGTCCCGGCGGACTACAAGATCGGGATCGTGCCCGCCTCCGACACCGGCGCGGTGGAGATGGCGATGTGGTCGATGCTGGGCTGCCGCCCGGTCGATGTCTTCGCCTGGGAAAGCTTCGGCGAAGAATGGGTGACCGACGCCAAGGCGCTGAAGATCGACGCCGCCCTCTATGTCGGGCGCCCCTATGGCGCGCTGCCTGACTTGGCGAAGGCGCGCAAGGGCGCTGACATCGTCTTCACCCAGAACGGCACCACGTCCGGCGCCAGGATTCCGAATTTCGATTGGATCGCCGCCGACCGCGAAGGGATCACGATCAACGACGCCACCAGCGCCGCCTTCGCCCAGCCGATCGACTGGGCCAAATGCGACGTCGTCACCTATTCCTGGCAGAAGGTGATGGGCGGCGAGGCGGCCCACGGCATGATCATTCTCAGCCCCCGCGCTATCGCGCGGCTGGAAAGCTACACGCCCGATCGCCCGATCCCGAAGATTTTCCGCTTGACCAAGAAGGGCAAGCTCGACGCTGAGATCTTCGAAGGCGCCACCATCAACACGCCCTCGCTGCTGGCGACGGAAGATTATCTCGACACGCTCAAATGGGGCGAGCGCATCGGCGGCCTGCCCGCGCTGCACGCCCGCGCCGATGCGAACGCAAAGGCGTTGTATGATTGGGCGCAGGCGACGCCCTGGATCGCGCCGCTGGCGGACGATCCGCGCACCTGGTCCAACACCGGCGTGTGCTTGAAGATCGTCGACAGCCGCGTCGCCTCGCTCAGCGAGGAGGCGCAGGCGGATTTCGCCAAGAAGCTCGTCTCCTTGCTGGATAAGGAAGGCGTGGCGCTAGACGCCGGCGCCTACCGCACAGCGCCCCCGGGCTTGCGCATCTGGTGCGGCGCGACGGTGGAGAAGAGCGACGTCGAAGCCCTCATCCCCTGGATCGAATGGGCCTTCGCGACCCTCGCCGCCGATCTCGCGAAGGCTGCTTAGCTCATCTGGTTTTCCTTCTCCCCCGAGAGGGGGAGAAGGTGGCCGCGTGGCGGCCGGATGAGGGGGCGCGCTTCAGCAGCACACCCCACCCTCATCCGACGCGTGCCGCGGCCTTCTCCCGCGATGGCGGGACAAGGGAATGAACCTCAAAGGATCTCTCTATGCCCAAAGTGCTCATTAGCGACGATCTTTCGCCCGCCGCGATCGAGATCTTCAAATCGCGCGGCATCGACGTGGATTTCGAGCCCAAGCTCGGCCCCGACGCCGCCAGGCTCAAAGAAGTGATCGGCGCCTACGACGGCCTCGCGATCCGCTCGGCCACGAAGGTGAAGGCCGACATCATCGCCGCGGCGAAGAATCTCAAAGTCATCGGCCGCGCCGGCATCGGCGTCGACAATATCGACATCCCCGCCGCGACCGCGAAGGGGATCGTGGTGATGAACACGCCGTTCGGCAATTCCATCACCACCGCCGAGCACGCGATCGCGCTCATGTTCGCCGCCGCGCGCCAGGTCGCGGCCGCGGACGTCTCCACCCAGAAGGGCGAATGGAAGAAGGGCCATTTCGAGAAGCGCGGCGTCGAGCTCTTCGCCAAGACGCTCGGCCTGATCGGCTGCGGCAATATCGGCTCCATCGTCGCCGAGCGGGCGCTGGGCTTGAAGATGAAGGTGATCGCTTATGATCCCTTCCTCTCCGCCGAACGCGCCGTCGAGATCGGCGTGGAGAAGGTGGAGCTCGACGATCTCCTCGCCCGCGCCGACATCATCTCCCTGCACGTGCCGCTGACCGAGAAGACCAAGAACATCCTCTCCGCCGAGGCGCTGGCCAAGACCAAGCCGGGCGTGATCCTGATCAACGCCGCCCGTGGCGGTCTGGTGGACGAGGCCGCGTTGCGCGCGCTGCTCGAAAGCGGCCACGTCCACGCCGCCGCGTTCGACGTGTTCAGCGTCGAGCCGGCGAGGGAGAATGTGCTGTTCGGCGCGCCGAACTTCATCGCCACGCCGCACCTGGGCGCGGCCACCACCGAGGCGCAGGAGAATGTCGCGCTGCAGGTGGCCGAGCAGATGAGCGACTATCTGATGAGCGGCGCGGTGATGAACGCGCTCAACATGCCCTCGATCACGGCCGAAGAGGCGCCGCGGCTTCGCCCTTACGCGAAGCTCGCCGAGCAGCTGGGCCTCTTCGCCGGCCAGATCATCGACGCGGGTCTCGACGCCGTCGAGATCGAGTACGAAGGCGATGTCGCGCGGGTGAACACCAAACCGCTGACCGCGGCCGCGCTGGCGGGGCTGCTCAGGCCCATGCTGGCGGAGGTGAACATGGTCTCCGCGCCTGCGATCCTGAAGGAACGCGGCACGCCGCTGACCGAGAGCAAGCGCGAGGATTCGCCCACCTACGACAGCCTCATCCGCATCCGCGTGCAGACCGGCGGCGGCTGGCGTTCGCTGGGCGGCGTCGTCATCGGCGGCGTGCCGCGGATCACCGAGATCAAGGGTATGCCGCTCGAAGCCGCGTTCCATCCGCTCATGCTCTATGTCAACAATCTCGACAAGCCGGGCTTCATCGGCGCGCTCGGCACCATGCTGGGCGAGGCGAAGATCAATATCGCAACCTTCAATCTCGGCCGCGTCGCCGAAGGCGAGGACGCGATCTGTCTTGTCGCGATCGACCAGGAGATCGGCGAGGATCTGCTCTCCAGGATCGCCGCGCTGCCGCAAGTCCGCTACGCCAAGCTGCTGCGCTTCGCCTAGGCGGAGGGCCTTTCCCGGGACCGGGAAAAAGGGTTACGCAGGAAGAAAGGCGGGGAGGATTCGCTCATGAGATGGTCCGGAGCTGGACTGCTGCTGCTCGGCGCGATGGCCGCCGCCGGCGAGGCGCGTGCGGACGGCCCCGTCGACAGCGTCCACATGGGCGTCCTGGCCCACAATATCCGTGTCTTGGACGATAAGAACGCCGACAAGGAGGACGGCCCGGCCGTCGAGCTGCAGATCAATTTCGACTCGCCCGGATTCTTGCGCTGGGCCGGCGCGCCCACGCCCTACATCGTCGGCTCCCTTAATGTCGCCGGCGATACGAGTTTCGGCGGCGTCGGCCTCGAATGGCGTTTGGACCTGGGCGAGGATTGGAGCCTTGAGCCGGGGCTCGGCTACGTGATCCACGACGGCGCGCTCGAAGTGCCGTTCCCGTGGGGCTCGCAGGAGGCGGTGGATTTCACTGCCGAGAACGTGCTCCTCGGCTCGCGCGATCTCTTCCGCACCTCGATCGGCTTATCGCGCAATTTTGGCGGCGGCTGGTCTGGTCAGGTGTTCTTCTCCCATCTGTCGCATGGACAAATCCTCGGCGATGGACGCAACCAGGGCATGGATCAACTCGGCCTCCGGATCGGCCGTCGTTTCGGCCGTTGACCGTCGCCGTCAGGAGTCTTCGATGCGTAGTTGGATCGCCGTGCTTGCGGCGCTGGTCGTGTGCGCGGGCGCGCCCATCGCCGCTGCGCAAACCATTCGCCCCGCGCCGCTTGCGCTGGTTCGTCCCAGCGCGCCCGCGCCGGGCGTCTGCGCCGAAGCGACGCGCGCGACCTTCCTGGCCGGTTTTTCCGATCACATGGGCGCGGTGCTGGCGTACGGCCAGGCGATCGGCGAGTACGGCGAACGGCTCGCCGACTGGAAGGGCCAGCGCTTGATCGAACTCGGCGCCTGGACGGCCGAAGATCACGGCGCGTTCGCGCTCGGCCTGCTCGAGGATGAAGGCTTCATGGGGTTCCTCAACGCCTCGATGGCGGAGGTCTCAGGCATGACCCGGTCTGCGTCCGCCTATGGCGCAGCCGTCGAGGCTGGGGACGAGGCGGGCGCATGCGCCAACGCCGTCGACGCGCTGCGCGCCGCCGACCGCGTCGTCGAATCCGCCGCCGCGCAATGGG
Organism: Hydrogenophilaceae bacterium; assembly: GCA_013389015.1. Classification (GTDB taxonomy): domain Bacteria; phylum Pseudomonadota; class Alphaproteobacteria; order Caulobacterales; family Aquidulcibacteraceae; genus CADEEL01. The sequence goes on along the minus strand of JACAEE010000165.1, from coordinate 9,519 downwards.
CCTACATGCACGCGCGCTATGACGCCGAAGCCGCCGCGCGCGGCGTGAGCCTCGAATGAGCCGCACGCCGGGCGCCTGCGCGCCTTTGCAGCGCGCGGGGCTCGATCATGATCAAGGCCGCCGCCGGTTTTGGCCGAGCCGCTTATTGTGAGAGCGCAAATGCGGGTGAGTTTGCGCGCCGGACGCAAATCGAGTGAATGTGCGCTTGGAGCAGGTGATGAGCAGCGCAGTCGTGGTGGTCGGCGCCCAATGGGGCGATGAGGGCAAGGGCAAGATCGTCGATTGGCTCTGCCATCGCGCCGACGTCGTGGTGCGCTTCCAGGGCGGCCACAACGCCGGCCACACCCTGGTGGTGGGAAACACCACCTACAAGCTGGCGCTGCTGCCGAGCGGGCTGGTGCAGGGCAAGCTCTCGATCATCGGCAATGGCGTCGTCGTCGATCCCTGGCATCTGGCGCGCGAGATCGAGAATCTGCGCGGGCAGGGCGTCGCGGTGAACCCCGCCAATCTGGTGCTGGCGGACAACGCCAGCCTCATCCTGCCGCTGCATTCCGAGCTCGACATCGCGCGCGAGGCCGCCGCCGGCGACGCGCGCATCGGCACCACCGGGCGCGGCATCGGTCCGGCTTACGAGGATAAGGTCGGCCGCCGCGCCCTGCGCGTCGCCGATCTCGCCGACGCCGACGCGCTCGACTGGAAGATCGGCCGCCTGCTCACGCATCACAATTCGCTGCGCCGCGGCCTCGGCCTCGAAGAGGTCGACGCCGAGAAGCTGAAGGCGCAATTGCTCGAGGTTGCGCCCAAGGTGCTGCCGTTCGCGCAGCCGGCCTGGCGCGTGCTCGAAGCCGCCCGGCGCGATTCCAAGAAGATTCTGTTCGAGGGCGCCCAAGGCATGCTGCTCGACGTCGATCACGGCACCTATCCCTTCGTCACCTCGTCGAACGTGGTGGCCGGGCAGGCGGCGGCGGGCGCCGGCCTCGGCCCCGGCGCGATCACCTATGTGCTGGGTCTGGTGAAAGCCTACACCACCCGCGTCGGCGAAGGCCCGTTCCCGACGGAGCTGAAGGACGAGATCGGCAAAAGGCTCGGCGAAGTCGGCCGCGAGTTCGGCACCAACACCGGCCGCGCGCGCCGCTGCGGCTGGTTCGACGCCGTGCTCGTGCGCCAGAGCGTGGCCCTCTCCGGCATCGACGGCGTGGCGCTGACCAAGCTCGACGTGCTGGACGGCTTCAAGGAGATCAAGATCTGTGTCGGCTATCGCTTCGCGGGCGCCGAACTCGACTATCTGCCCGCGAGCCTCAAGGGCCAGGCCGGCGTCGAGCCGGTGTACGAGAGTCTCGAGGGCTGGGAGCAATCCACCAAGGGCGTACGCAGCTCGCGCGATCTGCCGGCCAACGCGATCAAATACATCCGCCGCATCGAGGAACTGATCGGCTGCCCCGCAGCGCTGGTGAGCACCAGCCCCGAACGCGACGACGTCATCCTCATGCGCGATCCGTTCAAGGCGTAGCGACCCCCTCTTGCTCCCCCTGAAAGGGGGAGCAAGAGGGGGTCCGATCGCCGCCGCTAAAGCCCCGCGCCCGCCAGCGCTTCCGCCTGCCGCGCCGCCAGCGCATCCACATCGAACGCGCCGACGCTATCCTCGAACATCCGCGCGAAATTGAGCTCCGCCTTCAGATGCAGGAACGCCGCGCCCAGGCCGAGCGCGGCGCGGTCCATGAACACGAATTCGCGCGGAATCAGCACGGGGCCGAGCGTCTTCAGCCGCCGGCGCACTTCGCCCACTTCCTTGCGTCCGTACTCGGACGGTTTCACCCCGTCCGCGATCGTGCGCACCCGGTCGTCGATCAGCGGCGCATAGATGAACCGCGCCCAGATCGAGAGCGCATCGATCAGCGCATTGTTGAGGTTCCTGAAGCCCCAGATCTCGAACGCATGCGCAACGCCGTCGCGATCGTCTCGCTTCAGGGAGGCCTGCAGCAGCACCACGCCTTCTACGAAGCGCGGCGGAAAAATGCGCACGCAGCCGAAATCGAGGAGATTGAGCGCGCTCGCCCGGTTCTCGTTTTCGTCCGTAAACGAATAATTGCCGAGATGGGGATCCCCGTGGATCACGGCGTAGCGCGTCATCGGCCCCCACCAGACCGTGAACAGCAGCGCCGCGATCCGGTTGCGCGTCTCCTGGTCCGCATCCACGTAATGCAGGAGCCCGCGGCCCGAGAGCCAGGTCATGGTGATGAGCCGCTTGGTGCAGAGCCCCTCCTGCGGAACGGGCACATACGCCGCCTTGTCTTGAAGCATCGCGCCGAACAGGCGCATGTGCTTGGCCTCGCGTTCATAGTCGAGCTCTTCGCGCAGCCGCTCGCTCACCTCCTCGATCGCTTCGGAGGAATCGATGGTGTTGTCCATCGTCTTGAACAGGTTGAGCAGCGTCTTGAGTTGGCCGATATCGGCCTCCACCGCGCTCGCCATGTCGGGATATTGCAGCTTGCACGCGACCTCATCGCCGGCCTTGGTGATGGCGCGGTGCACCTGCCCGAGCGAGGCCGCATGCGCCGCCTCCTGCTCGAAGAACTCGAACTTCTTCTTCCAATCGGCGCCGAGCTCGGTGCGCATGCGCCGGTCCACGAACGGCCAGCCCATCGCCGGCGCGTGCGATTGCAGCTTGCGGAATTCGTCGGCGTAGGCCTCGGGCAGCAATTCCGGGATCGTGGCCACGAGCTGCGCCACCTTCATCAGCGGGCCCTTGGATTTGCCCAGCGCGTCGCGGATCGCCTTGGCGATCTGCGCGTCGTCGCCGCCGGTGAGCCGCGCCGCCGCGTACGCCGCCGCCGCCCCGCCCATGTTCGCGCCCACCTGCGCCACCCGCCCGATGCGGGCGGACAGCCGGTCGCGCTCGGGATCTTGCGGCCCGCTCATAAGCTGGCTCCTGCCATAGGCTTAAACTTAAGCCTTCGCTCACCACGTTTGCACTGGGATTGTTGTGCCATTTTAACGCGGCCTGAACGTCTGGCCCGTAACGTCCCGCTCACATGAACGCGCTCCATGAAAGAGGGCGCGCTGAAGATTTGGTGGGCCAATGAAGACGATCCTGATCGTTGACGACGATCCGGCGCAGCGCCGTCTGTTGCAGGCGGCGGTGGAGCGCAACGGGTTCAAGACGCGCACGGCCGACGGCGGCCAGGCCGCCGTCAACGCCGTCGAAACCCATGGCGACATTGACGTCGTCCTCCTCGATCTCGTCATGCCTGGCATGTCCGGGCTCGAAGCGCTCGCCCAGATCCGCCAGCGCCGCGCCGATTTGCCCTGCATCGTGCTCACCGCCAAGGGCGGCATCGACACCGTCGTGCAGGCCATGCAGGCGGGCGCATGCGACTTTTTCGTGAAGCCGGCGAGCCCCGAGCGGATTCTCGTCTCCGTGCGCAACGCGCTTGATCTGTCGAACCTGAAGACCGAAGTCGTGCGCCTGAAGAAGAAGGCGTCGAACCAGCTTTCGTTCGCCGACATGGTGGCGTCCGCGCCCGCGATGGCGCCGGTCGTGCGCATGGGCGAGCGGGCGGCGAAGTCCACCATTCCCGTCCTCATCACCGGTGAATCGGGCGTCGGCAAGGAAGTGCTGGCGCGCTGCATTCAGGGCGCGTCCGACCGCGCCGGCAAGCCGTTCATCACCGTGAATTGCGGCGCGATTCCCGAGAATCTCGTCGAGAGCATCCTGTTCGGCCACGTGAAGGGCGCCTTCACTGGCGCGACCGAAAACCACGCCGGCAAGTTCGTGGAAGCCCACGGCGGCACGCTCTTCCTCGACGAAGTGGGCGAATTGCCGCTCGATGCGCAAGTGAAGCTCCTGCGCGTCCTGCAGGAGAGCGAAGTCGATCCGGTCGGCGCCAAGCGTCCGGTGAAGGTCGATGTCCGCATCATCTCCGCCACCAACAAGGATCTCGCCAAGCTCGTCGAAGCCGGCCGCTTCCGCGAGGATCTCTATTATCGTCTGAACGTGTTTCCGATCGAAGCCCCGCCGCTGCGCCAGCGGCGCGAAGACATCGCCGGCCTCGTCATGCGCTTCGTCGCGCGCTTCAACGCCGAGGAGGGTAGGAGCGTGCGCGGCGTCTCGCCCGCGGCGCTGGAGATGCTGGAAGCGTTCGATTGGCCCGGCAATGTCCGCCAGCTCGAAAACGCCGTGTTCCGCGCCGTGATCCTGTGCGAAGGCGATCTCCTGCAGCCGGAGGACTTCCCGCAGATCTCCGGCCTGAAGCCGGCGATGCGGCCGGCCAATGACGCGCGCCCCGATCGCGCGCCCGAGCCCGCGAACGAAGGCGTCGACCCCGACGCGCCGCTGCGCGAAGCGCGCGACTACGCTCAGGCGTTCTCCGCGGCGATCGAGCACGCGCAAACCGTGGACGCCGAGCCCGTCGTGCGCATCTTCGATGAGGCCGGCCATCTGCGCACGCTCGAGCTCATCGAGCGCGACCTCATCGAACTCGCCATCTCGCACTATGCCGGGCACATGAGCGAGATCGCCCGCCGCCTCGGCATCGGCCGCTCCACGCTCTACCGCAAGCTGCGCGAATACGGCCTCGACGAAGCGCGCTTCGCGGAGTTGTGAAGCGCGGCCGGCGCAAGGTTTCCGCCGCGTCCGGACCATCCGTCCCTCCCCGCGCGGGGAGGGACGGGAAGCGCCGCGTTTCAAATCCTGAGCCCGATCCACTCGCCGTACTCGTCCCTCCCGCGCTCGTATTCGCGAAAGCCGAGATGCGCATAGAAACCGAGCGCGTTCACGTTCGTCGCCTGGCAGCGCAGCCGTAGACCGCCGCCGGTGCGCTCGCGCGCCGCCTCGATCAGCGCGCGCCCGACGCCCAGGCGATGCACGGTCGGATCGACATAGAGGTGATGCAGGAAATCGTCGGGCCGATAGACCGCCGCGAAGCCGAGCGCGACGCCGTCTTGTTCCGCAACGATAACGACTTCGCCGTCGGTCTCGTGCAGGAATGTTTCGCGATCGATGTCGCGTGGATGTTGCGGGAAGGCGTGCGCCCATGCGCGCGCAAAGATTAACGCGCAAGCGTCTTCGTCTGCTTCTGTCAAGTCGCGAATGTGCATGCGCGCGCGAATCTGTTAGTCCGAAGCCATGGCTGACATTCATTCCTCCATCGCGGCTCGTTCTTCAAGGAGCGAGCGGCCGTCGAAGCGCGCGGTCGCGCATCTGGTCAAGCAGGCCGAGCTGCACGCGGAGGACGCCCGCACGATGCTCGATGTGCAGCGCTTCGCGCTTGCGGCGTGCGCATCCTACCTCGCGCTCTGCGCCGCCGCGCGCACCCAGCTCGCCGCGGCGGGCGAATCCAGCGCCGGCGATTTCAGCGACGTGCTCGAGCGCATCACGCTACTGATGGGTGATTCCTACGGCTTCGCCAAGGATCTCGCCCGCGCCCACCGCGCCATCGAGCAGGTCGACGACGGCGAGCTCGACGCGCTGTCCGATGCGCATGTGCGCCCGCTCGTCGACAGCGCCGAACGCCTCGTCGACATCGTCCGCCAGCGCACCCTCGGCGGCCGCAACGGCGACGCCTAGGAGCGCCGCTTCCTCCCCCGCTTGCGGGGGAGCAATCCTAATCCTTCCGCTTCGCGCGCATCGGCTTCTTGGCGCGCAGCGGCTTGCGCGGCTTGCCTTTGGCCTTCGCGGCGATCTCTTTCAGCTTCTGCGTCTGCAGCAGTGACAGCGCGTCCTCCGCGCGGCCTTTGCTCAGATTGCGGAACGCCGAGCCGTACTTCTCCAGACGCTGGCCGACTTCGCCGAGAAACGCGTTCTCCCACGTCGAATAATCGACGCCAGCCTGCGCCTCCTTCACTTCGCCCGTTTCCGGATCGACGTCCTCGCGCGCGGCGCCGCGCGCCGCCAGCTTGCGGACGATGCGCAGCGCCTTGCGCGTGCGCTTGGGATCCACCTCGCGGGGCATGACTCTATTGTTGCGCGCCCGCGCCGCGACGTCGAGCGGTGAAGTGGAGGCGCGCGAAAGGCCGTCGCCGGCCTGCGCGCATGCGCGGCAATCGCCCCGTGATCCATGGTTGGCGACAATCAACCGTCACTCCGGGCGAAGCGAAGCGGAGACCCGGAACCCAGGCGCTCTGGGTTCCGGATCGCACTGCGTGCGCCCGGAATGAGGATTGACGTTGTGGGAGCGCCAAGGAAATGCCGGCTGAAAGCCCGCGGTCCACCTGCGCAGAAGACGCGCCCTCGCGCGCCGGTAATTCAAACGGCGCGCCTCCAGGATGGGGTCTCCTTCGCGGCGCCGGCGCGCCAAAAAAGAAGACTCAGATCTCCCCGAGCGCCTGGAGGTAGAGGTCCATCACCTGTTCCTGCTCGGCGCGCTCGGCGCGGTCCATCTTGCGCAAGCTCACGACCTTGCGCAGCACCTTGGTGTCGAAGCCTGTGGATTTCGCCTCGCCGTAAACATCCTTGATGTCGGCGGCGATGGACTTCTTCTCCTCTTCGAGCCGCTCGATCCGCGCCACGATCTGTTTGAGCTTTTCCTTGGCCGACATCGTCAGCGCCTGGGGCGCCGCAGACGCCGCGCTCATCTCTTCGCCGCCGAAATCCGCCATGATTCGTCCCCGTCTCGCAGAATCGCTGAGCCGCGAGTCTAAGCGGCTTTCGCGCGTGGAGGAAACAGCGCGGCGTCGTCTGTGGTGAGTGCCGCCCACGATGTGGAATGCGGCTCACGGTTCGACGATGAGTCGCTCAAGCCCTCTGAACCCCGGCAGCGCGCGCCACACGAACTCCTGCTTCGCGAGGCGCAGATTGGGAAAGCGATCGAAGATCGCCGGGATCGCGCATTGCGCCTCCATCCGCGCCAGCGGCGCGCCGATGCAGATATGCGCGCCCCCGCCGAACGCCACGTGCGGCGCGTGCTTGCGCATGATGTCGAAGCGGTCGGGTTCCTCGAACACGGCCGGATCCTTGTTCGCCGCGCGCAACATCGTCCAGATCGGATCGCCCTTGTGCACGGGGCATCCGTCCAACTCCATCTCGCGCGGCGCGACGCGGATGGTGAAATCGATCGGCCCGTCGAACCGCAGAATCTCCTCCACCGCCGCATTGATCAGCGACGGGTCGGCCTTGAGCGCCGCGAGCTGCTCTGGATGCTCCAACAGCAGCTTCACGCCATTGCCGATCAGATCGGTCGTGGTGAGGTTTCCCCCCACCAAGAGCGCCGAGCAATTGATCACGATCTCGCGGTCGGAGAGCGCGGCGCCTTCCGCCTGCAGCTGCACCATGTCGGTGAGGAGATCGTCGCGCGGCGCCATGCGGCGCGCCGCCATCTCCTCCATGAAGAACGCGTCGAGCATCTCGCCCGCCCATGCGACGCGCTCCCTCTGCTCGGGCGTGGCGAACGGATTGAGCGTCAGGATGATCGCCTCGGACCATTCGCGGAATTCCTTAAGCCGCCCCCGCTCCACGCCCAGCACGTCCGCGATCACCAGGATCGGGATCGGTACGCCGACATCGGCGATCATGTCGAACGATTTGCGCCCCGCCAATCCATCGAGCACTTCGCCCACGATCCGTTCGGTCGCCGGGCGCATTTTCGCCGCGCGCTTGTAGAACGCCTGCATCAGCGGCCCGCGGATCCGCGCATGATCGGGATCGTCCAGATGCAGGATCGAATCCGCCGTCGTGTCCTGCTCGAGCGGCCGGCCGTCCGGGCGCATCCGCGCCTGCCCGTAGAGGCTGTCGGGCCGCGCATGCACGGGATGCTTCACCAGCGTCCGGTCGTTCACCGTCGCGCGCACATCGGCGTAGCGGCTGATCATCACCACATTGGCGATCGCGTCGCGCTTCACCGGGCAGCCTTCGCGCAACGCCTTGAGCCGCTTGTCCGGATCGGCGCGATACGTGGGGTCGCTGGAGAAGAGATTGAACAGCATCGGCGCGTCGTCGCTGGCCATGACGGCCTCCCGGGGTTTCAGTTCGCCTGCTTGAGCGCCACTCTAGCGCGGTCGTTTCGGCTGCGCCACGCGCCGCATGGCTGGTTTCCCGTACGGAATCGGAGTGCTCTTCTCTCTCGGCGCTCAGAAGGAGGCAGGCCGTGACGAACGCGCAAGCGGTGCATGTGCCGGTGCTGCGCCGCGAGGCCCTGGCCGCGCTCGCCCCGCGCGACGGCGGGACTTATGTCGACGCGACGTTCGGCGGCGGCGGATATGCCCGCGCGATCCTGGAGGCGGCCGATTGCACGCTGATCGCGCTCGACCGCGATCCGGCCGCGATCGCGCGCGGACAGGCGCTCGTCGCCGCCTTCGCCCCTCGGCTCACGCTCGTCCATGCGGCCTTCGGCGACCTGGAGAACGTCGTGGCGCGCCCGCTCGACGGAGTCGTGCTCGACATCGGCGTGTCCTCGTTTCAGCTCGAGGCGGCGGAGCGCGGCTTTTCCTTCCAGCAGGACGGCCCGCTCGACATGCGGATGGACCGGGAGGGCCCCACCGCCGCGGACGCGGTCAATGCGCTGAGCGAGGCCGCGCTCGCCGAACTCATCGCCGATTACGGCGAGGACGACGACGCCCGCCGCATCGCCCGCGCCATCGTGCAGGCGCGCGCCGCCCAGCGCATCGAGCGGACTGGCGCGCTCGCCGCGCTGATCGAGCGCGCCGTCGGCGGCCGCAAAGGCGCGCGCACCCATCCCGCGACCAAGACGTTCCAGGCGCTGCGCATCCTAGTGAACGATGAACTGGGCGAACTCGCCCGCGCGCTCACCGGCGCCGAACGGTTGTTGAAGCCGGGCGGGCGCCTGGTCGTGGTGGCGTTCCACTCGCTCGAAGATCGCCTGGTGAAAACCTTTCTTTACGAGCGCGCGGGACAACGCGGGGGCGGCTCGCGCCACCTGCCGGAGGCGCCGTCGGCGCGTGCGCCGAGCTTTCATCTGGAGGAGCGGCGCATGATCGCCCCGGGCGAAGCGGAACTCGCGGCCAACCCCCGCGCGCGTTCGGCGGCGCTGCGCTGGGCCGTGCGCACCGACGCCCCCGCCTGGGACGCCGGCGCCCCGCTCGAACTTGCGCCGCGCGCGCGCCAGGAATGGAGAGCCCTGTGAGAGACATGAGCCGCTGGATCGCCATGGTCGGCGCGATCGCCGTGCTCGGGCTCGCGGTCGCGCTCTATTGGGCCAAGACCGAAACCGCGCGCAAACGCGCCGACGTCGCCGCGCTTGAGCGCGCGGTCGTGCAAGAGCGCGCCGTCGTGCGCGCCCGCCGCGCCGAGATCGCGCATCTCGAGAATCCCGCCCGAGTCGATGCGCTCGCCGCCGAGAAGCTCGAACTGTCGCCGGGCGCGGAGAGCCGCACGCGCGACGAACGCGACATCGACGCGGCGTTGCCCGCGCCGGCGCCTTGAGCGCGTGCGATGAAGACTGCGGGCTCGCCGTTCTCGACGCGTGAGGGACGCCCGCGCGAGCGCGTGATCGAAGCCGCGCCCGCGCGCGCCCGCATCCGGGTGCTGGCCTTTGCGCTGGCCTGCGTGTTCGCCGCGATCGGCGT
>JACAEE010000164.1 GCA_013389015.1 Hydrogenophilaceae bacterium | reverse complement strand
GGGCTGGCGCGGCGGCGGGGACGGCGGTCATGGAACCTCCTAGGGGGGCTTGCGAGGCGGGGGAGATCGCCTAGCGCGCTCCCGAACAGCCTAGCGTGACCAGGGGCACGGCGTGGCGGCGATGCGACGGGCGGGCCCAAACAGCGCCGGCGCCGCAATTCCACCGCTAGTCTTCCGTAACACCTCGGCCGCAAAATCGGGGTTTGGGAATCCGTCCTGGCGGCCTATGGGGCCGCCGGGCGTCAGAGGGAGTCGCATGGCCGGGGTCGTGATCATCCACGCCCAAGAGGATTCAGCGCCGGCGCACGCGCTGGCGACGAAGCTGCGCGCGCTCGGCCACGAGACCGCGACGGACCTCACCCCCCGCCTCATGCGCGGGGCGATGGGGAGCGCGGAGGTCGCCGTCGCGCTCTGGTCGCCGCGCTCGGCCGCCTCGGCCGACCTCATCGCGGAGGCGCGCCATGCGCGCGCCGCGGGCAAGCTCATCCATGCGCGGATGCACAACACGCCGACGCCCGACGCCTTCCGCGGCGATCCCTCGATCGATCTCACGGGCTGGCGCGGCGACGACGCCTTCGCCGGCTGGTTGAACCTCAAAGCGGCGATCGAAGGCGTGCTGCTGGCGGCCCAGGAGAACGAGGCGGCTGCGCGCGAGGCCGACGAGGCTGCGGCGTTCGACGCATTCGGCTATTATGAGCCGGCCCCCGCCCCGCCGCCGCCGGCGCCGCGCTACACGCCGCCGCCCGCCGCCCGCTACATGGACCCGCGCGAAGCTGCGCCTCCGCCCGCGCCCGCCTATGTCGAGCCGGACATCGAGGCCGACGATCCCGCGCGCGAGGAGGCCCAGCGCGATTGGGCGGCGCTCGAACGCGCCGCGCAGATCGACGAGACCGAACGGCGCGCGCCGCACGAGCGCACCTATGCCGACGACTTGGGCGAGAACGGCGCGCCGCGCTACAGCGCCTATGGCGAAGGCCGCAGCGGCTACGAAACGCGCCCGCGGCGCTATGACGAATACGACCAGGGCCGGAGCGCTGAACGCGCGCGCGGCGGCTCGCCCATGCGCCTGGCGATCATCGGCGTGACGACGTTCCTGGTGGTCGCCGGCGTCGGCATCGGCGGTTACTCGATGATCCAGACCGGGCGGACGACGGCGGCGGCGGAGGATGCGTGGGCGGCGCTCGACAAGACTGATCCGCTCGCGTTGCGCGCGTTCATCGACGGAACGCCCGGCAAGTACCGCCAGCCGGCGGAAGCCGCCCTCGAAGGGCTCGAGATCGATCATCTCGGGCGCGCACGCGAGACCGACACGATCCAGGCCTATCAGTCCTTCCTGGCGTCGTTCCCGGAGACGCGGCACTCGGCCGAGATCAGCGGGCGCATGGCGATGCTGCGCCAGCGCGAGCGTGATCTGGGGCTCGCGCCGGCGCTGACGGAAGAAGAAAAGACGCCCGAGGAAGCGGCCGCGGCCGCCGAGACGACGACAGCGCAAGAGCCTGTCGCGACCGCGCCGATCGCGCCCGAGCCGGAGCTGCCGGGCGGGCCGGTGCTGCTGACGCCGCAAAACGACGATCCCCCGCCGGCCGCGGAGGACGTCGGGCGCACCAGCGCCACCGAAGCGCAGCAACGCGCCACCGAGCAGGAGCTGCGCCTGCAGATCATGCAGGGGAATTAGGGGCGTTTCCGGACTCTCAATTCCTCAACGTCCTTGGCGGCGCGGCGGAGACGACAAACGCGGTGCGGCCGCTTCCGGGTTCCGGGCGGTTGCTGCGCAAGCCCCGGAATGAGGGACGATGGAGCGGCGCCAGTCGGAAAGCGCGTCGCTCGCAACCGTCCGTATGCTGAGCGAAGCGCGGCGTCTCAGAACAACCGCCCGCCTTGCAGCGCGGGCTTGTCCACGGTGAGGAGGACGACTTCGCCGTTGCGGTCTGGGAAGCCGAGGCAGAGGACTTCGCTCATGAACTTGCCGATCTGCTTCGGCTCGAAGTTGACGACCGCGGCGACGCGGCGGCCGAGAAGTTCGCCGAGCGAATAATTCCTCACCACCTGCGCCGAACTCTTCTTCACGCCGAGCGGCTCGCCGAAATCGATCCAGAGCTGATAGGCCGCCTTCTTGGCGTTCTCGAACAGCTGCGCCTTGACGATCGTGCCCAGGCGGATGTCGACCTTGAGGAAGTCGTCGAAGCTGATGGTGGGCAGTTTCGAGAGGCTGGTCATCGATCAAGCTTCGCAGGTTCGAGCTGGGGGCCGTCGCTGGTCATGACGATCTGCTCGACCTTGAGCTGGGCGTCCTTCAGCTTGGCCTCGCATTGGGCCTTCAAGGCTGCGCCGCGTGCATAGAGGCGGATGGAATCCTCCAGCGCGACGTCGCCGCGCTCGAGGTGCTGGACGATGCGCTCCAGCTCAGCGACGGCCTGTTCGTAGGACAGGGTCGCGGGGTCGGCGTCATTGCTCATGGATTCGCTCCTGGAGGGCGAAGTTAAGCCTCCAGGGGCATTCGAGCAATGCCGGGATTTTGGGATTAGGGATTGGGGATTGGGGACTAGAGCCTAGCGTCGGAGGACTTGCATCTCGATCAGGCGGGCGCTGATCGCAGAATCGGAAAGGCGCTGCGATGCTTTCCAAAGCTGAACTCAGAAGCGATCACCTCGCATGACGCCGACATCGCTTACCGCGACCACGCCGGGATAGCTCTTGAAATAGTCGGCGAGCCAGAGGAGGGCTGCGTCGCAGGCGGCTTCTGTCCCGATGGCAATGACGAGGCGGGCCTCGCCTTCGACAATGCCGGTTTGGCGCCACGCGCCATGGAGGCCTGAGCCTTCGACGCCCGTGAAGACGCTCCAGCCCTTGAATCCCACCTCGCCGAGCATGGCTTCAAGCCGGGCGAGGGCATGCGTCTCGATGAAGATGTCGAGCTTCTTCTTAGGCGTCAGATTCATCGCTAGCCTCCCAGCAGCTGGGCCGCCGCATGATAGAGCGGAACGCCAAGGATCAAATTGAACGGAAAAGTCATTGCGAGCGACATCGGGATGTAAACGCCGGCGTCAGCCTTCGGGAGCGCCAAGCGCATCGCCGCCGGGACCGCGATGTAAGAGGCCGACGCGGCCAACACGGCAAAGAGCGTCATGTCGCCAAGCGAAAGGCCGACCGCCCGCGCGGCAAAGAGTGCGGCAATGCCGCTAAGGATCGGCCAGATGACGGCGAAGGCGACAAGGCCCAGGCGGATCGCACGCGTCTCCTGAAGGCGCCGCGTGGCCACAAGGCCCATATCGAGCAGAAAGAGACAGAGCGCGCCCTGAAAGGCCGGGCCTGCGACAAAGCCTGAGAGCTTCTGCATGCCGGCTTCGCCGGTGAGAAGGCCAATCACGAAGCTGCCGATAAGCAGAACGGCGGCGCCGTTCAAAAGCACTTCCCGCCAGAGATCAGGCTTGAAGGTCGTTCCAGGGTCACGCGCATTTGAGCCAACGATGAGCAGCGCCGCAAGAATGGCCGGTGTTTCCATGAGCGCCAGAACAGCCGCCATATGCCCACTGAACTCCACGCCGATCGCACGCAGATACTCGCTCCCCGCAGCAAAGGTGACGACGGATACGCTGCCATAGTGCGCAGCGGTTGCGGCGGCTGTGGTGCGCTCGAGATTGCAGAGGCGGCGCAGGACAAGGAACGCTGCAAAAGGCGTGAGGAACGAAAACGCAAGCCCGAGCGCGCCGGAAGCCAGCAAGTCTTGGTTGACGCCGCTCACGCGCGCTTCGACCCCGCCCTTGAAGCCGATGCAGAGCATCAAATAGAGCGAGAGCGCCTTCGCCGCCTGGTCGGGAATGGTGAGATCGGACTTGGCCCACCCGGCGAGGGCGCCAAGCGCGAAGAATAAGATCGCGGGCGCGAGGAGGTTCGTCAGCGCAGCGTTTGTGACGGCCTCAAGCATCGCGTCGCCCTAGCTGCTCGCCGTTTCGGTCACGGGCCGCCGGGTTCTCCAGAGCGAGTAAAGAATGCCGGAGCCGATGAGACTCATGGTGATCGTAAGCGACCATACCGCCGGGAATTTGCCGCCGGGGAAGAAGTCGCCGAGGAAGATTTTGGCGCCGATGAAAACGAGAGTCAGCGCCAGCGCGTACTTAAGGTATTGGAAGCGGTGCACCATCGCCGCGAGCGCGAAGAACAACGCGCGCAGGCCAAGGATCGCGAAGATGTTGGAGGTGTAGACGATGTAGGGGTCGCTCGTGATCGCAAAGATGGCCGGCACACTGTCGATCGCGAAGATGAGATCGACGATCTCGACGAAGAACAAGGCGAGCAAGAGCGGCGTCGCGAACCAGCGCAGTTTGCCCGTTTTGGGGTCTGGCAACCGAACCCGGAATTTGTTGCCGTACAGGTCGGGCGTCACGTTCATGCGGCGCTTGAGCCAGTTCAGCACCTTGTTCCGGCTCATGTCGGGCGCATGGTCGCCCTTGCGTAGCATCATGATGCCCGTGCCGATCAGGAATACCGCGAAGACGTACAGAACCCATGAGAACTGACTGACGAGCGCCGCGCCGAGACCGATCATGATGGCGCGCAATACAATGACGCCAATGATGCCCCAGAAGAGCACGCGGTGCTGATAAAGGCGCGGGATCGCGAGATAGGTGAAGACCATCGAGATGATGAAGACGTTGTCGAGCGCGAGCGTCTTCTCGACGGCGAAGCCCGTCAAATAGAGCTGCGCGGCGGTCCAGGCGCGCTCTTCGCCGGCGACCGCGAGCAGCTGCGGGTCAATCGAAGCGCCGGCATAGTCATTGTTGTAGAGATGCCAAACCACCCATGCGAAGCCGATGCCGATCGCGATATAGAACGCCGAGAGCTTGAGCGACTCGCGCACACCGATCTCATGGTCGTGGCGATTGACGACGCCGAGGTCGAAGGCAAGGAGCGCCGCCACTGCGCCAATGAACGCGAGCCAGATCCAGGTCTCTTTGCCGAGAAACTCTGAGAAGAGAAGAGACTGAAGGATGTCCATGGCGGCCTGCAGGTGAGTTAGCGTGGAAACGCGTGTTCAAGGGTGATTTTGAAGGTGTGGTCCGGCGCGCCGCCGGACAGCGGCGCGTAGTAGCCGACGCCAAGGCGCAGCGTGCCCGTCACGTCAGCATAGAGAACCGGGCCGAGACGGTGATCCTGGTTCTCGAAGCGTCGCAAGGTATGAAGACTGCCCGTGTCGCCCAGATACTCGATAGCGGGCGCGAGGCCGTTCCCGAGGTCATAGCGCACGGCCGCCCGAAGATCGCCGATGAGATCGCTGTTTTCGCCGCCGCCGATTTCGCGCTCGACGCCCACGTTGAGCCGATAGCTTAGCGGCCCGCTGTCGTGCCGAAGCAGCAGGCGCGCCGCGATTTCGTCGGCTTCGCCCGCTGCATGCGCTAGTTCGTATTGAAGGCGCAGCGCTGCGGAGACCGGCGTGCGGTCGTCTTGGCGTATGAACTGCAATGTGTTCTTCCAAGCGCTGACCGCATAAGCGACTTCGCCATTGCGATCCTCGGCGCTGAACTCCAAGGCCGTGTTCCAGAAGCCGGTCGGGCTGTAGCTGACCTCGAAGGCATATTCCGCAAACTCGACCGCGTCGTGTTCGACCGCAGCGCCTGCTTCCAAACTGATTTCGCCTTCCCTCACGCTCGGCGAACTGACCGAGAGCACAGACGCAGAGGCGGGCGCGCCAGCCAGCGAAACGCAAATGAAGATGAGCGCGGCTAACCGCCTCGCCGTGACCTGATAGTCTTCTCCCCCCGTCAGAGTCATGCGGCGCCCGGGCAGCCGGTCGCACGCGCAAACGCCGCTTGCATCTTCGAAGAGTTCATATGAGCGCCTCCCACTTCTGCGCCGCGGAATCGGCGCCGTCGCGCGCGGCGACGGCGCCTTTCCAGGGGACTAGAAGTCAAAGAGATCCGCGAGGCGCGAACGTCTGCCGCCGCCGTGGCGATTGCGGCCACGATCGTCGTCGTAATCGTCGTCGTCATCGTGGCGGTGGCGACGTCCGCCGCCGCTCTCCTGGAGGGTTTCCTCCTTGACGAGCGTGATCAGCTTTTCGAGCTCGCCCTTGTCGAGCCAGACGCCGCCCGTGGTCGGGCAGACGTCAAACTCGATGCCGTAGCGGGTGATCTGGCGCATCGGCGCGCCGTCAATAGGGGAAGTCATGAGGGGCATGGGATCGGCTCCTTGCTGCTACGTTGCGGGGGAAGGGACGGCGGAGGATCGGCACGGGCGCGAGGCGCACGTTGCCTGCCGGGGCGATGACCTGCCGATAGAGCTTGTCCTTGATGACAAGCCGCCGCTTCTTCAGTTGCAAAAGCCGCATCCAATCAGGATGCGGCGCGCGCTGTTCGCGCTCGATCGCATGCTGAAACGAGGCGCTCTTGAAGAATAGGGACTGTAGATATCTGAACGACATGAAGGCTCCTCTCGTTGGTCGTTACGAGAGCAGCGATGGGCGCGTTCAGGTTAGGTAGAGACCGAGCCAACATCGGGATGCTCCCGATGCGGTCCGACATCACAGCCGCGTCACAGGACGCCTGCCGTCAGAGGGGCCCGGCCCGCACGCCGATTAGATTGGCAACGGCCTGCCATTCTTCAAGGAGCAAAAAACAAAATCCGAATGCGCAACATGTGCGACCAACGTACGCGTCGGACTGGACGACTTCTTCATCGCAGACATCCCATTCCGCCCGGAATGAGGACCAATCTCTAATCCCAGTCCCTAGTCCCTATTCCCTGTCCCTCGGGGCAGGCGGCGGCGGGCGTAGCGGCGGTAGGTCCAGTAATCGTCGCCGTGATCCTCGACGCAGCGCCAGCCCTGGGAGAGCAGCACCGGGCGCATCATGCGGTTGAACCAGCCATGGCCGCAGAGCAGCACGTTCTCGCCGCGCAGCGCCCGCGAGGCGAGCGTGGCGGCGGCCGCCTCGGCGCGCAGCTCCGCCTGGGCGCGTGATTCAGCGCCGTGGCGCATGCCCAGGAGCCAGGTGATGCGCGCCCAGACGCCCCAATGGCCGGGGCGGCGCTTGCCCCAGAGCTTGGGCGGGGGCATCGGCGCCTCGACGAACACAGGATCCTGGACGATCGGCTTGCCCTGGGCCACGGCCTGCGCCGTCTCGACCGCCCGCGGCAGGACGGAGGCGAAGATCACGTCGGCCTCGGCGGCGATCGCGAGCAGGCGCTCCGGCGGCGCCTGGCCGTCGAGAAGGCCGGCGCGATCATATTCGGACCACCAGTGCTCGTAGTCGCGCCAGTCGATGCGGACGGCGCGGTCGCCCTTGGGCTTGCCGTGACGGGCGAGCACGATCCAACCGGGCGCAGCGGCCAGGACTTGGTCGCGCACTCCCCCTTCCTGTTCGCTCATCCGCCGTCCCCGGCGCGCGGCCCAGACCCCTCCCCGAGCCCGTCAGACGCGCGTCAGCGCGCCCGCAAAGGCCTGAGTCGAGCGGGCAAGCGCGCCCAAGTCGTATCCGCCTTCCAGGGTCGAGACAATCTTGCCGGCGCAAAGGCTTAACGCCGCAGC
Source organism: Hydrogenophilaceae bacterium (assembly GCA_013389015.1). GTDB lineage: Bacteria > Pseudomonadota > Alphaproteobacteria > Caulobacterales > Aquidulcibacteraceae > CADEEL01. The sequence goes on along the minus strand of JACAEE010000164.1, from coordinate 4,797 downwards.
GCCCAGGCGCTCGCCGGCCCACGCGTAATCGACGTCGGTGAGGCGCATTTCGGCGAGCGGATCGGCCTCGTGGGCGTCGAAGCCGGCGGAGACCAGAATCAGCTCCGGGGCGAAAGCGTGAAGGGCCGGCAGCACGTCGCGCTCCATGGCGGCGCGCCATTCGGCGGACCCCGCGCCGGGCGGCAAGGGCGCGTTGAGGATGTTGCCTGCGGGGCCACGCTCATGGGCGAAGCCGGTGCCCGGATAGAGCGGGGACTGGTGGGTGGAGGCGAAGAAGAGGCGCGGCTCCTTCTGGGCCGTCGCCTGAGTGCCGTTGCCGTGGTGGACGTCGAAATCGATCACCGCAACGCGCCTCAGGCCATAGGCTTCGAGCGCATGCAGCGCGCCGATCGCGACATTGTTGAAGATGCAAAAGCCCATGGGCTGGGCCGGCTCGGCATGGTGGCCGGGCGGGCGGACGGCGCAGAAGGCGCGCGGGTTCTCGCCAGCCAGCACCGCATCGACGGCCGCGACGACGGCGCCGGCGGCGCGCCAGGTCGCTTCGCGGGTGCCGTCGGAGAGGAAGGTGTCGCCGGCGTCGAGCGCGGCGAGGCCTTCGCCGGGCTTGGGGAACGCCTCCTCCATCGCATCGACGAGGGCCTTGGGATGGACGCGCTCGACCTGTTCGCGCGTCGCCAACGGCGCGTCGCGGGTGGGGAGGTTCAGCGGCTCAAGGCCGCGCAGGACGGCTTCGAGCCGCGCGGGGCGCTCGGGATGGCCGGGCGGGGGCGCGTGCGCGAGCATGGCGGGATGGGTGAAGAGAAGCATCGGCGTGATATAGTGCGTTCATGCCAGACACCGGCAGCCCCGTCACCCGCGCCGCGGAGGGCCTCAACCGCCACCGCTTCTCCGTGAAGGATGTCGAGCGCATGCTGAAAGACGGCGTGCTCGACCCGGCCGCGCGCTTCGAGTTGCTCGACGGGGAGATCGTGCCGATGGCGCCGATGCACGTGCCGCACGCTGCTATGAGCTTGGCGATTGCGGCTTGGTTTCTCGAGCGCTTGGAGGCGCCGCTGAAAGCGCTCGCCGGGGTGATGACGGTGCTGTCGTCGCACAGCCAAGTTGATCCCGATATCGTCATCTATCGGGCCGGCGCGAAGAAGACGGTCGCGGCTGCATCGGTGCGGCTGGCGATCGAGGTTGCGGACGCCGCGCTGGCGAAGGATTTGCGCGTCAAGGCGCGGCTCCATGGCGAGGCCGGGATTCCGGAATATTGGGTGATCGATCTGAAGAAGCGGATCACGCACGTCCATCGCCGTCCCGGAACGGGCGCGTGGACGAAACCTAAAAAGGTCGCCTTCGCCGAAAAGCTCGCTCCGCTGTTCGACAAGCGCCTCGCGCTGCGCATTGACGATCTCGATCTCTAGGCGCACGCGCGGCGCGCGGACGATCTCACAACAGACCTAGCGAGGCGGTCACGAGGCCGAAGGCGATGAAGAGGCAGAGCGGGGAATAATAGAGGCGGTTCAAGCGCTCGAAGGGCGTGCCCTTGGCGTAGGCGAAGACGGCCGGAAAGGCGTAGGTGATCACGCCGCGCACGGCGAAGACGAGCGCCATCAGGAAATAGCCGGCGTTCACCAGCGGCAGCGGCACGCCGAAATTGAGGCCGCCGCGATCGGCGGCCACGCACCATGCGCCCAAGGCGAGCGCGCCAGCGACGGCGCCCGCGACTGCGAGCGACGGCATTTTCCCGCTCTTGGTTCTGCCGATGACGGTGGCGACGAGTTCGCTCTCGTCCCTGCCCGGCCAGCGTCCGCCCAAACCCCAATAGAGATGCAGCGCCGCGAGCGTGAGCAGAATGATGATGAGGGCGAGCGCCATGCCGCTCATGGCGCGCTCGATCTGTGTGGTCGCGAATAGCGAATGGCGAATGGCGAATGAACCCCTGGGGGCGGGGATAGGGGGAGGAGGCGCGCAAGATGACCAGCGTACGGCGCCGTCAGCGCTTCAGCCTGCTTGCCCCCCATCCCTATCCTTCCCCCAAGGGGGAAGGGATCCCTGCGTTCGCTCATGAGGCGCTCTTCCATTTCGCGCGCCACGCTTCGCGCGTCATCTCCCAATAGACGCTTTGCCGGACGGTTCCATCAGGGCGCACGACGTCGCGCCCGCCCATGCGGGTGAAGCCGGCGGCGTCGATGCCGCGCTGGGAGCGGATGTTGTCGAGCGCGGCGGTCAAGCAGATGAGGCGCAGGCCCAGCCCCTCGAACATCCACTCGAACATCGCGCGCATATTGGCGGACCCCTGCCCCGAATTCTGGCGATCGGCGCGCACGGCGCCGGCGAGTTCGCCCGAGGCATGCTGGGGCCAGACGGCGACATCGGCATAGGAGACGATCTCATCTCCGTCATAGACGAACGTCAAAATCCCCTCGCCGGCTTCGTGCTTGGCGATGCGGCCGGCGATCCAGGCGCGGACGTTTTCCTCCGTGAACGGACGCGGCAGATCGTAGATGGGGCCGGAGACGGCCTCATCGGCGAAGAAGGCGGCGGCCGCGGCGGCGTCTTCCAGGCGCGCGAGGCGGCGCTCGCCGGTGGGCGAGGCCATGTCGGCGGCGGCGCGCACGGCGGCGCGGATCGCGGCTTCCTCTTCCGCGCTCGCGTGCAGCACGGTTTTGGGCGGAGCGCTCATGGTCGTCGCCGCGCCTTCCCTTCCCCCAAGGGCGAAGGGCAGGGATGGGGGGCGGACGAGGCTAAGCGCCGCGGCGCTGTCTGCGCCTCGTTCTCTAGGCCCCCTCCCCCTACCCCCGCCCCCAGGGGCGGGGGGCGTTGGGGGGCGCTCACGCGCGCGTCCGTGCGCGCCGCCCCGTTCATGCTCACGCAGCCCTCGCCGCTTTGAGCGTGACGCCCGGCGGAAGCGCGGCGCTGTCGGGGACGAAGAAGTCCGGCATCAGATCCTTGGTCGGGTCGACGCGGTATTTGTCGAAATCGCGAACGCCGGCTTCGTAGAGGAGAATGTCGTCGATGAAGAAATTGCCGGTGCATTCCGTGCTTTTCCGGTTGAAGATCACATAGGCGGCGTCGGCCATGATCTCGGGCGTGCGGCAATGGAGCATGCCCTCATCGCCGGCGAGCGCGTTCCTGATCGCGGCGGTGGCGACGCCGGTGCGCGGCCAGAGCGCGTTGAAGGCGATGCCGTCGGCGCGGAATTCCTCGGCCATGCCGAGCACGCACATGCTCATGCCGAACTTCGCCATGGTGTAGGCGACGTGGGGCGCGAACCATTTGGCGCTCATGTCGAGCGGGGGCGAGAGATTGAGGACGTGGGGATTGCTCGCCTGCTTCAGGAACGGGATGCAGGCCTTCGACGTCACATACGTGCCGCGCGTGTTGATCTGATGCATGAGATCGTAGCGCTTCATGTCGGTCTGCAACGTGCCGGTGAGCTGGATGGCGCTGGCGTTGTTCACGCAGATGTCGATCCCGCCGAACTTGGCGACCGTCTGCTCCACGGCGCTTTGCACATTCGCTTCATCGCGCACGTCCACGATCAGCGGCAAGGCCTTGCCGCCGGCGGCCTCGATCTCTTCGGCGGCGGTGTAGATGGTGCCGGGCAACTTCGGGTGCGGCGCGGCCGTCTTGGCGGCGATGGCGACATTGGCGCCGTCGCGCGCGGCGCGCAGCGCGATGGCGAGGCCGATGCCGCGGCTCGCGCCGGTGATGAACAGCGTCTTGCCTCTCAGGCTCATGAGGATCCTCCCTGAAGCGGCGCTTATAGCCGCAAAATCGCCTCATTGGCGCCCGCCCCGGCGCTTTGACCCAAGTCTCCCCGCGCCTTAGATTTGCGCGCGCAGGGACAAGAGCCTCCGCACGCGAGGCTACAGAGTGTAGGAGACGAAGACATGCGCAGGCAGCGATTGGCGGCGTGCGGATTGGCGTTGGCGGGCGCCCTCGTGTTGGCTGCCCCGGCGTCAAGCGAAGACTGGACGGACGCCCAGGGCCGGTTGATGTTTTCGATACCCGCCCGCGGCGGCTGGGCGACGGAAGGCGCCGCACGCGAGTTGCGCGGCCCCGACGGCCAGAGCGCGGGAGTCTCGATCACGGTCTCGAACGCGAACGACCGCTGCCACTTCCAGTCGCAGGCGCGCGGCGGCGCGGAAGCCTCCGTCGCCAACATCCGGCGCGCCTACGGCGCCGCGCTGCCGGACACCTATTGGGCCGAGATCGGGCCGCTCGCAGCCAACCTGGTCGGGCTCGATCAGCCCACGCCGGCGACCTTCCAAGGCGCCGCCGTCGACACGTCGGGTTTCTGGCCGATCAATCGGGCGACCTACGCGGTGGGCGATTATACGGTCCATGTCACGGTGCAAGGCCGGCCGGATCGGGAATTGCGCTCCTACTGCCACACCTGGGAGCCCGGCGCTGAGCCCAACACCGCCGCCTATGACGCCTTCGTCGCCTCGATCGCAACGCCGCGGGACGCAGAATGGCGCGCGCGCTTCGAGGCCGAACAAGCGGCCGCCGCGCCCCAGCCGGAAGCGCAATGAGGCGCTGAATGCGCGCGCTGCGGGGGCGCGCGAACCATCGCCGCGTTTACCCCGCCCTAACGGCGCAGCGCGCACAGCATCGCTGTGCTCGGCGCGCTTTGGTCTTCTCCGCTTCGTGATCCAACGATCGCTGCGCCGCTGACGGCGGCGGCGACGCTTGCGCTGGGGCTCGCTTCGCCGGCGCTGGCGGCGCTCGCGGCGGCAGGCGCATTCGCGATCGTCCTTGCGCGCGGGGGCGTCGCGATCGATCGCGCGGCGCTCAACGGGCTGGCGG
>JACAEE010000163.1 GCA_013389015.1 Hydrogenophilaceae bacterium | reverse complement strand
GGCGGCGGCCGCCGGCGCCTGCGCCGGCTGCACGGCCGGGCGCGCCGCCGCGGAGGGCGTAAACGGGCCGGGCGCCGAAGGCGGTTGGGCCCCCAACTCGCTCTTCGCCTTGATCAGCGCCCGCACGCGCGTGATGATCCGAACCCAGTCCGGATCCTCCGTGTCGCTGCGCCACTTCGTGAAATCGGGGGTTGGGATATCCTTGAATTCCGCAGGAATCTTGCAGTCGCCGAAGCGTACGCAGAGAAGCGCGTTGCGGTCCTGGCCGTGCGACGCTTCCGCCTTCACCCATTGTGAGGCGACGGATTCCTCGGTCCACGCCACGATGATGGCCGCGGAATCCACCAGCGCCCGCTGCAATTGCGGCGTCCATTTGCCGTCGGCGGCGTTGTTCTGCTCCCACCACACATCGAGCCCGTCGGCCTCGAGCGCCTTGGCGATCCGGCGGACGAGCTTGCGATCCGCCTTGGCGTGGGAAATGAAGACGTCGGTCATTGCGCCACTACTTAAGCCCGGACTTTCAATCTGTCAGGTCTTATGACCCGCGCTCCCGACATGCCCGCGCCGATTGAGGAGGACTGGCCAGCTATCGTGCTGGTGCGGCCGCAAATGGGCGAGAATATCGGCGCTGTGGCAAGGGCCATGCTGAATTTCGGCCTGTGCGGGCTGCGCCTGGTGGCGCCCCGCGACGTTTGGCCCAACCCAAAGGCGTTTTCGGTGGCGTCCGGCGCCGACGGCGTGCTCGCCCGCGCCCGCATCGAATGGCGTCTCGACGACGCCCTGGCTGACGCCACGTTCGTGCTGGCCGCCACGGCCCGGCCGCGGCGCATGGAAAAGCCCGTCTGGGGGCCCAGGGAGGCGGCCGAGAAGCTGCGTGCGGCTGTGCGCGCCGGCGAGCGTCCCGCGGTGCTGTTCGGCCCTGAAGCGTCAGGACTGGAGAACGAGGAGGTCGCGCACGCCGACGCCATCCTCACCTATCCGGTCAATCCCGGTTTCCCGTCGATCAATCTGGCGAATGCGGCGGCGCTGTTCGCCTTCGCGTACGGCGAGACGCGCCAACAGCGGGACCTCCCCTCCTGGTTTGCGCCCCAGCCCAGTCCGCCGGCGAGCCAGGAGGAGCTTGAGGCGCTGTTCCAGCATCTCGAGGCGGAACTCGATCGCGGGCGCTTCTTCCATCCGCCGGACAAGACTCCGTTGATGAAACACAATCTGCGCGCGCCGTTTCTGCGGGCGCACCTGACCAAACAGGAGGCGCAGACGCTGCGCGGCGTCATCAAGGCGCTCACGATCGGGCGCGGGGGCAGGAAGCGCGACGACGCGGCTGAGTGAGAGGATTCACGCCCGCGCGGAAACGCGCTATGGCGGCGCCATGCTGCGCGAATGGGTCAACGAACTCGCCATGAGGGCGCCGCCGCTGCTGTCGCGGATTCGCGCCCAGTCGCGCGCGCTCGCGCCGTGGCAGGGCGAAGTGGTCGACGTCGATCGCTTCTGGGCCGACGCGTGGCGCGAAATGACGATCCGCCAGCAGAAGCTGGCGCGCCGCCTCATGCTCGCGCATGCGCACTGGTCGGTGGATCAGGAACAGGGGCTCATCCATTTCGAGCGCCAGGACGGCGCGACGCTCTCGGCGCCGGTGCAGATCATCGGCGCGTGGAATCCGGAGACGCACGCCTTCACCTGGGCGTGGGATCACCCGAGCGTGCAGACGCGCCTGCGCGCCGACGCCGAGCGCACGCGCTGGTTCGGCGAGAAGCACGGCCTGCCCGAACTCACCGATCGCTCGCTGATCGTGAGCGAGCAGGAAGCGTGGCGCTTGACGGCGGTGGCGATGAAAGTGAATGCGGCGCAGGGCGTTTATCGCGGCCCGACCGAAGGGCCGATCGTGTTCATGACGCTGCGCGATCTCAAAGTGCAGTTCTGAACCAGGAAGAGGCGACCCGGAACGGGGGTGCCATGCGTTCACATCGGCAGGCGCGCTTCTAGGCTGCGTCCACTCGGTCGGTGCGCCGCCGGCGGGAGCCTGCGCCCGCTGTGACGATGCCCGCGCGACGGCACGGGCCGACATAGCCGTCGGCTTCGACGAACGGCCGCGGCTTGGCCAGGACCTTGGTGATTGTGCCCATGAGCGTGCTGCCGGAGACCGGCAAGCCGATGACGGCGTTTGCGCCTGCGCGCCGGCAGGCCTCCGCTACGGACGGCGTGAGCGTGCGCGTCAGCAAGAACACCGCCGCCTGGCGGGAGCGGGAGGCGCGCGACCGGCGCAGAGCCATGACCCAGGCCAGCCCGTCATTCGGCTTGGCGTCGAGCGCGGTAATCAGCACATCGACGGCGGTTTGTGCGGCGTAAGCGAGCGCGGCTTCGCCGTCGGCGAATATGCGGGGGCGCGGAACATTGGCGTTTCGCAGCAGGTCGGCGATGAGCTGAGCGTCGTAGCGATGAGGTGTAATAATTGCTACTGACCAATGCGTCGCGTCCATGGAGCGTTCCCGCGCATGTCACGCGCCAGCATTGCGCCGTGAGCGCTTAATGCAGCGTTGATGCATGCATGGGCGGCATGCGCGCGCGACCCAGTTTGTGTCACCGCCCGACGATGCGCCCGTCCGAAGCGGCGCCGTCACGCGACGCTGGCGACATCGAGCAGGCGCGGCGCCTCCGGCGCCGTGAGCGTGAGCGCGGCGCCGATGTCGGGCACGATCGCGATTGTCAGATCCCCGCTCATGGCGCGCGCGAGCTTGCGCGTGAACGCCAGATTGGCGGGATCCTTGCGCGAGGCGGCCGTGGCCGCGCCCAGGAGCGCGTCAGCGCCCGCGTCGTCGAGCGCGGCGCCTACGGCGTTGACCGTGAACGCGACGCAGTTCTGCTCGTTGATGCGTTTGCGACTGACAAGAATCTCGACGCCCGTGCAGCCCGGCAGGCGCACCGCGGTCCAGACAACGTTCACCAACGCCTGGGTGAGTCGCAGCCGATCGGCCAGCGCCTCGTCGACGTCGGCGTCCGCGAAGCCGCGCACACTGACGCCGCGCTCGCCGGCCGCCCGGCTGACGACGTCGATCGCGCCCTCGAGCACGCGTTCGGCGCTCACGCGCTCGGCCGCCGGCTGGAGGTGGCCGCTGTCGAGCTGCGACTCATCGACGAGCTTGTCGATCATGTTGAGCATCCAGCGCGCGGCGTTGATGATTCGTCCCGCGTCGGCCGCGGGCGCGGCGTCGCCGCCGTGGAAACGCCGCTGCAGCTGGCGGGCGTTGGAGAGGATTGCGTTGAGCGGCGCACGCAGGTCGTTGCCGATCAGCGCGACGATTTCGGACTTGGAGCGATTGGCGTCGCGTTCGGCGTCGGCGCGCGCGCTTGCGCTGATCTGGTTCTTCACCAGCGCCCGGGCCGTGAACGTGGCCGCGATCCCGAGAAGCGCGAGATAGGCGAGGGAGAGCCAGACTTGATCGAGGAAGCCGGCGCTTCCCGGCCGCGCGTTGCGCCAGGCGAGCGCGCCGATCAGATCGCCCTCGCCGCTGACGAGCGCCTGCTGGGTGAGCGCGGCGTGGGACTGCACGGGGCCCGGCTGGAACATCAGTCCCTCGACGCCGACGAGGCGACCGATCTGTTCGAGGTCCGACTCGTCCAGCACGTCGATGCTGACCGCGAACATGGCCTCCGGATCAGGCCGGGCCGCGCGCTGGCCCTGTTCCTCGATGCTGATCGGCGCGGCTGCGACGGCGACAAGCTGGTCGCCCGCCGTCGTGAGGCCGCTCGCGACGCTCTGGACCGAGGTGGACGCGCGCGCGGCCTCGCGCAGGGC
>JACAEE010000158.1 GCA_013389015.1 Hydrogenophilaceae bacterium | reverse complement strand
GGGGGGGGGGGGCCCGCCCCCCGCGGCGAAGCCTCCGCCGTGATCCAGCGTGCGCAGGCGATGGGGTCGGGGCGCAGGCTCGGCAAGATCGAGGAATGGTTCATCGACCAGCTGACGCCGGGCGACACGTTCCTGTTTGCGGGCGAAATCCTGCGCTTCGAGGCGGTGATGGAGACGGAGGCGCTCGTCACTCGCGCCACGGGCGCAGAGGCGCCGCGGATTCCCTCTTATGCCGGCGGCAAGTTCCCGCTCTCGACGTTCCTCGCGGCGCGGGTGCGAGCGATGCTGGCGGACCGCAAATCCTGGAAGCGGCTGCCCAGCCAGGCGCGCGAATGGCTGACGCTGCAGGCCAAGCGTTCGAGCATCCCGAAGCCGGACGAAATGCTGATCGAGACGTTTCCGCGCGCAGGTAAACACTACATGGTCTGCTATCCGTTCGAGGGGCGGCTTGCGCACCAGACGCTCGGGATGCTGCTCACGCGGCGGCTGGAGCGCCTGGGCAAGAAGCCGATCGGATTCGTCGCCAACGAATACGCGATGAGCGTGTGGGGCTTCGAGGACATGGGCGACGTCGATTTCTCGGCGCTGTTCGACGAGGACATGCTGGGCGACGATCTCGACGCCTGGCTCGCGGAGAGCGCGCTGATGAAGCGCACGTTCCGCGCCTGCGCGCTGATCGCGGGCATGATCGAGAAGAAGCGGCCCGGCGGCGAACGCACAGGACGGCAGATCACTTTCTCCGCCGATCTCATCTATGACGTGCTGCGGACCCACGAGAGCGATCATCTCCTGCTGCAGGCCGCGTTCGCGGACGCTTCGCAGGGCTTTCTCGACGTGACGCGCTTGGCGGGACTGCTGAGGCGGGTGAAGGGCAAGCTCCTGCACCGGCGCCTCTCCGCAATCTCGCCGCTCGCGGCGCCGGTCATGCTCGAAATCGGCAAGGAGCTGGTGGGCGATGCGGGGGAAGAGATGGTGCTCGCCGACGTCTCGGCGCAGCTCCTGGCCGAGGCCGGCCTTCTTGGCGCCCCAAGCGGAGCCGACTAGGATGCGCGCGCGCCGCGCGCGCTCTTCGAGGAGAGGAATTTGACAGGCGTAGCCATGCAGCGGCCCGAGACCCCAGCCTGGGTCGCGGGGGGAGTGGGGCATGTCCGCGAGCGGACGATCGAACTCGGCGTGAACATCATCGCCGTCGACAATATCGCGACGATGCACGTGGTGGCCTCGCAGCGCAATTGGGGCCCCGCGATCGCCGGTTCGCTGCTCATGCTCTTTGGGTTCTTCCTGCTCTTGTGGCCCAAGACGATGCTGCCATACACCTTCATCCTGGTGATCGCCGGCATCGGCTGCATCGTGTGGGTGTTCGCGCGCCCGCCGCTGCACTATCTGGCGATCGGCACCAGCGACGGGCGGCGCACGCACATCGTCTCCAAGAATCTGGAATTCCTGATCAGCGTGCGCGATCTCTTCCGCGAGAAGATCGACTCGCAGAACGCCAATCTGCAAGGCCAAATCAATATCGGGCTGGCGCGGTTCGAGCCGCGCGGCGCCGCGGCGCCCGGCGCGCAGCCGAAACCATAGTCACAAGACCGCAAGGCCGCGAGGGAGGACTCGCCATGAGAACCATGATCGCCGCCGCGCTGATCGGCGCTGCGCCCGCCGTCGCGCTTGCGCAAGCGCCGCCGAGCGAAGCCACACGCGCCGCCAACGCCGGAGCGCGCGCGCTGCTGCCGGCGGAGAACCAGGACACGGATTTCGCCACGCGCGGCTTCATCGCCACACGGGCGGACCCGATCATCCGGGCCGGCGACGGAAGCGTCGCCTGGCGGCTGCCTTCGCCGCAGGACTACACGGGGCCCGCGCCCGACAGCGTCAATCCCAGCCTCTGGCGCCATGCGGGCCTCCTGGCGCAGCACGGACTCTTTCAGGTGCACGAGCGCATCTATCAGGTGCGCGGGTTCGACGTCTCGAACATGACGATCGTCGTCGGGAACACCGGGTTCATCATCCTCGATCCGTTGACGAGCGCGGAGACGGCGCGCGCCGCGCTCGAGCTTGCTCGCGCGCACCTCGGCGACAAGCCGGTGGTCGCGGTCGTCTATTCGCACTCGCATGCGGATCATTTCGCCGGCGTGCGCGGCGTCGTCGATGCGGCCGACGTCGCGGCCGGGCGGGTGCGGATCATCGCGCCGGCGGGATTCCTCGAGCACGCGATCGGCGAGAACGTGATCGCGGGTCCTGCGATGTCGCGGCGCGCGCAATACCAGTTCGGCATCGGGCTCGAGCCGGGGCCGATGGGCTCGATGGGTTCAGGCATCGGCATGGGCGTCTCGGGCGGCGCGCGCACGTTCATCCCGCCGACCGAGACGGTGAATTTCACCCGCAGCGAAACCCGCATCGACGGCGTGCGGATCGAATTCCAGCTGACGCCGGAGACCGAGGCGCCGGCGGAGATGAACGCCTACTTCCCGGACTTTCGCGCGCTGTGGATTCCCGAGAACGCCAACGCGACCATGCACAATGTGCTCACCCCGCGTGGGGCGCTGGTGCGCGATTCCAAGCGCTGGGCCGATTATCTCACCGAGACGATCGCGTGGTACGCGCCGCGCTCGGACGTCTATTTCTCAAGCCATTCCTGGCCGCGCTTCGGACAGGGCGAAGTCGCACGCTTCCTCAACACCCACCGCGACGCCTACAAGTTCCTCCACGACCAGAGCGTACGGCTGATGAACGAAGGCTTCACCGGCGAAGAGATCGCCGAAGCGATCGCGCTGCCGCCGGAGCTGAACGCGCTGTGGTGGAACCGCGGCTATTACGGCACCATGCGGCACAATTCGCGCGCGGTCTATCAGCGTTATATGGGCTGGTATGACGGCAATCCGGCCAACCTCAATCCGCTGCCGCCGAGCGCGGCGGCGCCGCGCTATGTCGAGGCGATGGGCGGGGCCGCCCGCGTGTTGCGGCGCGCGCGCGAAGCCTATGACGCCGGCGACTATCGCTGGACGGCGGAGCTCTTGAATCATCTCGTCTTCGCCGATCCGGGGAACGCGGAAGCGCGCGAGGCGCTGGCGCGCGCCTATGATCAGATGGCGTATCAGGCCGAGAGCGCGATCTGGCGCAACATGTATCTGTCCGCTGCGGCGGAGCTGCGCGGGCGCATGTCGGCCGAAGGCGCCGCGGCCGCCAGCCTCGACTTCATCACCAATACGCCGACCGCGATGATATTCGACCTGCTGTCCGTTCGCGTCGACCCGCGCATCGAGGGCGAGCTGGTGATCAATTTCCATTTCCCGGAGCGCAATGAGCGCTTTGTGGCGACGTTGCGCAACCGCGTGCTGGTCTATGAGCAGGATCGCGCCGATCCCAACGCGCACGCGACGATCACCATGCCGCGCGCGGCGTTTCTGCTGGGCCTGTTTGCGCCGCCGGGCACGCCCACGCCGCCGCCGACCAGGGTGGAGGGGGACCCGCAAGCATTCGCGGCGTTCCGCGCGCGCTTCATCGCGCCGCAAGCGGGGTTCGCCATCGTGACGCCCTGAGGGGGCCGCTGGCGCCGACTCGGCCGGCCCGCTAGAGGGGAGAGGATGCCGTTGCTTTCCGACTCCGGCCGCAGGAAGCGCGCGCGCGGCGCCGTCGCGGCGGGACATGCGACGCCGCTGGCGGGCGCGCCGGGGGCCATGATCCAGTTCACGCTCGCCGGCGAGACGGTGGCCGCGCTCGCGGGCGGCGGGCTCTTCATCGAAAGCGCGCGCACGCTCGTCGTCTCCGATCTGCACCTGGAGAAGGGCTCGAGCTTCGCGCTCGCGGGGCAGCTCATTCCGCCATACGATACGCGCGCAACGCTGAAGCGCGTGGCGGCCATGGTCGATCAGCTCAAGCCGGATACAATCGTGTCGCTGGGCGATTCCTTCCACGATCGCGGCGGTCCGTTCCGCATGGCGGGCGAGGATCGCGCGTCCTTGCGCGCGCTCACCGAGCGCGCCGATTGGGTGTGGATCGAAGGCAATCACGATCCTGACATTCCCGCAGCGCTCGGCGGGCGCGCGGTGGAGACGCTCGCGCTCGGGCCGCTCTTGCTGCGCCACGAGCCGACGGAAGGGCCCGCGCGCGGCGAGATCGCCGGGCACCTGCATCCGTGCGCGCGGGTGGCGGCGCGGGGCGCTCGGTGCGCGCGCGCTGCTTCGCCACCGACGGCGAGCGTCTCGTGATGCCTGCGCTCGGCGCCTATGCCGGCGGGCTCAATGTCTGCGATCCGGCGTTCGCGTCCGTGTTCGGCCGTACGCCGACGGCGCTGCTGATGGCGCGCGGGAAACTCCACCCAGCGCCGGCGGCCCGGCTCATCGGCGACGGCTGAGCGCGGCGCTCAGGTCTTGCGGAACGCGACGGCGGAAGCCCATCCGCCGGCCAGCGCCAGCAGCACGGTGAGGATTCCGTAGAAGAAGGCGTGCTTGGTCGCCAAATGGTGGATCGTGCGTTCGATGCCCTGACGCGCGACATTGAGCGTGTTCGCCTGGCGCGCGATCAGGCGATTGTCGCGAAACCAGAAGATCTCCACCGTGTACTCGCCGAGCGGCGCGTTGGCGGGAATCTTGATCTGGCGATGGAACAGCGCGTTGGCGTCGAGATCGAGCCCTTCGGGCTCCTCGACATAGAGGCCGGATTGACGCCGCAGGCGCACGAACGCGCGGCGATAGGCGGAGGCGTCGGCGTCGGCGGGCGTCGCGCCCACCAGACGCGCCGACGCCGCCGGATCAAGCCGCAGCTCCCAGATTGCGCGCGGGCTGGCGATCTCGTTCAGCGGCCTTGTGCTGTAGACGGCGAGGAAGGACGGCGCATCTTCGAAGCGCACGGGATCGCCGTTCACCCAGAACGCCAGGAAGCGGAACTTGCGGCGCACCACCGCGGTTTCCGGGGGCCCGCGCACCGCCACCACCACATCGCCGCGCCGCAAGCGATCGGGCGTGTAGCCGAACACCGTGACCTCGGCGCCCTGATAGCTCGAAGTCGCGGCGAAATTCTCCTGCGCGATGGCGGCGGGAAAGTCAGTCGAGGGTTCGCTCTGCGGGGCGCGCGCCACGCGGCGCGGGCGGCGGGGCGGGGCGGCGCCGGGGGCTTCGATGATCCGCGGCGCAGCGTCCGTCGGAGCGGGCGGCGGGGCCACGATCTCCGGTTCCGGCGCCGTCATGGACTCGGGCGCGCGCTCCTGCGCTTGCGCCAGCGCGGCCAGCGCCAACAATCCGGCGAGGATCATCGCCGCGCGCATCAGCTGGGGTCCAGCACGTAAAGATAGGCGGGCGGCGTCAACAAATCCCACAACAGCTTGGCGGCTGCGCCGAACACAACGACGGCCAGCACGGCGCGCAATTGCTCGCCCGGCAGCCGTGCGCCCAGGCGCGCGCCGAGCTGGGCGCCGATCACGCCGCCAACGATCAGGATCGCGGCGAGGAGCAGGTCCACCTTCTGCGTGATCGAGGCCTGCAGCAGCGTGACCACGGCGGCGACGATCAGCACCTGCAACAGCGAAGTGCCGACGACGACGTTGGTGGGCATGCGCAGAAGATAGATCATCGCCGGCGCCAGGATGAACGCGCCGCCCACGCCCATGATCGCGGCCAGCACGCCGACGCCGAAACCCAGCGCCAGCGGCGGCAAGACGCTGATATAGAGCCCAGAACGTGGAAAGCGCATCAGAAAGGGCAGCTTGTCGAGCGCCATGGGGCTCGGCCGCGGCAACGGCCTGGCGAGCGGCTTGCCAGCGGTTCGGATCGCCATGAAGCTTTCAAACAGCATCAGCGCGCCGATCACGGTCAGGAAGAGTACGTAGAGCAGCGTGATCAGGATATCGATCTGGCCTGCGGCCAGCAGCGTGGAGAAGATCGACACGCCGAACGTCGATCCGATGACGCCGCCCATGCTCAAGAGCAGCCCCATGCGCCAATCGACCATCCGGCGGCGCGCCTGCGCCATCAGACCCGAGACCGACGTCGCGGTGATCTGGCTCGCCTGCGTGGCGACCGCCACGGGCGCCGGAATGCCCATGAAGATGAGCATCGGGGTCATGATGAAGCCGCCGCCCAGGCCCGTGAGGCCGGAGACGAAGCCGACGAGCGCGCTCAGCAGCAAAACCAGCAGCCCGCTCACCGGCATTTCGGCGATCGGCAGATAGATGGACATCAGTTCAGATCACGCGCCAACCCAGGCGCCGCGCTCTTATTCCAGCCTTGGCCGAGCGAGGCAACGCTTCGCGCGCGTCGCTTGTCTCACGAAGCGCGCGCGGCCCAGGCGCGGGCGCCGAACTCGCCATTGGCGCGTGCGCTGGCCGCCCGCGGCCGGAACGCCTGCGCCCGCGCCCGAGTCTGCTCGATCTGCGTTTGCGTCAGCATCTGCTCGACCGCCGCGGCGCGCGATTGGGCGTCGCGGTCGCCGTTGCGCGCGGCCACCAGGTACCAGAAGAGCGCCTCGGCCGGATCGGCGCTGACGCCGCGACCCTGCTGGTAGAGGACGCCCAGATTGTACTGGCTATCGGTCACGCCGAGATCGGCCGCCTGGCGGAACCAGCGAAACGCCGCCTGCTCGTCGAGGGGCGCGCCTTCGCCGCGGGCGTAAAAGACGCCGAGGTCGTGCATGGCGCGTCGATTGCCGTTGTTCGCCGCGCGCTCAGTCCATTGCCGCGCCTGGCGGATGTCTTGCGGCACGCCGGCCTCGCCGCGCTCATAGAGCTTGGCCAGGCGATATTGCGCCATGGCGAGGTCCTGGCCTGCGGCGCGGCGCAGCAGCGCGACGCCCTCGCTTGTCTCGTCGGCCGCAATCCGTTGCAGCGCCAGATCATAGAGCGCCACCGCATCGCCTTGGGCGGCGGCCTGCTCAAGGCTGCGCGGCGCGGATGGAAGCGGACGCGCGACGGCGCGAACCTGAGAGCCTTCCACGGCCGCAGGTTCTGGTTCGGGTTGGGCGGCGATCGTCTCCTGCGCCAGCGCCTCGGCGCTGGGAGAGCCCAGGGGCGCATCGAGCGAGGCGGCCAACGGCTCGGCGCGCGCGGGGGCGGCCTCGGCGGCGCCCGGACCGAAGGCGGTGGTCTCGGGGGCTGGGTCCGATCCGCCGGAGCGCAG
>JACAEE010000162.1 GCA_013389015.1 Hydrogenophilaceae bacterium | reverse complement strand
GTTCCCATGCCGGTCGCGATCGGCGTGGCGTTCGCGCTGCTGGTCGGCGTCGGCGCGTTCTTCTTCATGCGCAGCCAGTCGCAGCAGCAGATCGCCGTTGCGCCGCCGGGCGTCACCCAGCCGGCGGCGCCGAGCGTCCCGCAGGTCGCCGCCCCGCCGCCCCAGCAAGTCCAGTCGATGGCGACGTTCACCCCGCCGAGCGCGCCGCAGCAGACCGGCATGACCCAATACTATCAGCAGGTGCAGGCGCGCCTGCAGCAAGTGTCGCAAACGCTGATGGCGCAGGGCTGGCAGCCGGTGGGCGCGCCCTACACCAACCAGCTCCAGCAGGGCCAGACGGAGACCGTCCCGGTCACGATGAACATCGGCTATTCGTTCCGCATCGTCGGCGTATGCGATCAGGATTGCGGCGATCTCGACCTGACGCTGAAGGACGGGATGGGCGGCATCATCGTTCAGGACACCGCCACGGACAATCTTCCCGTCGTCGACGTGCTGCCGACTCAAGCCGGCAATTTCTCGCTCGACGTGCTGATGTACAATTGCTCGAACCAGCCCTGCGCCTATGGCGTGGCGATGTTCGGCCGGCCCAACTGAGCGTCAGCGCCGCGCCGCCTGGAGCGCATGGACGCGCAGCGCCGAGGCCAATCCGCGATCTCCGTCGCGGGCCGCATCGATTCGCGCCACGAGCGCGGCGAGGCTCACGCCCTCGCGCGCGGCGATTTCCTCCAGCGCCGCCCAAAATTCAGGCTCTAAAGCAAGGGAGGTGCGATGGCCCGCTATGCTCAGGGAGCGTTTAATTAGGCTCTGCATAGTGGGGGATGATACAAGTCTTTCATCGGCCGCGGAGAGCTAGGCGATGCGGCGAAGGAATGCGATAGGCGCGGCCGCGCTGGCCGCCGCCCTGGGGCTGGCGCTGGGCGCCTCCGCCCAGACGGGCGCAGGCGGCGAGCCGGCGCTCGACTTCCGCGTCCGCCCCACGCCGGAGGCCGTCGCCGCCTTCTTCCCGGCGGACGCCTACAACCAGGGCCTCGCCGGGCGCGCCATGCTTTGCTGCCTGGTGACGACGACCGCGAGCCTTCAGTGCGCGGTCGTAGCCGAGGCGCCGGCCGGCTTCGGCTTTGGCGAGGCCGCGCGACGGCTTTCGCTGGAAGTGCGCCTCACGCCGCAATCGGCGCGCGCCTGGCGGGAGTTCGGCGAGCCGGTGCGTCTGCCGATCAGCTTCTCCAATCCGCGCTTCGCGCCGCCGCCGCCCTACGACTACACGCCGCGCTGCGGCACCCGCACCTATGACCCCACCCAGGATGATTCCGCCGCCGAGGAGCTCTTGAGCGCGGAGCGCTGATCGAGGGCGTGCGTTCGGCGATCTCTCACTTACTTGTGGGAGAAGGGAGTCACACCGCGATCGGCGCTTTGATGGCGGGGTGGGCCTTGTAGTTTTCGAGGGTGAAGTCCTCGTATTCGAAGGCGAAGACATCCTTCTTTGCAGGATTGAGGCGCATCGTCGGCGCCGGGTATGGCGCGCGGGCGAGTTGGGTGCGCGCTTGCTCGATATGGTTCAGATAGAGGTGGGCGTCGCCGAGCGTGTGCACGAAATCGCCGGGTTCGAGATCGCAGGCCTGCGCAATCATCATGGTGAGCAGCGCGTAGCTGGCGATGTTGAACGGCACGCCGAGAAAGACGTCGGCGCTGCGCTGGTAGAGCTGGCAGGAGAGCTTCCCTTCCGCGACGTGGAACTGGAACAGGCAATGGCACGGCGGCAGCGCCATCTGGTCCACGTCCGCCGGATTCCAGGCGCTGACGATGTGGCGGCGCGAATAGGGGTTGGTTCTGATCGCTTCGACGACGCTGCGGATCTGATCGATCTCGCGGCCGTCGCGGGTTTCCCAGGATCTCCACTGCTTGCCATAGACGGGGCCGAGTTCGCCGTCGGGATCGGCCCATTCGTCCCAGATCGTCACGCCGCGATCCTGCAGCCAGCGGACGTTCGTATCGCCGCGCAGGAACCAGAGCAGCTCGTAGATGATGCTTTTCAGGTGCAGCTTCTTCGTCGTCAGCAACGGGAAGCCGGCGGCGAGATCAAAGCGCATCTGGCGGCCGAACACGCCCTTCGTGCCCACGCCCGTGCGGTCGGCGCGCTCTATCCCATGATCGAGGATGTCGCGCAGGAGCGCGAGATAAGCCTCATCCGCGACGGGGGGCGCGCAGGGAACGGAAGCGGGCATGGCCATGGAGAGAATGTAGCGCGGCGGCGCGATTCTGCGAACGCGCCGCGCTCAGGGCGCCGGCGCGATCCGGATCCGCGGCGGCGGGCAGCGCGGGCCGCGGCTGATCTGGCGCGCGACGCTCTGCGCCGTCCAGGCGCCGAGCGGCGAGACGGGCAGCCCCGCCGCCTTCAGCCCCTCGGCGATCCACTGGTTGCAGAGCCGGAACAGGTGGAATTGGTCCCCGCTCTCCACAAACACGCTGTCGCGGCTATAGCCGGGGCCGACCAGGATGAGGCGTCCCGCCGCATCCAGACGCAGCGTGCGATCGATATGCGCGACGAGGCCGCGCGCCCCCTCCTGCGAGATCGCCACGAACGGCCCCGTCGCAGGCGCATCGGCCGCGACATGCAGGATGGTCGGGCTCGGCGGGATGATCGCCATCAGATTGAGCCAGGGGCGCTTGTCGGCGAAGCGGTAGGCGTCGCGATCGCCCCAGCCGACGGAGAAGCGGCGCGCTTCCGGATAGAGCCGGCGGAAGGGATGGTCCGGCGGCAGGATGCCGGCGGGGAACACGATGTCGGTGTGCCAGCCATTGGTGTCGAGGCCGATCTCCGTGCACGGACCGACGGGCGTGGGCGCGGCGCGGATCGGCGCGACCATGCGCCAGCCCAAGGCGGCAAGGCTCAGGACGAGCGTCAGCGCCAGCATGAGGCCGGCGGCGCGCGCGAGCGTCAACGCCGCACGCACCGCCGCGACCCACATGGCGGCTCAATCCGCCGTCAGGAAGCGCGAGCGATGGGTGAGGCCCGCTAGCGCTGCGCCGATGAGCGGCGCGACGATGAACAGCCAGACCTGGGCGAAGGCGGCGCCGCCCACGATCAAAGCCGGCCCGATCGAGCGCGCGGGATTGACCGAAACGCCCGTCACCTGGATGCCGACGATGTGGATGACGGCGAGCGTGCCGCCGATCACCAGGCCGGCGAGTTGGTCGGGCTGGCCCGGCTGGGTGATGCCCAGAATCACGACGACGAACAGGAACGTCGCTACGATCTCGAACACAAGGCACGACATCAGCGAGTAGATGCCCGGCGAATGCGCGCCGTAGCCGTTCTGCCCCAGGCCGTCGTCATTGATGTTGAACGCCCCGCCCTCGGCGCCGGAGGCGATGAGGTAAAGCAATGCGGCGCCGACGATGGCGCCCAGCACTTGCGAGATCACATAGCCGGTGAACTCGTTGACGCTGATGCGGCGCGCGACCAGGAGGCCGAGGCTCACGGCCGGATTGATGTGGCAGCCCGAAATCGGGCCGATGGCGTAGGCCATGGCGACGATCGCCAGGCCGAAGGCCAGAGCGATGCCCAATTGGCCGACATGCTCGCCCGCCAGCACCGCAGCGCCGCAGCCGAACAGAACCAGCGTGAACGTGCCAATGAATTCGGCCGCAAGCTTCTTGGTCATGAGCGCTTTCCTCATCCCACGCCCGGCAGGCTCGGCCCGGGCGTGGCGAGCTTAGTACGAGTCCGGACAAGCGCCAGAAGCGCTGAGGCGGCTCACGCCCCCGTCTGGCGGCGCAGCGCGCCCGACCAGGTGAGGATCGCCAGCGAAATGACGACCCAGCCGAGCGCGGCGTAGAGCGCCTTCAGCCAGCGCCACGGCGCGGCCCAGGCGTCCGCGCGCACGCTGCACGCGCTCTCCTGGCGCAGGTCGAGCAGCGGAATGAAGACGTCGGCGGCGTAGATCCAGGGCGTGATGGCTGTTCCGCAAGGGACATCGGACACCGGGGCCAGATTGGTGCGCTGCATCCCAAGCGCGATCTCGCCGCCGTCGGCGGAGGCGACGCCCTGGACCGGCGTGGAATCGATCACCAGTGCCGAGCGATCCGGACCGTCGTCGAAACTGACATAGGGCGCGGGGCGGCCGTTGTTGGCGATCTCTACGCCGAGCCAGCCGACGGCGAGAAAGATAAGGCACGTGGCCAGCGCATGCGGCGGCGAGAGTCCGTAGCGAAAGCCGCCGCCCCAGAACATCTTCATGAAGCGGCGATAGGCGGCGCGCAGCGGGCGCCAAACGCCGGGAAAGTGCTTGTCGATGTCGCGCTTGGCCTTGTCTGCAAGCACGCGGTTCGAATTGGTGACGTGGCCGTGACGCCGGTAGGCCTGGGCGAACGCCTCGTGCGGCTGCGGCGACCAATCCTCGCCATAAGCGGATTGGCGGCTCAGCCACTTCAGGCGCGCTTCGGCGCTGTCATGGGCGGTGCGCCGCCGGGCGCCCGCCGCCGCGCTCCAGTGCGCCTTCGGCTTCGCGTTCCGGTCGACGTCGCGGGGCGCTGCGGCGAGACCGCTGACGCTCGGCGCCTGAAGTATTTCGCTGGCGAACCGCTCGA
Organism: Hydrogenophilaceae bacterium; assembly: GCA_013389015.1. GTDB lineage: Bacteria > Pseudomonadota > Alphaproteobacteria > Caulobacterales > Aquidulcibacteraceae > CADEEL01. The sequence goes on along the minus strand of JACAEE010000162.1, from coordinate 8,502 downwards.
AGGAGACCCCTTCCAGCAGGAACTTGAGTTCATCGCCCCAATTGGTTCCGTCCGCGTCCTCGAAGGCCGCGCAATTGAGACCGCTCAAGTCGATTTCCGGGGCGATGCAGAGGCGCCAGGCCGCCTCGATCTTGGCGCGCGCCTTGGCGTCGAGCTCGCCCCAGTCGGACTCGAAGGGCGCAGGCGGATGCCTCGCCGCGCCCGGCGCGCCGGCCGCCTCGCGCATCGTACGCCAGCCGCCGTCGAAATCGTACGCGATCTTCGGCGCATCCAGCTGCTCCTCGAAGACGGGAGAATCATCCTCCATCGAAATCGAGCCGGATTCCTCCACGACGAAGACTGCCGAGAACAGCGCGCCGCCATAGTTCACGAGCGCGCTGACCTTTCCCGCGCGCTCCCCCAGCGGGCCGGAGAGCGCCTGCACGACGCGCGGCTTCGCGCTCTCCGTCCTGATTTGGCCGGCGGCGCTTCTTCCACGGCCCGAAGTCACGACCCGAAACGCGCCCTCGCTGCCCCACACCGCAGCGCCAAAGAACTTCACGTAGAACTTCATGGCCTCGGGCGAGGCGATCTCCATGCGCGGGCGGCCGCGCCCGCTGCGACCGATATTGCCGTCATTGAAATCGTGCACGACTTCGGAGGCGCCGTCGGTGAGCACGACGTCGCGATCGCCGTCCCACAGGACGAGGCGGGACGCCTCGCCGCCGTCGCCGCGGCGGCAAACGACGTCGGCGACCCACCAACCGGGATAACAGCGGGCTGGCGTCGCCCGCGCGCGCAACACTTGGATCGGATCGTCCTTCGCCGCTTTGGCGTCGCGCACGCCGCCTGCGCGCACCTGAAGCACGCCGTTGAGATGCGCGTCGCGCAGACTCAATTGCGGCGGCCGGCGAGCGGCGGCCGTCAAAACCAGTCCATCGACGCTGAATTCGCCGCGGACTCGCGCGCGCTCAAAATTCACCGCGCCGTGATAGCGCCCGGAAAGACTCACGCTGCGTTCGACGTCGATGTCTCCAGCGTCGACCACCTCGATCCTGTCGCTGCTCAGCGAGGCGCAATGGATGTTGAGCGCGCCGCCGATGGTGGCGCCGGAGAAATCCACGACGCCATGGCTTTCGTTGAGGCCCAGTTCGACATTCTGCCGGATCGTCGCGTTCGCGGCGTGGAGCGCAAAACGTCTGGCGGGCGGCTGGGGCGCCGTTTCGCCTTCGGCGGCGGCCGCGGGGGCGCGCCCAAGGGCGGCGCCGGGGAGGCGGAGCGAGCCGGCGAGCGTGACGCCCGGCATGTAGATGCAGTCGCCGTCGCCGTCCGCCGCGACCAGAGCGGCGCCGAGATTGAGATCGCCGCCGAAATGCGCGCCGGGCGCCATCACGCCGTTCGCGATCCGGCATCCGGTCATGTCGATCTTGCCGCCCACGCGCGCGCCGGTGAGATCGGCGCCGCCATGGAGCGCGCAGCCGGGCAGATACATCTCGCCTTCGATGCGGGCGCCGCTCAGGTTGAACGCGCCATGGGCCTCGAGTCCGGCGCCGTAGAACTGACCGTGTATCTCCAGGCCGTAGCCGTGCAGCGCGCGGCCCGCGCCCTGCCCGCGCAAGAGGGCGCCTTCCGCCCACACCTGACCGCCGATGCGCGCGCCGCGCAGGCGCACCCCGCCGAGCGCGACCAGGCCCGGCTGCGCCGTGACGTCGGCGCCGAGCGTAAGGTTGGGACAGTCCAGCGCATAGCCGTCGAGATCGTCGCTTGGCGCGGCGGCCAGTTTGGCCCCGTCGAGCCGCAGCTCGCCGCCGATCCGCGCGCCGGAGAGGCGGACCTGGCAGCGCGGCGCGCGCGCGCCGTCAAATTCCGCGCCGGTGGCGTGCGCGGGGTCCTCCGCGGAGGTCACGCCGTTCAAGTCGACGTCGCCCTCGACGCGCGCGCCGGCCGCCTCCAAGGCCACGATCCGGCTGCCGGCGAGGGACAGCCGCGAGAGATGCGCGTTCGCAAGATGGATCACGCCCGGGATCAGGCAGGATTCCAGCACCAGGGCCGGCAGCGCCATGCCCTCGCGCTCGGCGTCGGCAAGGTGGAGGTCCCCGTCGATCCAGACCCCGCGCACTTGCAAGCCGATGACGCCTGGACGGACCACGCGCTCGACGCCGTTCACCGTCTCGGTCAGCCCGCCGAGCAAGAATTCGCGCAGCATCTCGGCGCGCACGCGCGCGGAGGCGGACTGCCCCTGCGGCGCCGAAGCCGCCATATAGGGCTGCGAGGCGCGCACCTGCGCGACGATGTCCTGCTCAAGCTTCGGGAGCTTTGAAACGTCCATGCCCACCCCGCGCGGGACCGACGCTGCGGCGGACCCAGGATCATCCTTTCTTTCCCGTAACGGTCTCGTCTTGTCCACACGCCCGGCGCAGTGGGCCGGCGCTTTGCCCGGGCGCGCGGCGGGCCTATATTTCGACTCGTCCGGGCTCGCCCGGACTATGGCGATAAACGCGCGTAGATAGGCGGATCGGACCCGGGTGCGATTCCCGGCGGCTCCACCAGCGCCCGGCCTCGTTGGGGCAGGTTCATGGGGCCGATCAGGATCGACGGACGTTGAAGGACGCTGCTTTCGCTCGGGTGGTCCCGTTACAGGCCGTTCAGAATAGTTGCCAACGACAACTACGCTGAGGAATACGCCCTCGCCGCGTAACGCGGTGCGGGACATTCCGCTCTCAAGTCCTACCGAGTAGCATCGCTAGGCGGGGCCCCCCGGCGCCCGGCAACAGAAGCCGGGGATTTGCTTTTTTGGCGCGCCGGAAGCGCGGCGGAGGCCCCGTCGTGGAGGCGCGCCGATGGGTCGGCGGCCGGCCTTGCTCGTCGAAGCGACTCTACACCGCTCCCTTTGTCGCGCTGGACGGCGGCGTTCGCGCGCACAGCGCGCCATCGCACGACGCCCCGCGCGGGGCCCGGCCCGCTTGCAAGCGAAGGTCAGCTCCGGCCCGCGGCGCGCCGCCGCGTCGGGGTCTGCGTCGCGGTTCCGGCGCGGCGAAAAACCAAATCGCGGGAACTGGGCCGCGCGCATTCGCGCGCGCCAGTTCCCGCGATCTGGATCATGCGTTGACTGGGCGCAATGACGCGCTAAGGGGAACGGAGAGGATCGCGAGTGAGTGTGGAGAGGGGCGGCCCATGGCCGACGATCTGATCGGGTACGAGCAGCTGATGCAGGACGCCATGCGCAGCGTCGTGCGCGCCGCGCTGACGCAAGCCGCCACCCCGCGGGGCCTGCCGGGCAAGCACCACTTCTACATCACGTTCCGCACGCATGCGCCGGGCGTGGTGATCCCCGACCATCTCTCGGCGCGCTATCCCGATGAGATGACGATCGTGCTCGAGCACCAGTTCTGGGATCTCGAAGTGCACGCCGATCGCTTCCGCGTGATCCTCAAGTTCAACGGCCAGCCGCACCCGATCGTGATCCCCTATCAGGCGATCTCGCGCTTCTTCGATCCCTCGGTGAAGTTCGGGCTGCAGTTCGAGCATGCGGCGAACGAAGCCGCGCAACGCGCCGTCGCGCATGGTCCGCGCGCGAGCGCGCCCGCCGCCGAAGAAGAGCCGACGCCGCAACCGGCGGGCGCCGTCGTCAGCCTCGACGCGTTCCGCAAGAAGTGAGCGAGGAATCCGCGCCGCGCGTGAGCGACGAGGAATTGCTCGCGCGGTTCCAGAAATCGACGAACCGCCCCAAGGGCTCCGACACGCTCGGGTTCGAGATCGTCGCCGTCAACCAGGAGGCGATGCGCGTGGAGGCGCATTTCCAGGTCGACGAGAATTTCACCAATCCGATGGGCCAGGTGCAGGGCGGATTCGTCTGCGCCATGCTGGATGACGTGATGAGCCTCGCGGGCGTGGTGGCCTCCGGCATGACGCACGTGATGCCGACGCTGGAGATGAAGACGAGTTTCCTGCGTCCCGCGATGCCGAACCAGAAGCTAAGGGCGGTGGGCCGGGTGGTGAAATGGGGGCGCACGATCGCCTTCACCGAAGGCGAAATCTTCGGGCCGGACGGCAAGCTGCTGGCGAAGGCCTCCGGCACCGCGATGCCCGCGCCCTATGCGCGCTTCAAGAAGTAGACGCACGCGGACCGCCGGCTTCCAGCCGGCATGCTACGCTCAAAACGGCTCGGCTCGCGCCAGTTGAAGCGTTTGCCGGCTGGAAGCCGGCGGTCCGCCTGCGCCCCCACTCATTACGCGAGTGCGCTGGGCGCATCGCCGCGCTTGAGCACGCGCACGAAAATGCGGTCGCGTTCGCCGGGCTCGCGCAGGCAATGGAGTTCGGCGATCTGATGATCGTCGTGGAAGACGAAGCCCTTGAGCGCATCCAGCAGCGCCTTGGCGAGATTGTCGAGATCGAGCCGGGGCGGATCGCCCGCGTGCGCCATGCGTATCTCGACGGCGAAATCGCCCCAGCGCGGGCGGTGGGCGAACTCGATGCGGAAGAATTCATAGACCAGCGGCTTGTAGTAGCGCGCCTGGGTGGTGATCCCGTCGATGGCGATTTCGACGCCGCCGGGCACGGCGCGGGCGCGCACCTTGCCGCGGCCGATCCATGGCGAATGGTCGGGTTCGGCGGCGGTCACGGCGCTTCCGGTGTGACGACTTGGATCACGCCGCGTGCTATACTGCGATCCATGGCGCCTGACGACCACCGCCCGCCCGCCTCGCTCTACGAGGAGGATTTCTTCCTCTGGACCAGGAACAAGCCGCTGCGCTGCGCGCGCGCGGCAAGGGCGGGACACGCATCGATTATGACGCGCTCGCCGAGGAGGTCGACAAGCTCGCCTGGTCGAAGCGCCTAGAACCGCGCGGCGGGTGGGAGGAGACCATCCTCACCCAGCGCCATGACCTCAAGCGTGTGCTCACAGCGTCCATCCGGCGCGATGTCGAGCGCGAATTGGAAGGCCTGCACGAGACTGCGGCGGCAGCGGCGGCGCGGTCCTTCGGCACGCAGGAGCCGGGCGCGGCCTGCGATCCGGCGCTGCGCTGGACCCTCGCGGAAATCCTTGGCGAAGCGAACGATCCGATCGGCTGAGGCGTCGCATTTGCGGGCGTCGGCGCCCATGTTAGGAGCGCGGCGACACTCCGAGGTTCGCCCATGAAGACCCGCACCGAAACCGACACGTTCGGCCCGATCGAAGTCCCCAACGAAGCCTATTGGGGCGCGCAGGCGCAGCGCAGCATTGGCAATTTCAAGATCGGCGTGGAGAAGATGCCGCAGCCGCTGGTGCGCGCGCTCGGCATCGTCAAGCGCGCGGCGGCGGAGGCCAATCAGGAGCTGGGCAAGCTCGATCCCACACTCGCCAAGGCGATCATCGATGCGGCGCAGGAGGTGATCGACGGCAAGATGGACGCGCACTTCCCGCTCGTGGTGTGGCAGACGGGCTCGGGCACGCAATCGAACATGAACGCCAACGAGGTGATCTCGAACCGGGCGATCGAAATGCTCGGCGGCGAAATGGGCTCGAAGAAGCCGGTGCACCCGAACGACCACGTGAACATGAGCCAGTCGTCGAACGACGTCTTCCCCACGGCGATGCATATCGCAGCGGCGGAGACTTTGGTGCGGGTGACGCTGCCTGGGCTGACGCGGCTCTCCGCGTCGCTTGCGGCGAAGGCCGAGGCGTTCAAAGACATCATCAAGATCGGGCGCACGCATACGCAGGACGCGACGCCGCTGACGCTCGGCCAGGAATTCTCCGGCTATGCGCACGCGGTGGAGAACTCGATCCGGCGGATCGAAGAGAGCATGGTCGATCTCTACGAGCTGGCGCAGGGCGGCACGGCCGTCGGCACGGGGCTCAATGCGCCGGTGGGGTTTGCGGAGATGTTCGCGGCGAAGGCGGCGCGGATCACCGCCCTTCCCTTCGTCACAGCGCCGAACAAGTTCGAGGCGCTGGCGAGCCACGGCGCGCTGGCGTTCGTGCATGGGGCGCTGGCCGCGTGCGCGGCCGATCTGTTCAAGATCGCCAACGACATCCGCTTGCTGGGTTCGGGGCCGCGTTCAGGTTTGGGCGAATTGATGCTGCCGGAGAACGAGCCGGGTTCTTCGATCATGCCGGGCAAAGTGAATCCGACGCAGGCCGAAGCGCTGACGATGGTCTGCGCGCAGGTGATGGGCAATCAGACGACGATCCAGTTCGCCGCGAGCCAGGGGCATTTCGAGCTCAACGTCTTCAAGCCCGTGGTGATCAACGCGTTCCTGCAATCGGCGCGGCTGATCGGCGATGCGGCGGTCTCGTTCGCGGCGCATTGCGTGGACGGGATCGAAGCGCGCACGGACAACATCAAGGCGGCGATGGAGCGCTCGCTGATGCTGGTGACGGCGCTCGCGCCCAAGATCGGCTACGACAAGGCCGCCGCGATCGCCAAGGCCGCGCACAAGAAAGGCACCACGCTGAGAGAGGAAGCCGTCGGCGGCGGGTACGTGACGGCGGAGGAATTCGACGCGATCGTGCGACCGGAGAACATGATCGCGCCGGGTTGAGGCTACTTGCTCACTTCTTTGGCCTTCGTCTCGGGAGACGCTATCCATTCACTGAATGCGCCAAGGCATTCCTGATCTTGCACGCATGAAGCAAATCCGTCGCGTTGGTTAAGGGCGCATTAGGGATTGCGTGCTCTCCTGTCATGTGGGGGAGCAGTCATGTATTACGCTTACAGCCTGCCTGAGGATCCCACAGCGCGCGAGCTTGCGGCGCGGCCGATTGAAAGCGTGTTCTTTTCCGAATTCATGCGCTCGCCGTGGCGCTCGGAGGTGGCGCTGTTCGAGGGCGATTGCATCGGGACGCACGAGCGCCTGGTGCTGCTGGTCGCGCCGAGCCTCGATCATGTGCCGCAAACGAAACGGCTGTGCGCATGGCAGGCGCTCGACGAACTGCCGGAGGCGCGCTGGCGCCTCACTGTAGGGCGCACCGATTCCTGGGATCAGTTCAGCGTCCCGCGCAGCGGGCATGCGCTCCTTTAGGGCGCGCCGGCGCCGCGATAGGGGCCCCATCGTTGAGGCGCGCCGATTTCGGCGTGGGCGTTGCGGGATGGAAGCCCGCGGTCCTAGTTGGGCCTGTGACGCAAACGATTCGCCTTCCTGAGCTTCCTGATATCAGCCTCCTGCGCGCCGCGGCGGCGGCGGAGGGCTATGACCATATGGAGACGCTCGCGCGCGAATGGGCGCAGGGGAGCGAGCGTTTCGACAAGCCGGGTTGCGCCATTTTCGGCGTCTATGCCGACGGCGATCTGATCGGCGTCGGCGGGCTGACGCGGGAGCCGACCGATCCCGAGGGCGACGCGCTGCGCGTGCGCCGGCTGTATGTGCATCCCGACCATCGCGCGCGCGGCGTCGGGCGCGCGATCGTCGGCGCGCTGGTGCAGGAAGCGTTCGACAGCGTCTCGACGCTCACCGTCGGGCGCACGAAAGCGGACGAATTCTGGCGCAAAATGGGCTTTTCGCCGGTCTGCGACGAACGCGGCTTGTCGTATAGGTTAAAGCGATGAGCGCGGGCGCCTTCGCGACCGCGCGCGTTGGGTGAAGGCGCGATTTCGCCGAGACTCCGCAGCGTCCGAACAGCGGACGCAATAGGAGAAGTCTCATGAACCGCCCCCTGCTTCTCGCGGCTGCGCTTGCGTGCGCGCTCGCAGCGCCTGCCCTCGCGCACGGCGAGGAACATTCGATCCGCGTCGAGCGCGCCGATCTCAATCTGCAATCGGAATCCGGCGCCGCGGCGATGCTCAACCGCCTGGAAAGCGCCTCGAAGGGCGTCTGCGGGGTCGCAAACGGACGCGTCGATCTCACGACGCGAAACGTCGAACGCGCCTGCGTCGAAGAAGCGATGGCTGATGCGATATACGCGCTCGACGCGCCGCTCGTCACCGCGCTCTACGAAGACCGCCTGCCCGGCGGCGGCGTCGCGCAGGGCGACGCGCAGCCCTGAGACGGCGGCGCCGCGCGTGGGCGGACGCGCGGCGCAGCCCCTCTCAGCGCATCGCGCGGATACGAAGAATTGGAAGGCGATGACGATCAAGCGCAGACGGCGCGCGTCGCCCGCGCTTGACGCCCGCTCCATCCCGCGCGATGCGGGGCGGATGAGCAAGATCGTCAATCTGCGCCAGGCACGCAAAGCCAAGGCGCGCGCGCAAGCCGCCAAGACGGCGGCTGAGAACCGCGCCGCGTTTGGACGGACCAAGGCGGAACGCGCGCTCAAGGAGGCGGAAGAAGCACGCGCGCGCAGCAAGCTCGACGCGCACAAGCGTGACCGCGACGAGCGGGACGAAACCTAGGGTCGGGGCCACACCACTGGTTGGTCCTTGCGCGCGATGATCCAGGCGCCGTGATGGCCGCCATGGTCGGTGTGCCGCAGACGCAGGGGCTCGAACCCGTGATTGGTGAAGATGCGCGCCAGCGCCGACATGTCGTAATCGTAGATTTGGATGAGCCGGGCGACGTCCGCGCCGCCGCGCTTGGCGAGCCAGCGCCCGAGCGCCGCGGCGG
>JACAEE010000150.1 GCA_013389015.1 Hydrogenophilaceae bacterium | reverse complement strand
GGTCTCGGCCGCGTCACGGCGCCGGCCGACGTCATCGGCGCGATCGCGCCGCGCCCGGTTCTGCTGATCGACGGCGCGCGCGACGCGGTCGTGACCCGCGCGCACGCCGAGACGCTGGCCCGCCGCGCAGGCGAAGGCGCTGTGCTCTGGGTGGCGGAGCGCGCCGGCCATTGCGACGCCTATGCGGTTGAACCGGAAGCCTTCGCCGCGCGCGTGCGCGCCACGCTCGCGCCGCGCTGAACCTGGCGGCGAAGCGCTGGTCGGAGCGGGGAGATTCGAACTCCCGACCCCCAGTCCCCCAGACTGGTGCGCTAACCGGGCTGCGCTACGCTCCGAGACGCGGGGTGTGTAGACCGGGGCCGGCGTTGGGGCAACCGGCGCGACCGCCGCCTTGCCCACTCCGGCGCCCGCGCGCCCGCCTCGAAGCCGTCGCGATTCAAACGAAAAGGGCCCCGGCCGTTCGTGCCGGGGCCTTGGGTTCCGCCGCCTAGCGGCGGAGCGTGAAGCCCAGCGTGAAGCGGTTCTGCTCGTAATCCCGCGCGGCGGTGGTCCCTTCGGAATCGCGCTCCAAATAGGTGAAGCGGGCCTGGATGGCGGCCGTGCGGTTCAAGAGCCAGTCGCAGCCGACCGCGCCGGAGACGGTGTCGTCGACGCGGTCGAACGGCGGCGCGCCGTTATAATCGTCTTCAGTCCAGCCGCCGCGGGCGAACACGATCACGTTGCGATAGAGTTCGTGATCGACGCGCACCGCGACGTCGGTCAGGATTCGGCTGGGCGCGCCCGGATCGCCGCTGTCGCCGATGTCGCGCTCGACGGTGAAATTGAAGGTCGTCAGCTGGGTGACGAACCAGTCCAGCGCGCCGGAGATGGTGAACCCGTTCGGGTCCTCCACGCCGGTGAAGACGTCGTACTCGGCCCAGGTGTAGCCGGCGCCGATCTCGCCGCGAACGATGTCGGTGACGTCGAACGCCGCGCCGACGAGGGCGCGCTGGCGCTGGAAGTCCCGGTTGCCGAGCGTCTCGGTGTCGTAATCGTGGGTGCGATACGAATAGGAGGCGAAGACGGCCGTGTCGGGCGAAACGGCGTAGTCGGCCCGGGCGCCGTACTCCATCACCGTGCGGTCGCGGAAGTCCTGATCGACCGGGGTGAGGTTCACCAGGATCCCGTCTTCAAAGTCCTGCATGTTGTAGCGGACGCGGCCGGCGACCCGCAGCCGGTTGAACTCGCGGGCGACTTCGACGCCGGCGCGCTGCTCGGTGTACTGGATCGGCTCGGCCAGGCCGCTGGGGTCGTTGGAGCCGCGCGGCTCGTAGGTGTCGTTGTAAGCGGCGTCGCCATTGATGGTGAAGCCGCGCTGGACGTCGATGCGCCCCTCGCCGCCGAGCGACCACACCGTCTCCAGGTCTTCGCTCTGATCCTGGTAGGTCGTGTCTTGGACCGAGCCTTGGAAGGCCAGGAAGTGAGTGTTCCAATCGGACACCAGGCGGCCGTCGACGGAGGCGGTGTAGGCGATGTCGTCCACCTCATTGACGGTCGAGGCGAACACATTGTCGTTCCACTCCGCGCTCACGCCCAGCCGGGGATAGAAGCGGAAGCCGCCTGCGGGGATGCCGACGGCGTCGTAATCAGGATTGGTGCGGGTCCGCACGCTCTGGTCGCGGTCCCGGTCCATGTCGTCGGCCGACTGCGCGCTGGCGACAGGAGCTTGCGTGACGACCGCCAAGCCAGCCACCAACATGCTCGAAATACGCAATCCCGCTCGAAACATTCCCGCCCCTCGACCCGCTGCCTAACCTCTAAGCTTAATCCTGCTCAGTTAAGGTCCCGTGAAACACGTCGACGCCCAGGGAGCTTGGCACATCCGGGGAACGGTTGGCGCCCTTGGTTGACAATTATTTCGTGAATGGGACGAAAACAACACGCTCTCCGAGAAACCCGAAGCCGAGCTGCGCCCTGCAAGGGCGAGGCCAACAAGGACGGGCCTGCGCCGCCCAGATCGGCGCGGCTGGGCCTGATCGGGTTTGTTGCATCACCAAAACAAAAACCCGTCTGCATGTGCTGCGCGAACCGCCAACGAATCACTACTTGGAATTGTTCATCCATTGGAACAGCGGCCGCAGCGGCGCAACCCAGATCAGCCCCGCCGCCGCAAAATAGAACATCTGCAGCCAGAACGGCGCGCGCGCGACCAGCGCCTCGAACAGCCAGGCCGCCAAGACGATGTAGACGCAGAGGTAAAGCAGCAGGAGGGCTGCGCCGATGGCCTTGCGGATGCGGGCGGGCATGGGGCTCGAAGCTCCGGAGGGGCGCAAGACCTAGCCCCGTGCGCCGATTGGCGCCATGGGCGGCGACGACGCGGAAGCTAGGATCGCCCCGGCGAGGGCGTGTCATGGGAGCGATGCAGGATTCGCGTCTGCGGCGTGCGGCGCCGCGGGCGCCGCTGGTGGGGTGGTGGCTCCTGGCGCTGTGCGGGCTCACCCTGGCGATGATCGTGGTCGGCGGGCTGACCCGGCTGACCGACAGCGGGCTCTCCATCACCGAATGGCGCCTCGACAAGGGGCTGACGCCGCCGCTTTCAAGCGAGCGCTGGGCGGAGGAGTTCGCCCTCTACCGGCGGACGGCCGAGTACCAGATCCAGAACCGGGGCATGAGCCTCGCGGAGTTCCAGACGATCTATTGGTGGGAATGGGGCCACCGCTTTCTCGGCAAGATGATCGGGCTCGTATTCATCATCCCGTTCCTGCTGTTCTGGCGGGCGGGGGCGCTGGAGGGCCGGTTCTGGAGCGTGCTGAGCCTTGGGCTGCTCGGCGCCCTGCAAGGCGCGATCGGCTGGTGGATGGTGCAGAGCGGCCTGGCCGACCGGCTCGACGTCAGCCCCGTGCGGCTCGCCGTCCACCTGGGCGTCGCGTTTCTGATCCTGGCGCTTTCGTTCACGCTGGCGCTGCAGGCGTTCGGCTGGCCCCGCGCGCCGAGCCGGCTTGGGCTGCCGTCCGCGTGCGCGTGGGTGCTGCTGGCCGCGCTGTTCGGCCAGGTGATCCTCGGGGCGCTGATGGCGGGGGCCGACGCTGGGGCGGCGTTTCCGGACTGGCCGACGATCGGGGGCGAGTGGATCCCGGCGGACGTCCTGGCGGGCGATCTCGCGGCCCACGCTGCGCTGCAGTTCAACCACCGGACGGCGGGCTACGCCGTCGCGGCGCTGGCGCTGGCGATCGGCGTGGGGGCTGCGCTCTGGGGGCGCGGGCCGGCGCGGGGGCTGGGGGTCGCGGTCGGCCTGCTGGCGCTGGCGCAGGCGGGGCTCGGGATCTTGGCCGTCGTCACCGGCGCGCACCTGCATGTGAGCCTGACGCACCAGATCGGGGCGGCGGCGCTGTGGCTCACGGCGGCGGCGCTGGTGCGGGCCGTAAGTCTGCGGTAATATAATACCGTATAGCTAAACCAAAGAATTTAAGCGGTTTTTGGGAACATGTTGACGCACGCGCGGGTCTTGCCTAAGAGCCCGCGCTTCAAATCTGGGATGACAACACCATGCGCACGGAAGTGACGCGCTCGGCCAAGCCCGCCGAGGTCACGCACAAATGGATCGTGATCGACGCGGAGGGCGCGGTCGTCGGTCGGCTCGCCTCGTTCATCGCGCTTCGCCTCCGCGGCAAGCACCGGGCCGACTTCACCCCGCATTGTGACGTCGGCGACCATGTCGTCGTGGTCAACGCGGAAAAGGTCGCGTTCACCGGCAAGAAGCTGCTCGACAAGAAATATTACCGCCATACCGGCTATCCGGGCGGGATCAAGGAGGCGGTCGCGGGCAAGGTCCTCGCCGGCAAGCACCCCGAGCGGGTGATGGAGAAGGCGGTCGAGCGGATGATGCCGAAGGAGAGCCCGCTGGCGCGCAAGCAGCTGGCCAAGCTGCGCGTCTATGCCGGGCCTGACCACCCCCACGCGGCCCAGGCGCCCGAGACGATCGATTTCAAGAGCATGAACCGCAAGAATTCGAGGATCGGATGAGCGACGTCCACGGTTTTGAAGCGCTGCGGGAGCTCGAAGGCGTTCCCCAGCCGACGCAGGCCCCGCCGCCGCTGCGCGAACAGAAGCTCGACCCGTTCGGCCGCGCCTACGCCACCGGCAAGCGCAAGAACGCGATCGCGCGGGTCTGGGTGAAGCCGGGCAAGGGCAAGATCACCATCAACGGCAAGGACAGCGACGCCTATTTCGCGCGCCCGGTGCTGCGGATGATGATCGCCCAGCCGTTCCGGATCACGGATCGCGACGGCCAGTACGACGTCTATGTCACCGTCACCGGCTCGGGCCTGTCGGGCCAGGCGGGCGCGGTGCGCCATGGAATCTCCAAAGCGCTGGCTGATTATGAGCCCGGCTTGCGGCCTGCGCTGAAGCACGCCGGCTTCCTCACCCGCGACTCCCGCGTCGTCGAGCGTAAGAAGTACGGCCGCGCGAAGGCGCGCCGCAGCTTCCAGTTCTCGAAGCGCTAGTGCTTGTTGCGATCAGCCAGGATCACCTTCCCTCATTCCGGCCGCAGCGTTGCGGAGCAACGCGGAGAGCCGGAACCCAGAAGCGCGTCGAGCGCCGCGCCTTCGCCGCTGGGTTCCGGG
>JACAEE010000149.1 GCA_013389015.1 Hydrogenophilaceae bacterium | reverse complement strand
CGCCGGCGTGGCCGGCGCGATCGTCCGTACAATCGCCAAACGAAAACGCGGCGCCTTGCGGCAAAAACACCGCATACGCGTTTGGGCGGGTGGGTGGGTTAGACCGAGTTCACTTACGCTTCGGCGCGCGCGCAGAACTCCTCTTGGCCTTGCGCTCGCGGCCGTCGTGCGTCGGGGTCTCACATCGCCCGTGATCGGCGAGCGCTTCAATGATCCGGCACTCGGCCGTCCGTCCGCCTGCGCATGATGATACGATCCGTGTGAGTTCGCGCTTCAGCGCACGCAACCGTTCGATCCGTGCTTCCACTTCACTGAGGTGCAGGCGTGCGATCTGGTCTACGTCTGCACAGGTCCGGTCCGGCTGATCCGAGAGATCGAGCAAGGATCGGATGTCATCGAGTTCAAAGCCAAGATCGCGGGCATGGCGGATAAAGCTCAGCCGGCGCACGTCCTCGTCCGAGTAGAGCCGCCGTCCGCTGTCGGTGCGCGCCGGCGCCTCGATGAGCCCTTCTTGTTCATAGAAACGGATGGTCGGGATCTTGATCCCGGTCCGGCTGGCGACGGCGCCGATAGCCAACATTTTGCGCTTGATCCTCTAGTGACTAGAGAATGTAGAGCAGGGATCTCTGATTTGCGAGGTCACCGATGCCGCCCGAATGGCTCCCGCTTGCCGCCCTCCTTACCATAATCGCCGCCTCCGCCTGGCGGGTGCGCCAGGTCGCCCGAAACCACGGGGTCCAGGCTTTCGCCTTCACCCGTCACGCACCGATCCAGAACGTCGCCGAGCGGCACTGGAAACTGGCTGTCTTCGCCGCGCTCGCGGCGGCCGCGCTGGCTTGGTTCGAACCCGGCTGGGAAGCGGCGCTCGGACGTCCCGATTGGGCGACGCTCCCTGCCTTGCGCTGGTTCTCGGCCTCGGTGTTCGCCGTCTCCGTCGTGCTGATCGGCGTCGCGCAAGTGCAAATGGGCGCATCATGGCGCATTGGCGTGCCTGCGGAGGGCCCGGGCGCGCTCGTCCAGCACGGTGTCTTCCGCTGGTCGCGCAATCCAATTTTCCTTGGCATGATCGGCGCAAGCTTGGCGCTGCTCATTTGGTCCCCGCATGTCGTGACCGCCGCGATCTTCACCATGACGTGGACGTTGAGCCTCATCCAGGTCCGCATCGAAGAAGAAGCGCTGCGGGAGAAGCACGGCGACGAATACGAACATTACGCCGCGCACGTCGGGCGCTGGTTCGGCCGCGATGACCGCCCGCACGGGAGGCTGGCGTGAAAATCGCAAGTCAGATGGCTGCGCCGCACCGGCAGGACCAAGCGCCATGAGTGAATGCTGCGACAGCGCCTGCGGCAAGGTCGGCCCCGCGCCAGTCGACGCGCAAGCGCGGCGCATCTTGTGGGCCGTGTTGATCGCCAACGCCGCCATGTTCGTGGTGGAGATGGTTGGCGGCCACGCCGTCGGCTCGCTCGCCCTGCAAGCCGACGCGCTCGATTTCGCGGCCGACGCGGCGACCTACGGCGTCACGCTATGGGCGGTAGGCAAATCGCAAGCGGTGCGCACGCGCGCGGCGCTGATCAAAAGCGCGGCGATGCTTGGCATGGGGCTCTTCATCGTCGTCATGGCGACGTTCAAGCTTCTTTCGCCGGCCGCGCCGCATGCTGAGCCGATGGGGCTGATCGGGGCGCTTGCGCTGGCGGTCAATCTCGGCGCAGTGGTGCTCTTGCTCCGCTTCCGCGACAGCGACGCAAACCTCCGTTCGGTATGGCTCTGCTCGCGCAACGACGCATTGGGCAACATACTCGTCATCGCAGCGGCTGCAGTGACTGCCGCGACGCTTTCGCCGTGGCCGGATTTCGCTGTTGGCCTCATCATGTGCGCGCTGTTCCTGAGCGGGGCCTGGAGCATCTTCAAGCAAGCGCGATTGGAAAACGCGGCGGCGGCGACATGATACAGAATAACGTCCGCGATCCACGCAATGAGCGATCCTGCGACATAGCGTGCGCTGGAACATCCGCATGATGGTGTATTTACTGTTCGTCAGCCGGTTTGGGCGCCTATATAGCGCGCGCGCCGAGTCCCGGCCGGTTAAGGAAGTGTAGTGGTGCGGTCACCGACACGGCCATTGTGGAGAAGCTGGATCGCGGCGCTATGCGTCGCGCTCGTTGCGTTCGCCACGTTGGAAGTGGCCTCTCCTGCACACGCTGCCGACGCCTGCGCGCCCGCCGGCGTCACCGCCATGGCCGACAGCGCCGATGCGGCGGCGTCGACAGTCTTGGCGCAAGACGAGACTGGCGCTCCCGGCGACAGCCAGCAGCAACAGCAGCAGCAACGTCACCATTGTTGCGCTGCTCACACCAGCACGGTCCCACTCGCGCATGCAGGCCCGACAGTAGAGCTTGCCGCTCTGCGCCTTGCCGCGCATGCCAATGACGACGTGCGCGACCGCGCGCCATTGGGGCTCGAGCGCCCGCCACGAAGCACCGCGATCGCCTGACGCGCCGCGGGCTTGTCTGCGGCGCGTGATCTTTCACGCATCGCGGAATTTCCATGTCTTCTCAATGTCGTCGGCGCGCGTCTGCGCGTCTTGCCCGCTACCTTGCGTCGGCCAGCTTGGGCCTTGCGCCGTTCATTGCGGCCTCACCCTTGCTGATCGCCACAGCGCACGCGCAAGAAGCGGCGCCACTCACGCTGCAGGACGCGATCACGCGCGCTGTCGAATCTGATCCCGGGCTTCGCGCAGCTAATGCAGGTGTTGACGCCGCGCGCGGCGGCCTGCGCCAAGCGCGCGTTCGGCCCAACCCCCAACTCTCCGCCGAGGTCGAAAACTTCAACGGCGAAGGCGAACTCAGGGGCTTCGACGGCGCAGAAACCACCTTCTCGCTGTCGCAGGAAATCGAGCTCGGCGGGCGCCGCAGCGCGCGGATTCGCCTCGCGGACCGCGAATTGCACGGCGCAGAACTCGAGCGCGCCGTGCGCGGCCTCGATCTCATCCGCGACGTTCAGACCGCCTATTACAACGCGCTCGCGGCCGCCGAACTTGTGCTGATCGCCGAAGAAAGGCTCCGCACGGCTGAAGCGCTTAACACGTCAGTCGCTCGCCGCGTCGCTGCCGCGCGCGCCCCCCGGCTGGCCGGGGCG
>JACAEE010000068.1 GCA_013389015.1 Hydrogenophilaceae bacterium | reverse complement strand
CTCGCCCGCCTGCAGCGCCGGCGCGAACCCGGGCGCCGCCGCCGCGGCGCCGCGATTGGCCGCTCCGCTTGCGCCCACCGGCCGGGCGCCGTCGATCTTCATAGGCAGCCTTTGCCCGTGTTCGCTTGGAAAGGCGTTAACGGCGCGGGGCGCAGCGCGCGCTTATCCGCACCTTTCGGCGCCGCGCTCAGCCGACGATCTCGGCGTCGTTGAAGAAGAACGCGATCTCGGTTCGCGCATTCTCCAGGCTGTCGGAGCCATGCACCGAATTGGCCTCGATGCTTTCGGCGAAGGTCTTGCGGATCGTGCCTTCCGCGGCGTTGGCGGGATTGGTCGCGCCCATGACCTCGCGATAGCGCGCCACGGCGTTCTCGCCCTCCAGCACCTGCACCACCACGGGCCCGGACGTCATGAACGCCACCAGGTCGCCGAAGAAGCCCTTGTCTTTGTGGACGGCGTAGAAGCCTTCGGCCTGGCTCTTGGAGAGACGGACGCGCTTTTGAGCGATGATCCGCAAGCCCGCCTTCTCGATCATGGCGTTGATCGCGCCCGTCAGGTTGCGGGCGGTGGCGTCCGGCTTGATGATGGAAAACGTGCGCTCAACGGCCACGGGGGCGTCTCCTGGAATCGGGGGACGGCCCCTATAGCCAATCGTGCAGCGCCCCGCCAGCGGCCAAAACGCCCCTATCCTCAGTAGCAGGCGAGCGAGCCGACGCGCCCGTCCGCGCCGACCACCACGTTCAGCCGCTCGGCGCGATAGTCCTGCGTCACCATCATGTCCGGCGTGAGGATTCGGGCGCCCGGCGGCAAGGTCGTGGGATCGATGTCGGCGGCGTTCATGCCCACAAGGCGCTCATAGGCGGCGCGTCCGCAGGCGTCCGCGCCCGCGCCGGCGCCTTCTCCCGCGCCCGGCGGCCACGGCGCGTTGAACGTCGCGCACCCTGCCGCCGCCGCAACCATCATCGCCGCAAGCGCCCCGCGCAACGTCGCATTCATCCGCATGTCAGCGCCCTCACCGCACCGTCCGCGCCGATCTCGACATTGAGCCGCTGCGGGCGGTGATCTTCCGTTCGCGAACATCCATGGCAGATCACGCGCGCGCCGTCCGGCAGGTTCGCCGCGCGCGCATAGGCCTCGTTGCGGCCGATGAGGTCCTGATAGAGTTCGGCGCTGCACGGATCGCCGAGTAACACCGGCTGTTCCGCGGCCGGCGCCGCCGCCGGCGCATCCGCTTCGGCCAGGGGCTGCGTCTCGGCCGCCTGCGTCGGGGCGGCTTCCGGCGCCTGTTGGTCTGGCGCGCCGCACGCCAGCAGCGGCAGCGCCGCCAAGAGCGCCGCCAAGGCCCTCACCCGCACGACAGCCGCTCCACCATGCCGTCTGCGCCGATCCAGACGTTCAGCCGGCCTTCGTGATAGTCCATCGTCACCGCGCAGGCATGGCAGATGACGCGCGCCCGCGGCGGAAGGTCTGCGGCCCGCGCCGCGCTTTCCGGTTGGCCGACAAGGCTCTGATAGCGTTCCATGCCGCAGGCCGAGGCCGCTTCCGCCTGCGCAGGGCGCCCGGAGGGGTCCGCCAGTGCTGCGCAGGCGCCGGCGCCAAGCGCGAGAAGCGCTGAAACAACAAGCGCCTTCATTGTTGCTTCTCCCATTTGCCGCGCGCGTCCTGCTTCCAATAGCTCACATCGTGGCCCTGATCTTTGGCGATTTTCCAGCGCGCCCGCGCCGCTTTGAGGGCCGCCTCGTCGCGCCCGTCGAAGAGCAGGCACGCCCGCGCGAACCCGGAGAGGTCCCCGGGCTCGGCGTCATCGATCAGAAACAGCGCCTGCGCGCCGTTCGGGTTCCCGTCCTTGGTGGTGAGCAGCACCGGCTGGCGCTCCGGCGCCGTATGATCCTTGGCGTGCGGGATGAAGCTGTCGTCACGCCACGTCCACAAGGCGTCGTCGAGCGCCTCGAGCCGCTCCTCCACGCTCCCGCGCACCAGCGCGCGCCATCCCCGCTGCAGGCATTTCTCCAACAGCGGCGCGAGCGCCTGCTCAAGCTCCGAACGCTCCAGGTGGTAGAACCAAAGCTCAGCCATGCGTCGCCAGGAATAGCGGATGGCGAGTAGCGAATAGAGAGTCCGTTCCCTTCTCCCGCCAAGGGCGGGAGAAGGGCCCCTACTCTCCATTCCCTATTCCTTATTCCCTATTCCCTATTCCCTATTCCCTATCTTTCACGAACCGATTCAGAATCCGCACGCCCCATCCGGTCGCCCAGAGCGGCGAGAGCGGATCCTCGTAAGGCGCGGGCTTCCACGCGGTGCCGGCGATGTCGAGATGCGCCCATTTCTGTCCCTCGCGCACGAAGCGCTTGATGAAGGCGGCGCCGATGATCGAGCCGGCGGCAGGCTTGCCGGCGATGTTCTTCATATCGGCGTTCGGCGTTTCGATCATCTTGTCATAGGCGGGCGCCAGCGGCATGCGCCACACTTGCTCGCCCTCTTCGGCGCCGGCCTTCTCCAGCGCCTTCGCCAAATCCTCGTCATTGGCGTACATGCCGGCGTATTCGTGCCCGAGCGCCACGATCACGGCGCCTGTGAGCGTGGCGAGATCGATCATCACCGCCGGCTGATGCTTCTCCTGCGCGTACCAGACCGCGTCCGCCAGCACGAGCCGGCCTTCGGCGTCGGTGTTGAGCACTTCGATCGTCTGCCCGTCCGCGGCGATGACGATGTCGCCCGGCCGCTGCGCCTTGCCGTCCGGCATGTTTTCGACAAGCCCGACGACGCCCACGACGTTCGCCTTGGCCTTGCGCAGCGCCAGCGTCAGCATCGCGCCCGCCACCGCGGCCGAGCCGCCCATGTCGCCCTTCATCTCCTCCATGCCCGGTCCGGGCTTGAGCGAGATGCCGCCGGTGTCGAACGTCACGCCCTTGCCGACGAACGCGACCGGCTTCTCGCCCTTCTTGCCGCCGTTCCAGCGCATCACCACGAGCTGGCTTTCCCGTTCGCTGCCGCGCCCCACGCCGAGAAGCGCGTTCATGCCGAGATCGGCCATCGCCTTCTCGCCCAGCACCTCGACCTCGAGCCCGTGCGCTTCAAGCTTGCGCAGCCGCGCGGCGTATTCCTCCGGGTGCAGAACATTGGACGGCTCGCTCACCAGGTCGCGCGCGAACGCGATCCCCTGCGCCAGCGCCGCGCCCGCCTCGTCCTCCTTCGGCGCCTTCTCGGCCTGCACGATCACCGACGTGAGCGAGGGCTTCTGCTCCGGCTTGAGCTTGGTGCGGTAGGCGTCGAACCGGTAGCCGCCCAGCCGCGCGCCGAACGCCGCGCGCGCCGCCGCCTGGCTCGCGCTCAGTTCCCCGATCGCCTCGGGCAGGAGCGCAAGCGTCTCAGCGCCGGTCGTCAGCGTGCGCCGCACCGCCTGCGCGCCCCAGCGCTCGGCCGTCAGCGCATTGGCCTTCGCCGGATCGCCGACGCCGACGATCAGCACCCGCCCGTAGTCGAGATTGGCCGGCGCCAGGATTTCGACGACCTGATTGGCCCCGCCCGTGAAGCGCGCCGCCTTCATCGCCTTGGCGAGCGCGCCCCCGGCCCGCTCGTCGAGCGCGCGGCCCGCATCCATCAGCGCGCCGCCCTCGCCGGCCATGACCGCCGCGGCGTCGCCGCGCGCTTCGCTCTCGAATCGAATGTCCATGATCCTCGACTTTCTGTCCGGGCGCCGCCGCCGGCCGGGGTTGGTGCGCCCCAAAACCTGCCGGGCGCGCTTCATTGCGCCTCGAAGCAGTGCTAGCTCAGTCCGCCCCGGCGCGGAAGGCGGCCCCAGACCTGCGCGCGCCGAGTCCCGGACAGAAGGGAACAATCCCCGATGAACACGCTGGAATCCTACGTTTTCCGCCAGGCGCTGGGGCCGCTTCTGGCGATCCTTGCGGCGCTGGCGGCGGTCGCGCTTTTGACCCAGGGCCTGGACCGGCTCTCGCTCATCGCCGCCAACCGCAATTCCGGCTTCGCCTTCGCCTGGGTGACGATCCTGGCGCTGCCCCAATTGGTCAGCCTCATTCTGCCGCTGGCGATCTATTTCGCCGTCGCCTACGCCATCAACCGGATGCACAATGAGAGCGAGACGGTGGTGGCCTATTCCGCCGGCGTCTCGCACGGGCGGCTGGCCAAGCCGGTGCTGCGGCTCTCGCTGGCGGCGGCGGTGGTGCATCTGGGCGTGGTGCTGATCGTCCAGCCCGCGGCCTATCGCGAGATTCGCGAGACGATCTACGAAGTCCGCGGCGACGTCGCCGCCTCGCTGGTGCGCGAAGGCTCCTTCACCTTCCCCGCCGAAGATCTCACCGTCTACGCCCGCGAGCGCGGCCCCAACGGCGAGATGCGCGACATGATGATTCATGACGCGCGCCCCAATCGCCCGATCACCTACAATGCGAGCCGCGGCGCCGTGGCGATGGTCAACGGCAAGCCCGCCGTCATCATGCGCGACGCGCAGGTGCAGCGCCAATTGGAGGACGGCACGGTCCAGGTCGTCGATTTCGACCAGTATCTGCTCGAACTGGGCGACTTCTCCGTCGATTCCGAACTCTTCTATCTCAAGCCCTCGGACCGCTTCCTGTTCGAACTCGTCGCGCCTGATCTCACCAATTATTTCGACCAGCGCAACGTCGATCGCCTGCTTGCGGAGGCGCACTATCGCCTTTCCTCGCCGCTGCTCGATCCCGCGCTCGCGCTGATCGCGCTGGCGGGCCTGCTGGGCGGCGAGTTCTCCCGCCGCGGCTATGCCCGCCGCCTTGTGATCGCCAGCGTCGCGGCCCTGCTGGTGCGCCTCGCCGCGCTGGCCATCCAGGCCGAGTGCGTCGACAACCCCGATCTCAACCCGCTGCAATACGCGCTGCCGTTGCTGGTCTGCGCCGGCGCCGGCTGGATGCTGGTGTTCGCGCACCCGCGCCGCCCCTCCCGCCGCGCTCTGAAACGCCGCCGAGCCGAACTCGCCGCCGCGGGAGCCGGCGCATGAGCTTCTTCAACTCGCTCGTCGGCCGCTACCTCGTCGCCCAGACCTTCTTCGGGGTCTTCGTCGCCTTCGCCGCCGTGACCTCGACGATCCTTCTCGTCGATCTCGTCGAGCAGTTCCGCGACGTCGGCGGCAACATCGAGCTCTCGCTCGCCGATGCGGTCGTGCTCACGCTGATGCGCGCGCCTTCGCTCATCGAGCAGACCATGCCGTTCATCATCCTCGCCGGCACGATGATCGCGACGCTGCGCCTCAATTCCACCAGCCAGCTCGTCGCCATGCGCGCGTCCGGGGTCTCCGCCTGGCGCTTCGTTCTGCCCGCCGGCGTTCTCGCCTTCGTCATCGGCGTCGCCGTCATTACGCTCCTCAACCCGCTCGGCGCCGCGCTCTACGGCCAGTCCGAACTGCGAGCGGCCGAACTGGAGGCGCAGAACCGCGAAGTCCCGATGCGCAACGGCGTCTGGATCCGCCAGGGCGACGAGAACGGCCAGGTCGTCATCCACGCCGCCGCCATCCAGCCCAACGGCGCGCGCCTCACCGACGCCGATTTCATGTTCTTCGAGGAGCAGGCCGGCGCGCTCAAATTCGCCCGCCGCGTTCATGCCGAGCTGGCCGAGTTGCGCCCGGGCTTTTGGCAGCTCTCCAACCTGGTCGAGGGCGCCGCCGGCGAGCTGCCGATTCCCCAGCAGAGCCTGGCCATTCCCACCACGCTGCATCCCTCCGAGCTGCTCGACCGCTTCTCCAACCCCGAGAGCCTTTCCTTCTGGCAATTGCCCGCCTTCATCGCCGAGACCGAGGCGGCGGGCCTTGCGCCCGTCCGCTACCAGATGAAGTGGCAGGGGCTCTTGGCCTACCCCGTCATGCTCGTCGCCATGGCGCTGCTTGGCGCGGTCTTTTCCCTGCGCCTTCAGCGGCTTGGCCAGATGGCGCAATGGGGCGCGGTCGGCGTTGCCTTCGGTCTGCTCCTGTTCTTCATGAGCCAGATGTCGGCGGCCTTCGCCGCCGCGCAGGCCGTGCCCCCGTTCGTTGCGGCCTGGTCGGCCCCGCTGACGGGTGTGTTCGCCGCGCTCGCCGTTCTGGCTTTCCTGGAGGACGGCTAAAGCTGACGGCCTCCGGCGCTGGACGGACGGAACCGGGGGGCGCTAGGTAGGTGTGGGGAGTCGCGAAGAGGGTCGTGGATGGTGCGTTCGGACGCGTCAGACAATCGTCCCTCCGATCGGGCGCCCGATCGGAGCGGCGATCGCGCGCCGCTTTATTGGGCCGCGCTGGCCGCGGCCTGGATCGCGACCACGGGCCCCGTCGCCGCCCAGACGTCCGAACCCGCGCGGCAATCGTCCGCCGAGCCCGGCGCTCCAGGCGAAATCGAAGGCGAGCCCGTCACCCTCGAAGCCGACGTCGTCGACTATGACGAGAGCGGGCGGACCATCACCGCCCAAGGCGACGTCGAGGCCCGCTACGAGGGCCGCATCCTGCGCGCCGACCAGGTGGTCTACAATCTCGACGCCGGCACGATCCGCGCGCTCGGCAACGTCCAGGTCGTCGAGCGCGACGGCTCGGTCACCTACGCCGACCAGATCGAGGTCGATGAAGAACTCGAACTCGGCGTCGCCACCGAGCTGCAGGGGCGCGTCGGCGGCGCCGGGCGCATCGCCGCGCGCACCGCCATCCGACGCGGCGAGAATTCCTCCGAGCTCAATCAGGTCGTCTACACCTCGTGCCCCGTCTGCACCGACGGCAGGCGCCCGCCGACCTGGGCGCTGCGCGCGCGCCGCGCCGTGCAGAACAACGACACGCGCATGATCTCCTACCAGGGCGCCACGCTGGAAGTGTCCGGCGTGCCGGTCCTGTGGCTGCCCTATTTCGCCCACCCCGATCCGTCCGCCGGCCCGCGCTCGGGCTTTCTGACGCCCGAACTCGGCCGCAACTCGCGCCTCGGCGTCTTCTACGGCCAGCCCTACCATTGGGCGATGTCGCCCTATCACGACATGACGGTCTCGCTGCGCGCGCACGAGAACGTCGATCCGCTCGGCGAACTGGAGTACCGCCGCCGCTTCTATTCCGGCGATCTTTCGATCCAGACCAGCTACACCTACGAACAGGACTTCGACGGCGACGGCATCCCCTTCGGCGAGCGCACCAATCGCAGCCACATCTTCGCCGAAGGCCTGTTTCAGATCTCCGACTATTGGCGCTGGGGCTTCGGCGCCGAGCGCGTTTCGGACGATCTCTATCTCCGCCGCTACGAGATCGAAGGCGCCGGGGAAGTGCGCGGGCCGTTCGTGGGCGACAGCCACCGCCTGATCTCGCAGCTCTTCGCCCAGGGCCAGAGCGCCAATTCCTTCATCGGCGTGAACTTTCTCTCTTTCCAGGGTCTGCGCGAGTTCGACGAGAGCAATCTGCTGCCGCTGATCCTGCCGTTCGGCGAGGCCGAGCGCGTATGGCGCGAGCCGATCCTCGGCGGCCAGGTGAAGGCGAAGCTCTCCACCGCCGTGCTTGAACGCACCGACGGCGTCGACAGCGCGCGCGCCTCGCTCGGCGCGCATTGGCGGTCCGAGCACATCATCGGCCCCGGCTGGGTGCTCTCGCCCTTCCTCGACGGCCGCATCGACGCCTATCGCATCGCCGACCCGCTCGCGCCGGAGGAGGAGACCTTCACCCGTTCGGTGGGCGACATCGGCGCGGAAGTCTCCTGGCCCTTCGTCCGCCCCGGCGAGAACGTCGACATCCTGGTCGAGCCGATCGCCATGATCGCCTTCGGCGCCGGCGAGAACGACGCGCGCATCCTCAACGAGGATTCGATCGGCTTCGAGCTCGACGATTCCAACCTCTTCCGTCAGAACGCCGCGCCCAATTATGATCTCTGGGAGACGGGCCAGCGCATGAGTCTCGGCGTGCGCGCCACCGCGCGCACGGCCGGCGGCCAGAGCGCAAGCCTGCTCTTCGGCCGCCGCTGGCGCAGCGAAGTGGAGCCGCTCTTCGCGCCCGAAACCAATCTCGACGGCCGCTCCTCCGATTATGTGGCCGCCGCCAATATCGATCTGGGTCCGAGCTTCGGCGCCGACATCCGCGCCCGCCTGGAGGAGGATTCCCTCGAAGTGAATCGGATCGATGCGGGCCTGCGCGGTTCTCTTGGCCGCTTCTCGGCGCAGGCGCGCTACTTCTCGTACGACGAAAGCTTCTATCCCGGCGCGCCCTCGCGCGAACTGTACGGCAATGTCGGCGTGCAGCTCGTGCGCGGCTGGGAAATGCAGTACGGCCTGCGCCGCGACCTCGACAACGACATCACGCTGAGCCAGGACCTGCGCGCGATCTATCGCGACGACTGCACCTTTCTCGAATTGCGCTACTCCCGCTCCGAAACCATCGACCGGGGCCTTGGCCCCAGCGAAGGCTTCCAGATCCGCGTCGGCCTCACCTCGCTGGGCGTTTTCGGCGGCGGCGAATAGTCCCGAATAGCCCCGGGGCCCGGCAGGCGCCCCAAAAGGGCCATTCCAGGCATTGAAGCCGGCGTCTTGGCGCCGTCCCGGAGGCGGCCGGATCGCTGAGGGTCGGCGCCAAGGGCCGGATCGGAGTGGAGCATCGGGCGTTCGGGCGCCGCGAATCGCCCGATCATCCCGTCTTGGAGGAACGAATGCGTGGGTTGTCGAAAGCGGGTTTGAGAGCATGCGCGGCCGCCGCCGCGCTGATGGGGGCGTCCCTCGCTCCGCCCGCGCACGCCCAGCTCGTCGAGGGCGTGGCCGCCGTCGTCAACGACGACATCATCACCACTTACGACGTGCGCCAGCGCGGACTCCTGCTTCTGGCCTCAAACGGCATTGAGCCGACTCCTGAGAACCAGAGCCGCGCCCGCCAGCAGGCGCTGCGCGATCTCGTCGACGAACGCCTCCAGCTCCAGGAGGCGAGCCGCTACGAACTCACCGTTTCGCCCGAGACCGTCGACCGCCAGATCGCCGACATCGCCCGCGCCAACAACATGAGCGCGGACCAGTTCATCGCGCAGCTGAGTTCGGTCGGCATCGGCGTGGCCACGCTGCGCCGCCAGATCGAAGCCGAGACCGCTTGGCGGCGCCTGATCAACGGCCGCTACGGCCGCCTCGTCACCATCTCCGACCAGGCGATCCGCGAAACCCAGGAGCGGATCTCGTCAGCCGCCACGCGCACGCAGTATCACGCCGCCGAGATTTTCCTCCCCGCCATCACGCAGGCCGACTTCGCCGAGGCCGAGGCGGCGGCCGCGCGGCTGCTCCAGGAGATGCAGCGCGGCGCGCCGTTCCCGCTGGTGGCGCGCCAGTTCTCCGCCGCCGCCTCCGCCGCCGCCGGCGGCGCTCTCGGCTGGGTGGCGGCCGGCGAGCTGCGCCCGGAAGTGCAGGCGACGCTCGATCGCCTCCAGCCCGGCCAGGTCTCCACGCCCTTCCGCACCGAGGACGGGGTCTACATCGTGGCGCTGCGCGATCGGCGCGAGGGCTCGCCCACCCAGCGCATCGAGCGCGTGACCCTGCGCCAGGTCCTCGCCCCCGCCGCCAGCATGAGCGCGCTCGAACGCGCGCGCCGGCGCATCAATTCCTGCACCGCGCTTGAGACGACGTTGCGCGACGTCCAGGGCGCCGAAGTCGTCGACCTTGGAACCGCGGCCGTGTCTGAACTCTCCCAGACCGTCCAGGCGCAGATCAGCGGGCTGAGCGACGGACAGTCCTCGCAGCCGACGGCCTCGGGCGACAACGTAGCGATGCTGGTCGTCTGCGGCCGCGAGACCAATACGACCGGCGTTCCCAGCCGCGCCGAGATTGAAAGCCGGCTATTCGACCAGGAGCTCGCGATGCATGCGCAGCGCTATTTGCGCGATCTGCGCCGTGACGCGACGATCATCACGCGATGAGCGCGATGAAGCCCATCGCGGTCTCGATGGGTGATCCCGCGGGCGTGGGGCTCGAGATCGCTGCGCGCGCCTTCGCCGAGCGCGATGAGGAGACGCCCCGCTTCTTTCTGATCGGCGATCCCTTCGAGGCGACGGTGGCGGCCTCGCGCGCGGGACTCGTCGTTCGCGCCAAGGCGATCAGCAAGCCCGCGGATGCGCTCGAGACGCCGCCTGATCAGCTGCCCGTGCTGCCCAAGCCGCTCACCGTGCCCGCCAAGCCCGGAGAGCCCGATCCCCGCCACGCCCCGCAGATCACCGCCGCCATCGCCGACGGCGTCGACGCCTGCCTCAAGGGCGAGGCCGCAGCGCTCGTGACGCTGCCCATCGCCAAGGCGACGCTGCTGAAAGCCGGCTTCGAACATCCGGGGCACACGGAATATCTCGCCGCGCTCACCGCCTCGGCGCCCTATGCCGGCGCGCGCGGGCCGGTGATGATGCTGACGGTGGAGGGCCTGCGCGTGGCGCTCGTCACCATCCACACGCCCCTCGCCGAAGTCCCCGCCGCCGTCACGCAGGAGCGGATCATGGAAGTCGCGCGCGTCGTCGCCGACGCGCTCAGGCGCGATTTCGGCGTCGAGAGGCCGCGCCTGGCGCTCGCCGGCCTCAATCCGCACGCCGGCGAATCCGGCGAGATCGGCCGTGAGGAGATCGAGATCATCAATCCCGCCGCCGCCGCTCTGCGCGCGCAGGGCCTCGACGCGAGCGACGCCATGCCCGCTGACTCGATGTTCCATGAGGCCGCCCGCGCAACTTATGACGCCGCGATCTGCATGTATCATGATCAAGCCCTCATCCCGATCAAGACGCTCGATTTCTGGCGCGGCGTGAACGTCACGCTCGGCCTGCCGATCGTGCGCACGTCTCCCGACCACGGCGCCGCCTTCGACATCGCCGGCAGGGGACTCGCGCGCGCCGACAGCTTCGTCGCGGCGCTGAAGCTCGCGCAGCGGATGGCTGAAACGCGTGCCGGCCCCCGCTGAGGGCCCGATCCGCGACGCGCTCGAGCGCCACGGCCTCTGGGCCAAGAAGAGCCTCGGCCAGCACTTCCTGCTCGATCTGAACCTCACCCGCCGCATCGCGAGAAGCGCCGGCGATCTCGCCGGCCAAGCCGTCATCGAAGTCGGCCCCGGTCCCGGCGGGCTCACCCGCGCCCTGCTCGAAGCCGGCGCCGATCCGCTGATCGCGATCGAGAAGGATCAGCGTTTCATGCCGCTGCTCGATGAACTTGTTCCGGGTTCGGACGGCCGCCTGCGCCTCGTCAACGCCGATGCGCTGACGATCGACGAGCCGGCGCTGCTTGACGGCGCCCGCGCTCACATCGTCTCCAATCTCCCCTACAACGTCGCCACGCCCCTGCTGATCAAGTGGCTGAAAGCCGGCGCCTGGCGCGCGTCCATGACGCTGATGGTGCAGAAGGAAGTGGCCCAACGCATCGTCGCCCAGCCGCGCACGCCAGCCTACGGCCGCCTCGCCGTCATCGCCCAGGCCCGCTGCCAGGTCCGCTACGGCTTCACCGTGCCCGCGCGCGCGTTCTCCCCGCCGCCGAAGGTCGAATCCGCGATCGTGCATTTCGCCCCCCGCGACGACGCCTATCCGCACCCGGACGATCTCGAGCGCGTCACCGCCGCCGCCTTCGGCCAGCGCCGCAAGATGCTGCGCCAGGCGCTCGCCGGCCTCGCGGCGGACGCGGGCCTTGACGCCGAAGCGCTCCTCGCCCGCGCCGCCGTCGCGCCCACCGCCCGCGCCGAGGAGATCGCGCCCGCAGGCTTCCTCGCGCTCGCCGACGCTGTCCACAAGCTCGGCCGCAACGCTTGACCTTGCGCCTGCGCGGACGCAACAGAAGCGCAATGACTCCGGCGCCGCCATCTATCTCGCCTGGCGCTGAGCCGTCCGTCTACGGATCATTGCGCGAGAGCCCCGCCGCGAACGCGGCGAGATCGGTCTGCCGGTGCGCCTTCAGCCGCTCCGCCGCGAGGATCGCCGCCAGCCGCGCGTAGGTCTCTTCCACGTCGCGATTGACGAGCACGTATTCGTACTCCGTCCAGTGCGAGATCTCGCCCGCCGAGCGCGCCATGCGCTTTTGAATCACCTCCTCTGAATCGGCGGCGCGCTTGCGCAGCCGCGTCTCCAGATCTGCGCGCGAGGGCGGCAGGATGAACACGCCCACCACGTCTTCCGGCGCCGCCGCGCGCAGCGCCCGCGCGCCCTGCCAGTCGACGTCGAACAGCACGTCGCGTCCCGCCGCGAGCGCCTCCTCCACCGGCTTGCGCGGCGTGCCGTAGAAATTGTCGAAGACGAGCGCCCACTCCAGAAACTCCCCGCGCGAGGCCATCGCCTCGAAATCGGCGCGGCTCATGAAATGGTATTCGCGCCCGTCCTGTTCGTCCGGCCGCGGCGCCCGCGTCGTCGCCGACACCGACAGCCGCATCGCCGGATCGCGCTCGATCAGCAATTTCGCCAGCGTCGATTTCCCGGCGCCTGACGGGCTCGAGAGCGCCAGCATCAGCCCGCGGCGCTTCTCCTCATTCGACATTCGCCGCCTGCTCCTTCACCTGATCGATCGCCGTCTTGAGGTCGATCCCGATGCGCGTCAGCGCCAGATCCTGCGATTTGGCGCACAGGGTATTGGCCTCGCGCGCACATTCCTGCGCCAGGAAATCCAGCCGCCGCCCCGCCGCTTCGTGCGCGGAAAGCAGCGCCCGCATCTCGCGCATATGCGCGTCGAGCCGTTCGAGCTCCTCTTGCACGTCGGCGCGCAGCGCGGCGAGCGCCGCTTCCTGCGCCAGGCGTTGCGGATCGAGCGCGACCTCCGGCGCCAGCGCATTGAGCCGCTGCAGGATGCGCTCTCGGATCGCGCCTGGCTGCGCCGCCGCCAGCGCCCGCGCCTCCACGACGCCCGCTTCGATCCGCGCCGCCAGGCCTGCGAACACCGCCGCCAGCGCCGCTCCTTCCTGCTGGCGGGCCGCGCGCAGCGCATCGAACGCCGCTTCGAGCGTCTGCGCCAAAGGCGCCGCCAGCCGCGCGAGCATCTGATCCGGCTCGCTCTCATCGACGCTCGTCGCCCCGCGCAGCGCCAGCAGGCCGTCCCATCTGGGCGGCGCAGCACGCCCTGTCTTCACATATTCCGCGCCGAGCGCGAGATAGGCGTCGATCTGCGCCAGATTGACCTTCGCCGTCGCCAGCTGCGCCGCCTCCTGCTTCACCGCCAGCGACGCCTGGATCGAACCGCGCTTGAATCGCCGCTGCGCCGCCTCGCGCACCGCCGCCTCCAGCGCCTCGAACCCCGCCGGCAGGCGCGCCTTCACGTCGAGCCCGCGCCCATTGACGCTGCGGACTTCCCACGTCCAGCGGACGCCTTCGCCGGCCCCGTCGGTCCGCGCGAATCCTGTCATTCCCGAAATCATCGCGCCTCCATAGCCGCATTCGCCGCCGAGGGAACCCGGCTCAGACCGGCGCGAACACCTCGATCGGCGCTCGCACGCCCTTGAGGGCGTGCTCGCCCAGGCTCACCACCCGCTCCGCGGGGGCGCATGCCGCGACGAAGGCGCGGCTCGCCAGGATCGGCGCGCCGAGCGGCGCGCACAGCGTCTCCAGCCGCGCCGCTTCGTTCACCGCCGGCCCGACGATCGTGAAATCGAGCCGCCGCGCCGCGCCCACATTGCCGAACAGCACCGCGCCCGCGTGCAGCGCCAGATCGAAGCGCGAGTGCGGCGCGCCGGCCGCCGCCCGCGCGGCGCTGATCGCGCCCGAGTCCGCTTCGATCCGCGCCGCCGCGGCGAGCGCCTGCGCGCAGGCCTGCCCCGCCCCTTCGCGCGCGAACGCGAACGTCGCGATCAGCCCGTCGCCCAGGAATTTGAGCACGTTTCCGCCCGCGCCTTCGACGGCGCCGACCGCGCAGTCGAGATAAGCGTCGAGCATGACGGTGAGCGCAGCCCCCGGGGTCTCGTCGGCGAGCGCGGTGAACCCGCGCAGATCCGCGATCAAGATCGCGGCTTCGATCGTCTCGACCGCACCGCGCCGGACTTCGCCGTTGAGCACGCGCCGTCCGACCTCGCGCCCGAGATAGGTGTCGATCAGCGAGCTCAGGATCGCCGCCTGCGCCGCCGTGCGCAGCGCCGCGCCCAGCGCCGGCAGCACGGCCTGCATCGCGGCGATCTCTTCCTCGGTGAAGCCGCCGGCGCGATCCGTGCAGAAGCTCACCGCCGCGCCGCGCGCCCCTGTCCGCACGCGGCCGTCGACGCCGAACGCCAGGATGAAGCAGACATAGTCGCTCGCCCCCTCGGCGCGGAATTGACGCAGCAGCGCCATCTCCAGCCCCTCGCCGGCGTCGAGCCGGTAACGCGTCATCGGAAACGAATGGGGATCGCCGCTCCCGGCCCGCGCCCGCGACACCGCCTCGAACAGCGGGCTTTCGCCCGCGATCGCCGCGAACGCGCCGTGCGCGTAGGCCTCTTCCTGCACCGACGCCGCGCGCCGCCACGTCGCCCCGATCGACTCCACCTGCGGGTGAAGCGCGTCCATCCCGACATGCAGCCGGCTGAGGCTGAGCCCGGCGGCGTTGAACGCCTCGCCCGCGCGCGTGACGATCTGTGCGGCCGGCGTCCCCAAGAGCGCCTGCCGCGCCAGCCAGTCCTTCAGCGCCGCAATCTGGGTTGGATCCACACGCGCACCGTAGCGCCTCGCGCGGCCCGCGTCAGCCGCGCCTAATTCTCCGCCGCCAGCCGCGTGCGTTCGATCTCGCGCCAGCGCCGCACATTGCGCTCGTGCTCGGCCACGGTGCGCGCGAACACGTGCCCGCCCGAGCCGTCCGCCACGAAGAAGAGATCGTCCGTATCCGCGGGATTGGCCACGGCCTCGAGCGCAGCGCGGCCGGGATTGGCGATCGGCCCCGGGGGCAGGCGCGGGATCCGGTATGTGTTGTAGCCGGTGTCGAGCGCGATCTCGCTCTGCCGGATCGTCCGTATACGGCCGGTCGCTTCGTTGATCAGGCGGCCGTTGCGGCAGCGCTCCGGGTGCTGGCGGCACACGCCATAGATGATGGTGGGATCGCTTTGCAGCGGCATTCCGCGCCTGAGGCGATTGATGAACACCGCCGCCACCCGCGGCCGCTCCTCGGCGACTCCGGTCTCGCGCTCGACGATCGAGGCGAGCGTCACGAGCTCCTCCGGCGAGCGGATCGGCAGGTTCGGCGCACGCTGCGCCCAGACCTCGCGCACGGCGCGGTCGTGCGCCGCGCGCATCCGCGCCAAGAGCTCGCTGCGGTCCATGCCGCGCTCGACATTGTAGGTTTCCGGCAGAACCGAGCCCTCCGGCGGCGGCGGCGGCGCAGCCCCGCTCAGCACCTCGCTCTCGGCGATCACCTGCGCGACGGCGTCGCTCGTGAGCCCTTCGGCGAACGTGATCGAATGCAGCAGCGCGCGGCCTTCGGTGATCATCGCCACCAGCGCGCGCGGCGAAGCGCGCGCCGGGATTTCATACTCGCCCGCCTGCATTGGCCGGCCCCCGCCATAGATCATCGCCGCCATGCGGAACACGGGCGCGAAGCGGACATGGCCTTCTTCCTCCAGCATGCGCCCGATCGAACTCACGCCCGCGCCGCGCGGCACCACGACGACCGCGCCGTCGGTCGTGTTCGGACCGCCGCGATTGGCTTCCACCAGCGCCAGTCCCAGCAGAGCCAGGATGAGGAGGAAGAGGCCGCCGGCGGCCGCAATCAGCAGGCTGGCGGGCGAGCGTCCGTCGCCGCCGCTACGCCGGCGGCGATTCTTGCCTCTGCGATGATCGTGGCGCCCGCCCAAATCCTGCTCGTCATCCAGCGCATAGCGCTGATCGTCGTCTCCGCGCCGCCGCGCGGCTTCGGCGGCTTCCCTCAGTCCGCCGCCGCCATAATCACTGCGGCGTTCGTCCCCCCAAACCCGAACGAATTCGACATCGCCGCCCTCACCGTCTTCTTCTTCGCCGTATTCGGCGTCAAATCGATCATCGTCGTGACCGAAGGATCCGTGAGGTTCAGCGTCGGCGGGATCACGCCATCCCTGATTGCGAGAACGCAAAATATCGCCTCCACGGCCCCCGCCGCCCCGAGGAGATGCCCGATCGCCGATTTCGTCGACGACATGGACAAGCTGCCCGCCGCATTCCCGAACGCGCGCTCCACAGCCTTGAGCTCGATCTCGTCGCCGAGCGGCGTCGAAGTGCCGTGCGCGTTCACATAGTCTATGTCTTCCGGCGAAAGCCCGCTGTCGCGCAGAGCTGCGCGCATGGCGCGATAGCCGCCGTCGCCGTTCTCTTCCGGCGCTGTGACATGATAGGCGTCGCCCGACAAGCCGTAGCCTTTGACTTCTGCATAGATCTTGGCGCCGCGCGCTTTTGCGTGCGCATATTCCTCAAGCACGAGCACGCCGGCGCCTTCGCCCATGACGAATCCGTCACGCGCCTTATCGTACGGACGCGAGGCGAGTTTCGGCGAGTCGTTGAAGTTCGTGCTCATGGCGCGCGCGGCGCAGAAGCCGGCCATCCCGATGCGACAGATGGCCCCTTCGGTCCCGCCCGCGATCATCACGTCGGCGTCGCCGTATTTGATGAGGCGCGCCGCATCGCCGATCGCGTGCGCGCCGGTCGCGCATGCCGTGACCACCGCGTGATTCGGCCCCTTGAAGCCGTAGCGGATCGAGACTTGTCCGCTCGCGAGATTGATGAGCGCGCCGGGAATGAAGAACGGCGAGACTTTGCGCGGCCCGTCGCGCTCAAGCTGCAGCGCGGTCTGCGCGATCGAGTTGAGCCCGCCGATGCCGGAGCCGATCAGGACGCCGGTGCGCTCTTTCTCTTCGTCGGTCTCCGGCTTCCAGCCGGAATCCGCGATCGCTTCGTCCGCCGCCGCCGTCGCATAGAGAATGAACTCGTCGACGCGCCGCTGCTCCTTCGCCGACATCGCGGCTTCGGGATCGAACGCGCCTTCGCGCGCGCCGTCATGGCCCCCGCGCGAGCCGTCCTTGCGCGGGATATGGCACGCGATCCGGCACGGCAGATCGTCGACCTTGAAATGCGTGATCGGCCCGGCGCCGGATTCTCCGTCGATCAGGCGCTTCCAGGAGATTTCCCGGCCGGCGCCGAGCGGCGTGAGCAGCCCGAGCCCCGTGACCACGACCCTGCGCATGGCGCGCCCGCGCTCAGGCCTGCTTTTCGGAAATGAACTTCACCGCGTCGCCGACCGTTTGGATGTGCTCGGCCGCGTCGTCGGGGATCTCGATCCCGAACTCTTCTTCGAACGCCATCACCAGTTCGACATTGTCGAGGCTGTCTGCGCCGAGATCGTCGATGAAGCTCGCCTTCTCAGTGACCTTTTCCGGCGGCGCTTCCAGGTGTTTCACGACAATCGCCTTCACGCGCTCAAACACGTCCGACATGCAAGCCTCGCAACTTTCTGATGAGTCTCTGTTTTTATTGCTACCCCGGGGGAAAAGCCGGGGGCCCTTCTTGATCCAGGGGCGCCAGCTAACACAGAACCGCAGGCGTGGCTAGCACGCCACATCGCCCGCCGCGAGCGCGTCCCTGCCGCCTCCCCCGGCGCGGGAAACGGGGCGACGCGCGGGGGTGCATCCGCCAGCGGCGGCGGCGGCGATCACCATTGCGAGGCCGCGCGGCGGACCAAGGGACGAACCGATCATGGAAGAGCTTTTCAGGGACTATTGGTGGCTGATCTTTCCCATTTTCGGGATGGCTTGGGCGGTCTGGGACATGGCCTCCAGCGACCGCAGGCAGCGCGACGCGATGGAGGCGCTGCGCTTCTACGCCCAGCAGGGCAAGGATCCGCCGCCCGAGCTGATCCGGCTCGCTCTGCGCGACGAAGAGGGACTGGGCCTCCACGGCGAGTTCGCGATCGGCGAGGCCGGGTCCAAGGGCCCGACTCCGAAGCCAAGCGATAGCCGCGCCTGGAGGTTCATCGTCTTCGCCGCTCTGGCCGCCGGCTTCGCCGCGGGCTGGTGGTGGGTGCGCGCCGAGGATTTCGCCTTTGCGCTGCTCATCGTGACCGTCACCATGGCGGTGCTGGCGCTCGGCGCGCTCGCCTTGCTCGTCTTCGGCCGCAAGTCCTGAGCCGATGGACGCCGCCGAAGAGGCGCGCCTCATCGCGCTGGCGCGCGACGGCGACGGGCGCGCCTTCGGCCGTCTCGTCGACGCCTGCCAGGGCGCGGTGCGCGGTTTTGCGCGCCGCCTCATCGGCGACGCGACCGAGGCCGAAGACATTGCGCAGGAGGCGTTCGTGCGCGCCTGGGAGCAGCTCGCCCGCCTCAATCGCGACGCCTCGTTTCGCGCCTTCGTGTGCGGCGTCGCCTACAATCTGTGGCGCACCGCACGCCGTGGTCGCCGCCGCCGCCACGCCCGCGAGCACGACTATGCCCGCGACGCCGATCAGACCGAGGAGCAGCCGCGCGAAGCCCTTGCGCGCCTCGCGCTGCGCCGCGCCATGAACACGCTGGCGCCCGACCAGCGCGCCGCGCTCGCCTTGTGCCTGGGCGCCGAGTTCACCCATGCTGAAGCGGCGGCGGCCTTGCATTTGCCGATCGGCACGGTGAAATCGCATGTGCTGCGCGGCCGCGCCAAACTGCGCGAGGCCCTGGGCCTCGCTGTCGAGAGCCAAGCATGATGGACGATCGCGAACTCGCTGCGCTCCTCGGAGAAACGCCGGCGCCCGACGCAGGCTTCCGCCTCGCCGTCTTCGCGCGCCGGGCCGCGCCGCT
>JACAEE010000157.1 GCA_013389015.1 Hydrogenophilaceae bacterium | reverse complement strand
GGGGGGCCGCCCGGAATGAGGGAGGCGACAAAAGCCGCGCCCTCAAACCAGATCCGCGTACGCCCCGCCCGTCGCCATCACCGCCGCGGTCTCGATCGCGGCGCGCGCGCGGTCGGGCCGCTCCATCGGCAGCGCGTGCGTGGCGCCCTCCACGGTCGCGATCCGCACGTCGCCGCGCAGCTCCTTGATCCGCCGCGCCACCGCTTCAGGGCAGGTGGAGTTGATCTCCGCGCGCAGGATTACGATCGGCTTCGGCGCGCGCATCAGCGCCCGCCACGGATCATGCCGATGCGCCGCGAACGTCGCGGCCTCATAAGCCGGCGTGCAGGAGAGCCGCATCTGCTCGCCGTCCTCGATGAGGCCGTCTTGCAGGTAGTCGCGCAGCGCGTCGTCGGGAAAGGTCTTGAAGAAGCCGCGCCCCTTGAGCGCCTTGAACGCCGCCTCGCGGCTGGCGAAGCGCGAACGCCGCCGCCGCGCGCCGCGCGCGATCGGTGAGCGCCCCATGATCAGCGCCGTTGCGAACGGCAGCTCGAGCGTCTGATAGCGCCCCGGCGGCAGGATCACCGGATCGATCAGCGCCATGCCGCGCACAAGGTCAGGCCGCTTGCCGGCCGAAAGCAGGCTCACTGTCGCGCCCATCGAATGCCCCGCCAGCGTGAGCGGCGGTTTGAGATACGTCTCGATGAGCTCAAGCACGTCCTCCCGGTGCACGTTCCACGAGGTGTAGCCCCACCGTTTCGCCGGCAGGCGGGTGAGCCCATGGCCGCGCGCATCGATCGCCAGCACGTGGAACCGCTCGGCCAGCGGCGCGAGCAGCGCCCGATAGGCGAAGGCGTTGAACCCGGTCGCGTGGAGAAAGAGGATGTCCGGGGGCCGCGAAGCATCCCCCCAGGCCACGCCCGCCATCCGGCCCTTCGCGAGATCGAAGTGGACGCGGCGAAACGAATCGCTTCGAGCGCTCATACCGCGCCGACCCTACCCGGCAACCCTTTCCAATCAATCCGCCGCGCTGTTTAAGCGAGCCTGCGGGTGGAAAACGGGTGCAGGGGAGCTGCGTGCGCAGCATGACCGAGGGGGGCTAGCCGCCGTACACCCGCCGCAGGATGTCGCTGGTGCGCCTGAGCGGATCACGCCGGATCGCGGCCTCCTCCCGGCCGATATAGTAGAACACGCCGTCGAGCGCCTTCTCCACCGCGAACACGGTCACGTCACCGCGCAGCGCCCGCGCCTCGCGCCGCATCCGCACTTGCCCGGCGATGAGGTCGATGATGCGGAAGACGCCCGACGTCTCGAGCGCCGACCGCATCGGCGGCGTGATCAGCCGCGTGAGCCGGCTTCCGGTGCGATCGCGCAGATAGAGCGTCGCCGCCTGGTCGCCCCCGCGCAGGATCGCGATCGCATCGCGGATGGTCAGGTCGAGGATCGCGTCGAGGAAGATGCGCCCGGCTTCCGGCATCGTGCGCTCCGCCGCGCGGTTGATGCCGCGCTCGAGCTCATCGAAGGGGCCGCCGAGCCCGATCACCGAGAACGCACGCCGCCAGCCCTCGAACCGTTCCGGCAACGGAATGCGCACATTGAGGTCGCCGAAAAAGCCGTTGACCCGCCCGAGCCGGTCCGTCGAGGCGGTCGCAGCCACGCTCAGCGCCTCGGAGATTCCGAGCGCGGCTTCTTGCTGCGTCAGCCCGGAAAAGGGCTGGCTTTGCGCCAGCGCGCGCGTTCCGCAGACGAAGAACGCGCCAAGCATGAGCGTGCGGCGGTCGAACATGGGCGAATCTCCTGTCGCCCCGGGAGCATAGCGCGCTTCGCCTGCCCTCGCGTCCACTCCCCGCCGCGCGCGGCCCGTGCTACGAGGCCGCGACCCCAGCATGAGGGAGCCGGGCCGCGGCCTGCGCGCGCGTCGAAGCGGAGAAGCGCGAGCCGTACGGCCTCCTCCCTCCAGGAAAGCAGATGTGATGGACGTCCACGCGCTCGCCCCCGGCCGCGATCCCCCGCGCGAAGTCAACGCCTTCATCGAAATCCCGCAAGGCGGCCTGCCGGTGAAGTACGAGCTCGACAAGGCCTCCGGCGCGCTGTTCGTCGATCGCTTCCTGCACACCTCGATGATCTATCCGTTCAATTACGGCTTCATCCCGCGCACCTTGGCCGAGGACGGCGATCCTTTGGACATCCTCGTCGTCACGCCGATGCCGGTCGTGCCCGGCTGCGTCATCCGCGCCCGTCCCGTCGGCGTCATGCTGATGAGCGACGAGAAGGGCGTCGACGAAAAGATCATGGCCGTGCCCATCGACGCGCTCAATCCGTACTATGCCGATGTGGCGACCTATCTCGATCTCCCCCCGCTGATGCTGAAGCAGGTCGAGCACTTCTTCGCCCACTACAAGGATCTCGAACCCGGCAAGGGCGCGAGCGTCGGCGAATGGCGCGACCTCGCCCACGCGCACGCGCGCATTATGCAGGCGATCGGGCGCTACACGTGAGCACCGCCGCAGACCTGATCGCCGCCCTCGACGCGGAAACCGCGCGCGCCGCCGGCGCGCCCACCGCGCTCTTGAGCGTAACGCTGGACGTCGTCGGCGAAGGCCAGCCCGCCCAGACCCGCGTCGCGATCGTGCGCGCCACGAAGTCGCTCGTTTTCTCCGAGGCCGAAGCGCTGACCGCCGACGGCGCCCGCCTCATCGCCGCCAGCGCCGTGCACAAGATCGCGCGCTGACGCTTCACGCGCGCCGCCCTGCTTGCGCCTTTGCGATGGTCTGCGGGAAGGAGGACAACCCGGCCCCGATCCGACCGGCCTGCGCCAGCGCGATAATGCGCGCATGCCGTCCGCCGCCCTCTCCGCCATCTGGGACGCCGCCATCGAGCGGTTCGGGTGGCTCCGCGCCCTCTTCGGCAGC
>JACAEE010000156.1 GCA_013389015.1 Hydrogenophilaceae bacterium | reverse complement strand
GGGGGGGGGGGGGCCCCCCGAAGCGGGTTTAGCCGAAGCGCGCATTGCGCTGACGCGGGCGCGGGCCGCCGCAGCGAACGCGCGGGCGACGCTTGCATCGCTCCTTGGCGGCGATACCGGCTTTGCGCTCATTCCAGCCGACTTCGCCTTGCCGCGCGCCGGCGAGCACGATCACGCCGAGCCTGGCGAGGCCGCGCCCGATCTCGCGCGCCTTGCGGCCGCGCGCGACCGCGCTAACGCCGCGATCAACGTCGAACGTTCGCTCGCGTGGCAGAATCCTACATTGAGCTTCGGCTATCGCCAGTTCGCCGCCGACAATGACGAAGGCGCCCTCGTCGCCGGCGTCTCAATTCCCCTCGGCATCTTCGACCGCAATCAAGGCGCGGTGGCGCGAGCGCGCGCCGAGCAACGCCGCGCTGAATTCGATCTTGAAGCCGGCCGGCGCAGCTTGATGCGCGAGTTCGCGGCGCTGCAACGGGCGATCTCCGCCGATGCGGCCGCCATCAGTTCGACCGAAGACGAAGTCATCCCGCAGGCCGAACGCGCGCTCGGGCTTGCCCAGGACGGCTACAATCGCGGCGCGTTTTCGTATCTCGACGTGCTGGAGGCGCAACGCGCCCTTACCGATGCGCGCCAAGCGCGCGTCGACGCCCTTCAATCTTATCACAACAACGAAGCCGCGCTCGATCGCCTGACCGCGCGCTTCGGCGACATGCTCCCCGAGCAGGAGGCTCACCAATGAAGACGTCATCGATGAAACTGGCGCTTGCGCCGCTCGCGCTCATGTTGGCGTTGGGTGTGTCCTCCTGCGGCGCCGGGAACGGCCCCGCAGATCCGGCCTCAGCCGAGGAAGGCGAGGAAGGTCATGGCGAAGAAGAAGATGCTGACCGCATCACGATTTCCGCAGCTTCCGCTGAAGCCTCGCAGATCGTGGTCTCGCAGGCGGGTCCAGGCGCGCTGCAAGAAACCTTGAGTCTCACCGGGCGCATCATGCTGCAACCAGCTGCCCGCGCTGAAATCCACGCGCCGTATCCGGGGCCGGTGCGCGCCGTCCAGCGCAATATCGGCGATGCGGTTCGCCGCGGGGAGACGCTGGCGCGCGTTGAAAGCTCTGAGAGCTTGCAGACCTATTCCATCGTCACGCCGATTTCCGGCGTTGTGCTGGAACGGCAGACCAATATCGGCGACGTCACCAGCGAGGCGCCGCTCTTTGTGGTCGGCGACCTCACCCGCCTGCAAGCAGAACTGAACGTCGTGCCGCGCGATGTCGGCCGCATTTCCGCGGGCCAGGCGGTCATCATCACGGCCCTTGATGGCTCGGCCCCGACCCAGGCGCGCATCGCCTCGGTGCTGCCGACAGCGGACTCGCATTCGCAAACCCTGATTGCGCGCGCGCCAATTACGGTCGGCGCCGATTCAGCGCTGCGGCCAGGGATGGCGATCCGCGCCAATGTGGTGCTGGCAAGCCAGGACGCGGCCGTCGTCGTGCCCGCCGACGCCGTGCAAAATTTCGAAGGACGCACGGTGGTTTTCGTTCGCCTCGGCGCGGACACCTACGAGCCGCGCGACGTAACAATTGGCCGCTCGAGCCGCAACAGCGTCGAGATCACGGCAGGTCTAGCCGCGGGCGAATCGTACGTTTCGCACAACGCCTTCCTCATCAAATCGCAATTGGGCGCGAGCGCCGCCGATCACCACTGATCGCCGCCTCCCCGTGCAAACCGGTTCGGATACCTCGTCATGATCAGCCGCCTCCTCGAATTCGCCGTCAAAGCTCGCTGGACTGTCATCGCCATCACGCTCGTAGTCGCGGCGATCGGCGTCTTTAATATCATCCGCCTGCCGATCGACGCGGTGCCCGACATCACCAACCGGCAGGTTCAGATCAACACTGTGGCCCCGGCTTTTGGCCCGCTCGATGTCGAGCGCCTGGTCACCTACCCTGTCGAAACCGCCATGTCCGGCATTGTCGGCATGGAGAGCACGCGCTCGATTTCGCGCAACGGCTTTTCTCAGGTCACCGTCGTCTTCGAAGACAGCGTCGACATCTACTTTGCCCGCCAGCAGGTGGCCGAGCGACTGACCGCCGCGCGCGAGAGCTTGCCCGAAGGCGTCGAGCCGCAGATGGGACCAATCTCGACGGGGCTGGGCGAAGTCTTGATGTGGACGGTGCGGTACGCCGAAGGCGACGAGCGCCGCGCCGGCGCCGACGGCTCAGGCTGGATCAACGCCACCACCTATCGCACGCCGCAGGGCGAGCTGCTGACAGATCCGGTCTCGCAAGCGGCCTATCTGCGCACAGTACAGGACTGGGTCGTGCGCCCGCAAATGCGCGCGGTCGAGGGGGTGGCCGGCATCGACTCGATCGGCGGCTATGAAAAGCAATATGTGGTCGAGCCCGACACCGGCGCCTTGAGCGCCTACGGGATTTCGTTCTCTGAGCTCGCCGAAGCGCTGGAGCGCGCCAACATTTCTGTCGGCGCCAATTTCGTGCAACGCGGCGGCGAAAGCTTCCTTGTGCGCGCCGATGCGCGCATTCGCACGCTCGAAGAAATTTCCGAAGCCGTCGTCGCCACCCGCGACGGCGTGCCGGTCACCGTGCGCGATGTCGCCAACGTGCGCGTCGGCGGCGATCTTCGTACCGGCGCTGCAACCGCCAATGGCCGCGAAGTGGTCATCGGCACGGTGCTGATGATCACCGGCGGCAACAGCCGCACGGTCGCGGCGGCGGCCGCTGAGCGGCTTCAGGAGATCACCGCCACCTTGCCGGCGGGCATCGTGGTCGATGTGGTTTACGACCGCTCCAAGCTCGTCAACGCCACCATCGCCACGGTCGAGCGCAACCTGGCCGAAGGCGCGCTCCTCGTCGCCGCCGTGCTCTTCCTGATGCTGGGCAATGTGCGCGCGGCGATCATCGCCACTTTGATCATCCCCTTCTCGATGCTGATGACCTCGATCGGCATGAATGTCTTCGGCGTCTCCGGCAATCTCATGTCGCTCGGCGCGCTCGATTTCGGCCTCATCGTCGATGGCTCGGTCATCATCATCGAAAACTGCCTGCGGCGGCTAGCGGAGCGGCAGCATCATGAAGGGAGGTTGCTGAGCTTACAGGAGCGGCTCCACGAGACGCTCGAAGCCAGCCGCGAAATGATCAAGCCGACCATCTTCGGCCAGATCATCATTTTCCTCGTCTTCCTGCCGCTGCTCACCTTTTCGGGCGTCGAGGGCAAGATGTTCTCGCCGATGGCGATCACGCTGCTTCTGGCGCTGGGCTCGGCCTTTATTCTCTCTCTGACCTTCGTACCGGCCATGGTCGCGGTGCTCATCCGCGGCAAGGTCTCGGAAAAGGAAGTCAAGCCGCTTGAGATCGCACGCAAGGCTTACGAGCCGGCGCTTGCATCCTCGATCCGCCGCCCGCTTCCTGTGATCGGCGGCGGCGTTGCGGTGTTCGCGATCGCCGCAGCACTCTTCTTCACGCTGGGCCAAGAATTCATTCCCCAACTCGACGAGCAGGACTTCGCCGTTCAGGCGGTGCGCATTCCATCGACATCGCTGCAGCAATCGACGGCGATGCAGCAACGCGTCGAAGAAGCGATCAGCGAGTTTCCAGAAGTGCTCGTCGTCTTCTCCAAGACCGGCACAGCGGAAGTCGCTTCCGATCCGATGCCGGTGAACATCTCCGACTCGTTCGTGATCCTGCGCCCGCGCTCTGAATGGCCCAATCGCGGCGAAACCAAAGCGGAGTTGATGGCGCGGATTGAGGAGCGCATCACCCAGCTCGTCGGCAACGGCTATGAGTTCAGCCAGCCCATCCAAATGCGGTTCAACGAACTCATCGCCGGCGTGCGCGGCGATGTCGCGATCAAGCTCTACGGCGAAGACCTGACGGAAATGAGCCAGGTCGCCGGGCAGATCGCGGCCGTGCTGCAGTCCATCGATGGCGCAGCGGATGTGAAGGTCGAGCAAACCGGAGGATTTCCGACGCTCGATGTCGCTTTCGACCGCGACGCCATCGCCCGCTACGGCCTCTCGCTGCAGGAGGTCACCGACACGGTCGCCACCGCAATGGGCGGACGCGAAGCCGGCCTCGTCTTTGAAGGCGACCGCCGCTTCGACGTTGTCGTGCGCCTGCCCGACGCGGTGCGTGACGATCTCGACGCGGTCGGCGCGCTTCCGGTGATGCTGCCCGACGAAGGCGATGGGTTCAGGCAATCGATACCCTTGCGCGAGGTCGCGACCTTCTCGTTCTCCGAGGGCCTAAACCAGGTCAGCCGCGAGAACGGGTCGAGGCGCGTGGTCGTGCAAGCCAACGTGCGCGGCCGCGACCTTGGCTCCTTTGTCACCGAGGCCCAGCGCCGCGTGCGCGAAGAAGTCCAGTTGCCGGTTGGCGCCCGCCTTGAATGGGGCGGCCAATTTCAAAATCTGCAATCGGCCTCGCAACGCATGGCGCTCATCGTGCCGGCCTGCTTCTTGCTGATCTTCGGCATCCTTTACATGGCGCTGGGCAACGTCCGCGCGGCCGCGGCGGTCTATACGGCCGTGCCTCTTGGTCTCGCGGGCGGCGTCTTTACGCTGCTCATTACCGGCATGTCGTTTTCGATCTCGGCGGCGGTGGGCTTCATCTGCTTGGCGGGCGTTGCGGTGTTGAACGGCCTGGTCGTCATGACCGGCATCAACAAGCGCCTCGATTTAGGCTTGCCGCTCGAGGAAGCGATTTATGAAGGCATGCGCGAGAAGTTCCGCGCCGTCTTGATGACCGGCATCGTTCCGGCAATCGGCTTTGTGCCGATGGCGCTTGCCCACGGCACCGGCGCGGAAGTGCAAAAACCGCTCGCCACCGTCGTCATTGGCGGCCTCATCACCGCGACGCTGCTGACGCTCTTTGTGCTGCCGGCGATCTGCAAGCTCATGCTGAAGAGCGGCCACCAGGCCCGTGAAGGCGAGATGCCGACCGTCTATTCGCCGGGCGACGGCGCGCCCGCGCAAGCAGAATAAGAAGGGAGATAGACACCATGCCCATCGACGCACTGCGCGAGGCCCTCCCAGATTTTGCCTGGGACCAAAAGCGCAATCTCGACGCAATCATCACCGAGACCTTGCTCAGCGATCAACAGAGGTGGGGCTGCCTGCTGGCGTGCGCGTACGCCACCGATAATCCAACGCTGATCAGACATATGGAGAGTGCGGCTGGCCCGCTCCTCTCCGACAAAGCGCGCAACGCCGCCAAACTGGCTGCAACCCTCATGGCGATGAACACGGTCTATTACGGCGCGCTCAACCTGCTCGACAACCATGATTATCGCGGCGCGCCCGCCAACCTGTCGATGACGGCGCTCTCCCAAACCGATGTCGACAAGATCGATTTCGAGCTTTGGGCTTTCGCCATATCTGCGATGGCTCAATGCGGGGCCTGCCTCAATGTTCACGAATCTGAGCTGCACAAACGCGGCGTCACGCTTGAGCGTGTCCAAGCGGCGCTGCGCATTGCAGCTACGGTAAACGCAATGAACACAGCGCTGCGCATCAAGCAGGCGACGGCGGCGTGACGCCGGCCAAGGTCAAGCTGGAGCTTGCTGCGCTCTTCCGCTCGGAAGACGCGGCCGCCTGCCGCGCCTGTGCGATTGAAGTGGCGCGCCGGCTGCAGAAGGAGGCCCCGGTACAGCGCGCCCACGTCGAAGGCGGCACGGAAACGGGGCTCCGCGTTTGCGTGCATTTTGACTCCAGGAAAGAAGATAATAAGCGCATCCATGTGCTGGGCGCCCGATTGGCCAATGAGGTCATTCGCCATCGCGAACACATCGCCCTCGACGTCGCCAACGCCATGCACGAGACCAAACGCCTTCGCACCACGACCGGCGTTCTGACGGCAAGCGAACTCAGCCCAACGCGCGTGCTGGTCGACTACGACCCTCGCCTGCTCATGGGCGAGACGCTGGCGAAGTCCGTGCAAGGACGAGCAATCGAAGCAGAAGCAAAGCGGGCCGCCCCCAAGACCGGCCATTCACACGACCATGGCGGCCCGTTCGGCGAGCGCTCTGAGCTCATCTTTGCGCTGGGATCGGGCGTCGCGCTGACGGCCGGCTGGCTCGCGGCGCAAGCCGGCGGGGCGACAGCGCCGCTTGTCTTCTATCTCCTCGCGTACGCGCTCGGCGGCTATTATACGGCGCGCGAGGCAATCGATAACGCGCGCCATAAGAAGCTGCGCATCGATAGCCTGATGATCGTGGCCGCGATCGGGGCAGCCGCGCTTGGCGCCTGGGCCGAAGGCGCGCTGCTTCTGTTTCTCTTTAGCCTCGGCCACGCGCTCGAGAATTGGGCGATGGGCCGCGCCAAGCGCGCCATCGAGTCGCTCGCAGAGCTCGCGCCGGAAACCGCGATCGTACGCCGCGGCGACAAGACCGAAGAAGTCGCTGTCGCCGAGCTCAAAGCCGGCGACGTCATTCTGGTTCGCGCCAACGATCGCATTGCCGCCGATGGTTTTGTCATCAAGGGCGAGAGCAGCGTCAATCAGGCGCCGATCACCGGCGAAAGCGCGCCGGTCGACAAGGCGGCGTCGGACGAATTCGCCGACTTCACCAAGACGCCGGACCA
This sequence comes from Hydrogenophilaceae bacterium, assembly GCA_013389015.1. Lineage (GTDB taxonomy): Bacteria > Pseudomonadota > Alphaproteobacteria > Caulobacterales > Aquidulcibacteraceae > CADEEL01. The sequence goes on along the minus strand of JACAEE010000156.1, from coordinate 115,710 downwards.
GCACCGGGTGTTCGCGGGCGCGATCAACGGCGCGGGCGCACTCGATGTCAAAGTGGCGCGGGTTGCCAGCGAGAGCACGCTCTCGCGCGTCGTCACCATGGTCGCCGAAGCTGAAGCGCAGCGTTCGCCAACGCAGGCCTTCACCGACAAGTTCGAGCGCATTTTCGTGCCATGCGTGCTCCTGCTCGTCGCCGCGCTTCTCTTCGCATGGGTCGTTGTCGATGAGCCGTTCGCCGCAAGCTTCTACCGCGCCATGGCGGTGCTGGTGGCCGCAAGCCCTTGCGCGCTCGCCATCTCGGTGCCGAGCGCGGTGCTGAGCGGCGTCGCGCGCGCCGCGCGCGGCGGCGTTCTCATTAAAGGAGGCGCGCCGCTTGAAACCCTGGGCCGCGTCAGCGCCATCGCTTTTGACAAAACCGGCACGCTGACCGAAGGCAAGCCTCGGCTGACCGACGTCGTTCCGGCAAGCGGGGTCAGCGAAGCCGAGCTGCTCGCGGTCGCCATCGCCATCGAGCAAGGCAGCGACCATCCCCTCGCAACGGCCGTGGTGCGCGACGGACGAACAAGGCTTGGAGACACGCCCGCTCCAAATGCGGAAGCGGTCGAGAGCATCACCGGCAAAGGCGTCCAAGGCCGCATCGGCGGCCAGATCGTGCAGATCGGCAAGCCGGGTCTATTCCAAGACAGCGCAAGCCCGCTCAGCGAAGAAATGAAGCGCGCCGCCGACGATCTTGAACGCGACGGCCGCACTGTGATGATCGTGCGGCGCGGCGCCAACGACTTGGGCGCTCTTGGCCTCATGGACACCGAACGGGGAGCAGCCAGGCCCGTGCTGCAGCGCCTGCGCCAACTCGGCGTCCAGAGCATGATCATGCTCACCGGCGACAACCAGCGCGTCGCCGATGCGATCGCAACCAAGGTCGGCCTCACCGAAGCGCGCGGGGGCCTTATGCCCGAAGACAAAGTCGCCGCGATCAAGCAGCTTGGGGGCCACAAGGGCGGCGTCGCCATGGTGGGCGACGGCGTCAACGACGCCCCGGCGCTCGCTAACGCATCCGTCGGCATCGCCATGGGCGCGGCCGGTTCCGACATTGCGCTCGAAACCGCCGATATCGCGTTGATGGCCGACGATCTCAATCACCTGCCGTTCGCCGTAGGCCTCAGCCGCCAGACGACACGCATCATCAGCCAGAACTTGTGGGTCAGTCTTGGCGTGGTGGCGGTGCTCATCCCCTCCACTCTCTTCGGCTTGAAGATCGGCGCGGCGATCATCTTCCACGAAGGCTCAACGCTTGTGGTCGTGGTCAATGCGCTGCGGCTCCTCGCCTACAAGGCGCCCGCAAGCCAGGCTGAGACCAGCGCCGATGCTCCAATCGCGATGCGGGACACCCAGGCATGAGCGATCCAATTGCCGAACAGGCCTCCTATTGGGATGCGTGGAACGCGGAGAACCGCGAGCATGCGCAGTCAGACATTTCGCACGACCAGAAAGAGGCCGCTCTCGGCTGGCTGAGCGCAACCGGCCGGTTCGATCTCGACATCCTCGAAGTCGGCTGCGGCGCGGGTTGGCTTTGCCCCTGGCTCAAGCCCTATGGCCGCGTAACCGCTACGGATCTGTCGCCGGATGTGCTGAGGCGCGCCGCCGAGCGCATAGCCGGCGTCGAGTTCATCAACGGCGACTTCATGACGCTCGATTTTCCCGAGCATGGATTCGACGTGGTGGTGACGCTCGAAGTCTTGTCTCATGTCGGCGATCAACCGGCCTTTATCGCCAAGATCGCGCGCCTGCTGCGCCGCGGAGGCGTGCTCATTTTGGCGACGCAGAACCGCCCGGTGCTTGAGCGGCACAATAAGGTTGCGCCGACCCAGGCCGGACATCTCAGGCGCTGGTTCGACCGCAACGAATTGAGTGAACTGCTAGCGCCACACTTCACCGTCGAAGCGATGCGCACGATGACGCCGATCGCCAACAAGGGCCCGATGCGCCTTATCGCCGGCCGCTGGGGACGGCGCGTGATGCGCGCGCTGTCCGGGCGAAGATTGGAAACCACCCTGGGTTCGGCGGGATTCGGCTGGACGCTGATGACGCTGGCGCGCAAGGCATGACGGGCGAGCCTTCACCGGCGCGTCAGCGGCGCATACTCGGGCTGACCTTCGGCTTGAACGTGCTGCTTGCCGCAGGTCTAGCCGTTGGCGGTTGGACCGCGGACTCAAGCAGCCTCCTCGCTAACGCACTCGACAATGCCTCCGACAGTGTCGTCTATGCCCTAAGCCTGTTCGCCGTCGGCGCGGGCGCGCGCTGGAAGCGCGCCGCCGCGACCGTTTCAGGAGCGCTGCTCATCGTCTTCGCCATCGGCGTGTTGGGCGATACGGCCCGGCGCTACATATTCGGTTCTGAGCCGATCGGCGCCACGATGATGACGCTGGCGATCGTTGCAGCGATCATAAATCTCGTCTGCCTGCGGCTCATGCAGTCGCTGAAAACATCCGACCCCAACATAAAGGCGGCGCGCACTTTCAGCTTCAATGATTTTATCGGCAATGGCGGCATCTTGCTTGCCGGCGCGGCGGTGGCGTGGACTGGCCAACAATGGCCCGATCTGGTCGTCGGCGCCGCGGTCGCCGCCATTTCACTCAAGGGCGGCGTCGCCATTCTGCGCGACGCCAGCGATCACGGAGGGCAATAAGAGAATGGATTCTACACGGCCTCCCACGCTGTCTCGACGCGTGATCTTGTTCGCAACAGCAGCGACGCTGGCGTCGGGACCAGCGGCCGCACAGCAAGCTTATGCGGCGGAAGTCTATCGCGATCCTCATTGCGGCTGCTGCCTTGCTTGGGTCGAGCACTTGCGCGCCAGCGGCGCCTTTGCGGTCCAGGTGACGGAAACGAACGACATGGCGGGGGTTAAGCAAAGGCTTGGCGTGCCGCAGGCATTGGCGTCGTGTCACACGATGTCGGTGGCGGGCTTTGCGATTGAAGGTCATGTGCCGGCCCGCGACATCATTCGCTTGATTGAACAGCGCCCCGCAGGCGTGAGCGGGCTGGCGGTTCCAGGAATGCCGGCGGGCTCGCCCGGCATGGAGCGCAGCGACGGCCGGCGCGATGCATTCGAAGTCATCGCGTTTGGAGATGGGGGGACGACGCGGGTCTTTGCCCGTTACGCAGCAAGTTAAAGTCAACCAAGGAGAAGACGACATGAAGCGTTTGATGATTGCGCTCGCGCTTGCATTGGCCCCGGCCACGGCGCTTGCCCAAGAAACGCACGGCGACAACGCTGAAGTGGTCTCAGCGCCCGCCGACGACGCGGTGCTTGCGGCCGCGCCCTCAAACATCTCGCTCACCTTCGAGCATGCCGTGATCTTGACCCAGGTGCAGGTGCATGGCCCGGGCCACACCCCCATTCCGGTGAGCCACACCGCGCCAACTTCGCCGCAGGCCGCTTATGTCATTGCCCTCCCCGCGCTGGCATCGGGCGCTTATGAGGTGCACTGGAACGCAACTGGCGACGGCCACGCCATGGAAGGCACGCTTCACTTTACGGTGCAATAGCCCCGCGCGCATCCGCCGGCGAGCGCCGGCGGATGCGGTCTCGCCCGCAGAACAGGCTCAATATTCGCTCGGCAGGAAGATCACATCGTTCTGAAGCCAGAGCGTGATTTCAGGCAGCGGAAAATCCGTGAACGCGATGGCTTGGCTGGCGAGCACACCATGATCGCCGTCCTCGCAGGTCAGCACAGCGCTGCGATCTTGCGCTACACGAAGCGTCCAAACCTGGAACTCCCGACTGCGCACGCGGGGCTCGTGCTGGTGTGAGACGATCGCATCGAGCAGCCAATAGGCGCCGCCGGCTTCGGCCACGTATTGAGCGCCGTCCGTGTAGGTGATGGAAGGATAGAGCGGATGGCGATACCAGCATGCGCTGCCGGTGAACTGCGCCAGATCGCTGGCGCGCAGCGTTGGTGAAGACATGGCGGTGTCTCCTCGATTGAACGGAGATGAACAGAGCTCAGCGACGCCGCTTCCAACCCTCGGAAGCGGCGTCTCGCGATCAGGCGGCGGCGGCGTTCGCCTTGCCGAGTGATTTGATCGCGCCTTCGCCGGGATCGACGGCGACGAACACCTTGCCGGTCCAGCGGCCGGTGCCCTTGTCCTTCCAGCGGTCGTGGCGAAGCTTGCCGCTCACTTCGGCGGTCACGCCCTTTGTCAGCGCCTTGGCGGCGCTGGCGGCCTTGCCGTCATTGATCTCGACGGTGAAGCGATCGGTGCGGTGCTCATCTTTGACTTCAAGCCAGAGCGAGACGATTTCGATTGTGCCGCCCTTTTGCTCGAACGAGCGGATCTTGGGATCGTCGACGAGCGTGCCGGTGATGGTGACGCGGTTGGTCATGGAAGCATCCTCGATAAGCGTTTCCCGGTTGATCGGGGCCGCGGGCCTCGCCCGCGACGGCGCACATCGCGCCCGGCCATGAGGCGGCGCGGGCAAGGTGAAAATGGTGGGGCCCGCGTCGCGTGCGCCCGCACGCGGCCGAAGCCCGCGTCAGCGGGGCGGGGAAACGATTTTCGCCTTGCCGGCGGCGACGGACGGGCGTCACTGGCGACGGCGTGGGCGAGGCTTGCGGACGCTCGGGTGGCGGAAAGTGCGCGAGGATGCTTTTCACCTGACGATGGCGCTTACGAACGAAGCGCTTGTGCACGCGCCCAATCGTTCCAGTCGTTGAAGCCGGGCGGCGCTGTTTCGATCTCGACGGTTGTTGAGTTCACCATTCGCGCCCCCAAGAATTGAGCAGCGCGCAATCCGGCTTCGTCATTGTCGGCTGCGATGATGAGCCGCCGCAGCGCGTGAGGGATGATGAGGCGCGCAAGATTGTCAGCGCTGAGTGCGGCCCAAGCTGGAACGCCAAAGACGTCGGATGCAGTCAGCATGGTCTCGATGCCCTCGCCGACAACCAGTTCGTCTTGCGCATCGGCTAGACGCACCGTCCCGCCCATCAGATTGCCGATGACGCGTCTGGGCGTCGCCACGGCGGCCTTGGCCGTCCCGTGCGCACTCAGCAAAGTGACCTGTACGCCCTGAAGCGCGCCGTGCGCATCGCTGATTGCCGCGACCAGAGCCGGCCGCTTGGCGCGATCATCGAGGCTGGTCATACGCGGGTGAAAGCGAAGCGCGGTGCTCTTCCATAGTCCGGAAGGGACGGCGCGTCTGCGCATATAGGCTTCCGCCACCGAGTGCTTCAGCGGGCCACTTTCTTCCCAGAGCCGCCCTGCGCGTGCGAGGCGCTCCTCATCAACCGGCTGGGCTACGACCCTCAGCGGCGATCGGCGCGCGCTTCCCTCGACTACACGAGGCTCACCATCCAACAGACCAAGATCAGCCAGCGCGCGGCGGACGTCGCGCCAGTCATCCTTTGGGCTGAAACAATGGATGAGGATGCGCCCCTCCTCCGTCAGGCGCAGCGAGACCGAGCGGTCCTTGTGGCTGTGATTGGGCCCAGGGATGAGCGCACGCGTGGCGCCATCCAGCAGGATGCCGCCGCACGCCGCGACGATGCGCTCAAGCCGCGACATCGGCGGTCTCCTCCTCCGCGAAAGGTGAAGGACTTTTCGCCAGCAGCCAGTCGACCGCCACCTGCGCCTGCGCTGCGGCGGTCAAAAACGCGCGTTTGTCATCGGCCAAGAGCTTCATCCAGTGACCAATATAGGAAGCGTGGTCGTGGATGTGCTGGGGCGGCAGACGAAGGTGAGCGCCGAGAATGCTGGCGCCGATTTCGGCGACGAGTTCTTCGGCGGCGATCGCATGGGCGGAGAATTTCCTGCCCATGTCGCGCCCGACACGGTGCGGCGCCATGGTCGCATGCACGCTCTCATGATTGAGCGTTGCGGCGTAGTCCTCGGCCGTGTCGAAGGCCGCAACCGGCGGCATGCCAATCACATCCTTGCTCGGAATGTAGCAGGCGATGTCACGCGTGGCGATGCGCGCGATCTCCAGCTTCTCGAACCAATACTCGTGCGCTGCGAGCGGCGCGCGTGAAGGCGCGAGAGGCGCTGGATGAAAGCGAGCCGGAAGATTGTCGATCTGATCGGTCGAGAAGACCACGTACCATTTCAGGAAGCGGAATGCGTCTTCGACCTCCGCGCCGCCCTCGCCGAGGCGCGTGCGTTTGCCCTGACCGTAATAGACGACGACTTCACCCCGCTCGCCCTTGCGCACCTGGGCGCCGAGTTTCACGGCTTGATTGAAGGTTAGCCAATAAGGGGAGAGATAGCCGCGCTGGATCGCGGCGCTCCACAATAAGATGACGTTGACGCCCCGATAAGTCTCGCCGGTAGCACGGCGGGGCAGCACCGCGCCGGTGCGCGCGCCGTCCCAAGGTTTACGCCAAGGCAGAACGCCCGCCTCCAGCTCAGAAAGTATCTTTGCGGTGATTTCAGCCGCAATGTCGCGGCGCGCGCCAGCGCGCGCATGAGGGCTTGTCATGATGATGACCTCGAAAGAAAAGCGCCGCCGGCGCGAGGCCAGCGGCGCGAAGTTGGTGAGAAATTCGAACTAGGCCGCGTGCGCCTTCGCCAAGGCCCGCTTGCCTTCGGCCGTGACGGCGAACGCCCCTTCACGCGGCGGCGTGATCAAAAGATCCGGCAGCCAGCCCGCGCCTTTCAGCGTTTGCGCCGCCGTGCGCGCGAGTTCGGCCTTCTTCATCTTCTGGAACGCCGCGGCCATGCCGCTACGTTCCTTCTCGCCGAGCGAGACGATGCCTGGCGCGCTTTCGAGCGCCGCGACCGCGAGCGCTTTCGGCGCCGCAACCCAAAAATCCTCATCGGCTTCCCAATGACGCGTCATGTCGAGGTCGAGGGCGGCAGCGAGCGCATCGCCCATGAGCTGACGGCGTTTATCCTCGGGCGTGACGCCGCCATGGGTTAGATCAATGGTCTCGGCGACAAACACCGCGAGCATGTCGAGCAAATTGTCGGCAGGCTGTTCAATGCAGGCGGCGAAGAACGCGAACTCCTGCTCCTCGGCCTTGTCAGCACAGGAGATGCGCGCCTTCTCCATTACGTCGTCATCGTCGAATCCAACGGGGCGCGCCTCGATCCCGACGCCCGGCACAGCGGAACGATCCGCACTTTGGCGCATAAGCGTGTAGACCATAAGGCCCAGGGCGACCTGAGGATTGCCGGCAAGAGCGGCGCGAAGGCCACGAGTCCGGGCTTCGCTCAATCGCTCCGTCAGCGCCTTCGTCAGGCGCGGCCCTGCCTCCTCTTCCACCTCGGCGCCAGCAGAGGCGCCAGACTCGTCTGCCGGCGACTGCGCGGGTTTCCGCAGCTTGGCTATTGCCTTCGCATCTGCGCGCTTGATGAGGCCCTTGGTGATGACCGCCCGCCCGTCGCGATCGACCGCCACCGCAGCGCCAGCGTGCTTCATCAGCTTCGGATCGAAGACCCGCGCCGCTTCACGCAAGCCATCGAGCTTGGCATCCACTTCGTCGCGCTCGGCCCAGAGCGGATTGTCTTCCTCGGCATCCTCAAGCTTCTCGTCCAGTTCGTCGAGCCGCGCTTCCAGCGCCGCGATCTCCTTCTTCTCCGCCGGCTTCAGCTTGCGTTGCGTCGGATGCAGCCGTTCACCGGCGCAACCATCGACCTGGCCATGGCCCGTCAAGGTCTCCACCCAGCCCCAGCCCTCCGCGGCAAGCGCCTCACGCATCGTATCGAGGCGTTCGACCGCAAGCCGCTGCAGCAACTCGCCATCATCGAAGAAGACGATGTCCGGCTCGAAGAGATCGCGGACCAGGCGCCTGCCGGCAGCTTCATAGACCTCGGCGCCGACGAAACGTGCGAGGCGGTCGTGCGCGGGAATGCGTCCCACCGTTAGCGCACTGCGAACACTCGCGGCATGGGTGATGGGCTTTGCGAGCTGTCGAAACACTCGTTCCTGTGCAGCGTGGTCGTCATTGATCGAAAACGCCCGCGCCACATCGAGATTAATGTCGCCTTTGCGATAGGCCGCGCGGATCTTGGGCGAAAGTCGCGCCAGCGCCAGGCGCTGTTCGACGAGGCGCACCGTGCAGCCAAAGCGCCGCGCCACGTCGTCGGCGCTCATGCCGCCATCGACCAGACCCGCGAACGCTTCAACCTCGTCCATCACCGACATGGCCGAACGAGTGACGTTCTCATCGAGACTGATCTCGGCGGCGTCATTGCCGGTGTCGATGACGCAGCGCACCGGCTCGGTCTCGGCGATCTGCTTGCGCTTGACGCGCAAGAGCTGCGCTTGTCGGCGGCCCTCGCCAATGGTGACGAAATAGAACCCGGTCGCCACGCCAGATTCAGCGAGCTCGGGGGCAACAACGAGGTTCTGCAAAATGCCCTTGGCGTGAATGGAGGCGGCAAGCGCTTCAATGTCGGCCTTTGGATGCGGCGTCTTGCGCGCGTTGGCGGGCGACTTCTTTAATTTGTTGAGCGGGATAAGGACGACGCCGGTTTGGACGGCATGCTCGTCATGTGTTGCGATTGCTTGGGTCATGGAAAGCCTCATTGGCTTTCCCGGCAGCGTGATTGCTCGCCGGGGCCGCGTGCGCGACCCCTTCCCCACCGCCCGCGTTCAGGCCGGGCCTGTCGAGGGCTTTAGAGCGTGAGCGTCCCTCGACAGGGACGGACGCGCGGGCGAAATGGTGTTCGTGCACGCGCGCGGCGGCGGCGCAGAGGCCCGTGCCGCCATATTCTTTCCGGATAATCCCATTAACGGTCATTGGAGCGGGGCCACTGCGAAGCAGACCTTTAGCGACGAACCATCCTCACTCACCTATCGATCCGTCGCCGCTTTTCGCAGTCACTCGCAGAGCGAGCGGTTTTCGTCGTCACAACGTCAAAACACAGGGTCGCGCGTCGCGCGTTTATGATGATCGCCGCCAACTGCTCTCGAGGTTTTCCATATTCGCCTCGCACACGACATTTGAACTACAAATCCTCAGTGCGCTGGCAGTATGTGGGATAGCCTGAACACCCCCAAAACTGCACGCCTTGGCGGTTCTTGCGGATCTTCATAGTCCGACCGCACTCGCAGCGTTTGCGAACAAAGGCGCGTTGATCTTTGCCCAACACCACCGTCTGTACTGTCCCGGCCCCCTGCTTCTTCAGAATGCGCGCGCACTCGGCGATCGTTTCCCCGGTCGTATACACATCATCGATGAGGATGACATCTGCTCCGTCCCAATCCCACTTGGTCTCGAAGGCTCCGCGAATAGCGGCCGCACGCTCACCCGGGCCCATCGCCTTGTATCCCTCAACCTCCTTCACACACTTCAGGCCCTCCAGATCGATTTCCATGTCATCTGGAAGATGCGCCTCCGCAGCGGCGAGCACCGCCTCAAACCGGTTGCGCGTCTGCGACGGTTTTGGCGGAACCGGCACAATGAAGGCTGCCTCTGTTTCGATTAGCCCAATCGCCTTGCCGAGGGCCTTACCAAACATGTCCGCGTGCTTGTCCCCACTCTTCAGCGACAGAATTGCGCGCGACAATTGATGGCCGGCATGACGCGGATCTCCAGCGGTCATGTAGCGGCCAAGCGCATAGACCTCGTTTTGATGATCGTCGCAGTGCAAGACCGAGCCCCAGTGCGACGAATATTTCTCACCCGCAGCCGAGCGCTCACCGATGTAAGACAATTGGTCGAGTTCAATGGCCCGCAACAATTGCTTGGGCTCGTCGACAAGGATGTCTGGAGCGGTCGAGGACATCCCGAACAGGGATTCGATGCCCCAACCGACGCCAATGCTCGATACGCCGGCGTGATATGCGGCCTCAACATCGATGCCGTCGTCGCCAACGTAGAAGACGTCGCGCGACGCCTTCACGCCGATCTGTTTCAAACCTTCGACAATTGGCGCGGGATCGGGCTTATGCTCCGTCGTGTCTTCATACGTGACGAGCGCATCGCACTCGATATCGAACGCCTTTATGACCGCCTCGGCGTAGCGACGCGGCGAAGATGTCACGACAGCGATCGGGATATCGCGTGCTTTCAGCTTGCCAGGCAGTTCGTGGGCGGCGGCGCCGGCTTCGACCTTGAATGGACGTATGAGGTGCATGCTCGCGGCGACCTGCGTCCACATGCGCTGACGCCGGAGATCTGCCAGCGCTGAGCTGTCCACAAGCGTCATGTCCAGGTCGAACAAGAACGCCTTCGGCATTACAACATCGAGGTCTGTTCAGATCCGCCAGTGCTCTCGGACTGCCAGCCTTCGGCTAAGCGCCGTTCCAACGTCGCTAGCATAGAGGAATAATCGTCTCGACTTGCGAGCGGGATCGCAACTGGCCTGCGCGCATATTTGGTGACCAGCAAACGTTCATATGGGCCTTCAGCACCAAGCGCTTTCGCCAATTCGGGACCTGTGAGACGCGCCAATGCGAGGATGCCCTGGCTCTTTGGGTGCTCAGCGTGACGACCCTGTGGGACCGGTGCAAACAACAACCGGTCCTGTGACAACGTATATCGAACCGTATGCATCGATCCGCCCTTGATATCGGTCTGCATCACGATCGTGGCGACCGACATCCCGCTCTGCAATCGATCACGTTGCACCAGGTTGCGCGGCGCCGATGGCACGCCAATCGGATGTTCGCTGATGAGCGCCCCGCCATCCGCTAGGATTTCTTCAGCAAGCTTCGCGTTGTGCGCAGGATAAACTTTCTCCAAGCCACCGGCCAGAATTGCAATTGTGCGACCGCGCCGGCTGACCGCGCCGCGATGGGCAATTGTGTCGACCCCAGTCGCAAGCCCGCTCACGATGATCCATCGCGCTTCGACCAGTTGGCCCACGATGCGATCAGTGACCTTCTCTCCAAACTCGGAAGGCTCTCTCGTACCGATACAGGCCACGCATCTTTCGACGTCGCGCAGCCGTCCCTTCACGTAGAGCACGGGCGGGCGGTCGGTTAGCCTCTGCAGCGCCTTCGGGTAGTCCTCGTCGAAGACTGACAATACCCGTACGCCGTGGCGCTCAGACGCCTCCAACACAGCCTCAGCACGGCGCGAAGATTCGGTTATGCTGCCCCGCTGACGTATGCTTTCGATCGCCGCCGCTGTCGCGACGCCCTGCAGCTGGGAAACCGGCGCCTCGGCGACCTCTTCCAAAGTCGCAAAACGGTTGGCAAGCCGCTCGGCCGTCGCCGGTCCCACTTGGCGTAGACCCGTGAGCGCCAAGAGCCCGCGACTGCTTCGTGTCTGAACAAAACCGGACATACTCAGAACTTAACAGATTCACCTGAAACACGCACCCGTCTCGCCACCCCTGCACACCGAATCACAGGCAGAGATTCCCCAGCTCAGTCGAGGAGCCTCCCGTATCCCCCTGATTCATATGCTTTTATATTTTGCTTGCTATTATTAGCAACGCTTGCTATACCAAGCAGAATGAGTGCACTGCAATCCCTGGGCGAATTTTTGGGCAAGGCGCGCACCGCCGCCGGAAAAACACTGCGGGCTGTCGAGAGCGAGACGGGCATTTCCAACGCCTATTTGAGTCAATTGGAGAACGGCAAAATCAAATCGCCGTCCCCGCAGAATCTGCACAAGCTCGCGCTTTGCTATAGCGTTTCGTATGAACTCTTGATGGAGCTCGCCGGCTTTCCGTTGCCGAACGCTTCAGATCGGGCCACGGCGAACAAAGCAGCACGTATCGGGCCCCTAACCGACGACGAGGAAGCAGCTCTCGTCGAGTATCTTCAGTTCATTCGGTCGCGCAAACGAGGCGACTGATGCGATGGTCATATTCAGCAAGCCGCAGCTTTAAGAAATGCCAGCGGCAGTGGTTCTACAAGAACATGGTCGCCAGCGCGAAGGCGCGCGATCCGGTGCGGCGTCGCATCAATCTCCTCAGCAAGCTGCAGAGCGTAAGCGCCTGGCGGGGCCGGATCGTCGATCAAGTCATTTCCAACACCGTCATCCCAGGCATCAATCGCGGCGCACCCGTGATGCTGCGCGAGGCCAAAGCGCAAGCGCGCGCCCTCTTTGACCGCCAACTCCTGTTCGCACGAAATCATTCGATCGCCAGTTTCGACACCAAGCCCTCGGACCACGGCGACGACTTCTGTCTCCTGCATGGCATGGAATATGGCGCACCGCCGACGGACGACGAACTGAACGTAGCGTGGGAGGAGATCGCTCAGGCTCTCGCCAACCTCTACGCCCTGGACGCCGTCAAAGCGCCGCTGAAGGCCGCCGACCACGTCATTGCGCAACGCGCTCTGCAATTTGATCTCATGGATGGGGTCACTGTCATTTCCTACCCCGACGCGATCGCGTTTTTGGACGACACGCCTCCCGTCATCGTCGATTGGAAAGTGCATGCCTTTGGCGACAACGACGCTTGGCTGCAGCTTGCAATCTACGCGATCGCTTTGGCACGCTCGTCGCACAACGATTTCCCCCCAGACTTTAGCGCTAAGCCTGACGAGATCTTGCTGCTGGAAGCGCAGTTGCTGACCAATCTGGTGCGCGAACACCGCCTCGATGCCGCTCAAATCGAGGAAACAGAAGAATACATGATGAGCTCGGCTTACGAGATTGCGTGCCTCACCGAAGGCAAGAAATACGAAGAGCTCAACGCCGCAGACTTCATGCCGGCCATCCATCCTGAAAGCTGCCAGAGCTGTGCGTTCCGCGCACCTTGCTGGGAGAGCGCACATGCCCATTGAAACCAATTGCTTCAAGATCGAAGGGCTGGACGCTCTCTCGACCACCTATCGGTTGTTCAAGATCGTCGGCCTCAACGCCGATGGCCTTGATTATTACGGCAACCTGCAACGGATCATTCGCAACTTAAGTTACCAGCTGCGCGCGCCGATCACGGTCCACCATCGCGACGGCGAGGCCTTTCTGCTGTCACCGCTTGGTGTTGACCCGCCCGAACAGCTACTGCTTGTCGGCGCAGTGGCGTCGCTACGGCCCACCAACGAAACCATCGAACTCGCCTTCAATGGCGACCAGCCCGAGTTGGACGATGTCCGCGTTCGGTTTCTGCAATTTGCTATGCAAAATCCGCTCTTCCGCGATGCGCGGCTGTGGCAGCCTGGCGCAGGCAAACCGTTCTTCTTCAGGCGTCCCGACAGAGCGCTCGGCAACCTAGACCTCTATGAGGGCTTCACGCCACGCGTTGTTCCTCATCCCGATGGTGGGTTCGGCGTTGTCATAGATTTGCGTCGCAAACTCATCTCACGCGCCGCTCTTTCGCCGTCGATCACGCGAGACGAAGCCAACCGGCTGAAGGGAAGATCATGCCTCTATAAGATGGGCGACGATTGGTTCGAAGTGAGCCTGTCCGGCCTTTCCGACTATGCGGTGGGCCAGCCGTCAATTCCGCTAGACGGGGCAATTGTCAGCCTCGGCGACTATCTTCACTCCAAATCGCCTAAGCCGGTTGCAGCGGCCATCGCGCGCTTGTCGCCCGACGGCGCGGCCATACTCTATCGCACCAACGGGCCGACACAACGCTCCGCCCCGGCCGCACTTTGTCATCTGATCGAAGACACACATGGCCGCGCTGGCGCCCAGAGCCAGCCGCATACCATCATCCAACCCGACGATCGTCATCGCCAACTCAATCGTCTGGCCAAGATGTTCCTTGGGTCTTTTCGCATTGGCGATGTCGAACTTCGCGTTGCGCCACAAGCGGGCTTGGCCAAGCCGAAGCTCCTCATCGTCCCTCGCCTTCTCTATGGCGGCGACAGAACGCTTGAGCCGCGCGAAGACGGGCCATACGTTGACGCCGTCGCTGAATATGGCCGCCAGCGCCTAAACATGCTGAACAACAGCGCGGCGGGCTTTTACGAACGCAGCACTTTGGCGCGCCAGCTCGTTGTCATGCCGAGAAGCGTTCACGATAGCAGCGGCCCGCAATTCCTCGCCGATCTCCGCGCCCAGCTGAAGGCGATTTACCCCGCTGGCGGCGACTACAATCCAGAAGTGGTCGTCTATGACGACCTGAACGGCACTCGCAATTTCGCCAGCCAATCGCGCGCCATCAGAGAAGCCATGGACGCCGAGCGCATCCAACCGGGCTTCGCGCTAGTGATCGTGCACCGCTATGAAAAGCGCGCCCGCGCCGCCGATCAACTTGCAGCCTGGGTGGTCAAGGATTTCGCTAGCCAGCGCCAATTGACGGCATCGGTCATTCATACCGACATGATCAACCGGGGCTACATCGCTTTGCGCCGGAATGGTCAAACCCAGTATGTCGTGAAGGATTCCGAGCAGCGACGCATCCGCGGCTACATCCGCAATGTCGCCATCAATAAAATCCTGCTGACCAACGGCAAATGGCCATTCGTCCTCGATACCGCACTCAACGCCGAGGTGGTGGTTGGCATCGACGTCAAGAACAGCACTGCCGCCTTTACGCTCATCGCCGACGGCGGACGCATCATCCGCTTCTCCACCAAGGCTTCGCGCCAGAAGGAGCAACTGCTGAAAAACCAAGTTTCGCAAATTGTCGCCGACCTTATTCGCAAGGAGCGGAGATACCTCCAGTCCGCCCCGAAAGAGATTGTCATCCACCGCGATGGACGCGCCTGGCCGAGCGAAATCGAGGGTCTCAAAGAGGCATGCGAAGCGCTCCAACAAGAAGGCTTCATCGCATCCGATTGGCGCCTCACCATTTTGGAAATCTCCAAATCTGCGCCCGCCCCATTGCGCATGTTCAGCGTGAAGCAAGCGAGCGGCTCAAACGAACTCGCGGTGCAAAATCCAGTCGTCGGCAGTTGGCTTCAGGTCGGCGAGACCGAAGGCTTCGTCTGCACAACGGGTCGCCCGTTCTCTATCCCCGGGACCGCCAACCCCCTTCACGTCCGGCGCGTCCATGGCACCATGTCGATTGAAAAATGCCTAGCGGACGTTTTCGACTTGAGCTGCCTGACTTGGGGCAGGCCCGAAGGCGCCATGCGGCTGCCGATCTCAATCAAACTCTGTGACCGCAGCCTCTACGAGGAAGCTGAGGACGTGAACGAGGACGAAATCGAATACGGCAACGACAATGTAGCGGAGACGTCGAGATGAGCGACCTCAGCCTGCTTTCCAGCGTTTATGCCAATGTCGAGGAATTCGCTTCTCTGATTGACGCGGTCATCCAGCGCGTTCGCCAAGATGGAGCGGCGGTCCCAAACGCCGACCAAACCCATCTCGGCCAACTGCTTGTGGACGCAAGCGATCATGGGCGAAGCGCTCAGTCCTATGAAGCGCTGATGTTCGACAGCCTGCTGCGCACGCGCACCGGTGAGCCGCTGCTTGATTTGGAAAAGCTGGGGCGGCGCCTCCTCGCTGGCCCGATCGACGCGTCCGATCAGCGCCAACTCGAAATCTTGGCCGCGGGCCTTGAGCAGGAACGCACCGACGTGGCGAACCGCCTTCGGGCGCGTCGATGATTGAAGCCTATCTACAAGGCGCCATAGGCCAGGCGCGCGAACGAACACGCGCCCTACGCAGTATCGTCCAGCGCCCCGGCTATGCCCGCGAATATGACGGCCTCAGACAGATTTGCTTGACCCACCTTGAGCAAGCGGACGCTAACCTTTCCGCGCTCGCTGGCGAACGCATCGTTGATAGCGCACTTCAAACTCCCATTCGCATCCGCACTTTCAAACGCGCTGTGGAACTCTTGAATACGATCGAAGGCGTCGGCGTCTTCGCCCTCAATCGCAAAAGCGCGGACGACGACTTTCTGAACCGTCTCATCACCGACATCTGCCAAGAGATCGCCTATCCCCTGGTCACGCCAGCGATCAGCCAGATGTCGCAGGACTACTTTCATATCTACCCCGAGTTCAATCTGCTTTGCCTGCCGCTGATTGAAAGCCGGTTCCTGCTGCACTTACCCGACATCTATCACGAGCTTTGCCATCCTCTGCATCGGCCGCGCAATCTCGATATGCCGGAGCTCGAGGCGTACAAAAGCGCCTACACCAGCAGCCTCTTTGCCATGGTGTCTCACTTCCAGGGCGCGGTTACCGCCGCCGACCGCTTACGCCACCAAGACGCCCGCATCTATCAGCTGCAGCTTTGGCAAACCTGCTGGGCCAAATATTGGATGGAGGAATTCTTCTGCGATTTGTTCGGCGTTCTCACGGCCGGGCCAGCGTTCGCATGGTCGCACTATCATCTCTGCATCAAACGGGGCGGAGATCCGTTCGCCACGCCGGAGATGTTTGAAACTACCCATCCCGCCGACGACGCCAGAATGCGCGCCCTACTGACGGCGCTGCGCTCGACCAATGCATACGCGCAAGAAGCCGCGACCATTGACAAGGCCTGGAAAGAATTCGTCACCACTATGGGCTATCGCCCGTCGCCCGAATATCTGAACTGCTATTCCGACCGCCTCATCGCGACCGTTGTCGCCTGTGCGACCACCGGCGTCGAAGGGATTGGCGTGCGATTGGCCGCTCCCAACACGAAGGCGCCAGTTCGCGAGCTACTGAACGAAGCATGGACGGCGTTTTGGAGCGCGCCAGCAAGCTACCAAGCTTGGGAGATTACGCGCATGGGAGACATTCGTAGCTCATTTGCGGCATAGAAGTTCGCGCTGAACTGCCGACCGGCCGTCAGGCCCTCCAAAATGAGACGCGCAAATGTTGTGGTGCCTGCGTCAGATTAGCGTATCTAGCACGCTTGACCACCGGTCCGCTCCGGGCGGCTTCTGTCGAATCTCGATCTCATCTTAGGGGTGCGCTGTGCCAGCGTCCGTTATCGGAGCGCGAGAGTGGTCGCTAACTTCTGAAACTGCCGCGAACGGACGCGCCTAGCTTATTGGCGCTTGTCAATAGGCACGAACGTGCCCGTTCTCCAAACGTCGTTCATGTGATTGCTACTCGCCATGCTTGTCTTGCCTCTGGTGCTGATCGTACTCGTCGCAACTTTGTTTGCTTGGATGCTGCACGCGGTTACGGTTTATGCCCTGCCCTTGGTGGCAGGATGGGGCGCGGCGGCGCTCGCCTTCAAGTCTGGCACCGGCCCGGAAGGCGCGGGCCTCGTCGGCATTGCGGCAGCGGTGGCGACCTTCACTTGTCTGCGCTTCATTCTCGCGCAAGTGCCTGATGGCCCGATGCGGTCGGGCGCCGCTGTCTTGCTCATCCTTCCCTCGCTAATCCTGGGCTACAATATCGGTCTGGATATATTGGAAGGCATCGTGCCGTCCGACTTGTGGCGACAGGCAATCTCAATCGCTTACGCGCTCTTTGGCGGCCGGCTGGCGTTCGCGCGGTTAGCGGAAGCTGAAACGCGGCACAGCTAGGGCCCGCAGCGGACGCATCCGCGTCAGGGATCGAAGCCCCGCAGGGTCGAGACGCGAACGCGGCTCGATCGCGAAGCGACGAGAGCCCGGCCTCGCGCAGCGGGCGACGCCAATGTCGTTTAACCGCGCCTACGCTTCGCCTTCGGAATGTCTCTCAACATCTCGGCGAAGAAGGCTTTCTCGTCTTCTTCAAGCGCACGAAGCCACTCGACGAGTTGAACGATGTCGAGGCGTCGCTCGTGAAGCTCAACTTTGGCAACGTATGATTGGGTTTTCTCGAGACGCTCGGCCAATTCGCGCTGATTCAATCCCGCCGCCTTCCGCATCGCGATCAGGCGAGCGACGATGGCTCGGTATCTTGGATCGCGAAGTGTGGTGGCCAAGGCGTCCGCTCCGCCAAAAACGCGGTGGACAGCCCGAGTAAGCAGTTTTCAGATTGATCCCGAAGAGGGATCACGTAGACTCTTGCCCGAAATGACCGGCGCAACCGAGACATTCGCGGATTTGGCATTCAGCACGCAGTTGATCGAGCGCCAACTAAAGGCGACGCGCGTCGCCTTGATCGGCCGCGTGCGGGAATCAAAACGCGCTTACGACTTGGCGTTTCGGAACGAAGATGGTCGAACCGTCGTAGTTCGTTGCGTGACTGAACCGCGCGCCGCTGATCACATCGCCCTCAAAACCATGCTCTCCGAGGGCGACTTCGACCGCGCCTTCCTAGTTCACACCGGAGACGAAACAGATCTCACAGGCGACATCCCAACCTACCCCCTCTCCCGCATCGACGAGCTTGCCGCACTCCTCGCCAAGGAGAGCCCCCCATGAGCTCCACCCTCGACTGGGCCAACCTCTTTGAAGAAGAAGCCCCTCGCTTGATGCGTTTCCTCCGCCGCTTCGGTCCCCGCATCTCGGCTGAAGACATCTCCCAGGACGCCTTCGCCAAGCTCTGTGCTGCAAAGACCGGAGAGATCGCCAATCCCCAGGCCTATCTCATGACCACGGCCCGCAATCTGGCGCTCAACGATCTGAGGCGTCAGGCTAATCACAAGACCGACGCTTCAGCCGGGATTGAGACCCTCGCCCTCACAGCCACCGCCGATCCCGAAGCCGACCTGATCGCCTCTGAGCAGGCCTCAGCCGCTGAAGCAGCGCTCGCGGCTTTGGAGCCGCATCTTCGCGAAGCCCTGCTGCTGCACATCATCGAGGGCCTCACGCAACCCGAAGCCGCGCGGCGCCTCGGCGTCTCGCGCCGCACGCTCCAGCGCTACATCGAGACCGCCCTAGCGCAGTTGGCGCTCGCCCTCGCCGAACCCGACACCTAAGCTCCGACGCACAATGCCTACCCGGCAAACCCTGACACGAGCCGAGCGCGAAGCCAGCGGCTGGATCGTCCGCATCAAGGCGCACGATGCGACAGAGCGCGACCGCCAAGATTTCCAGGCCTGGCTCGATTCCGATCCCGACCATCCACCCGCCTACGCCAAGCTGGAGCGCGCGTGGGGTGCGGTTCAATCGCTGCAGCATCTCAAGGGCCGCGCCGCCGCCAACGACACCGGCCCGACACCAAGCCGCCGCCGCTGGCTTCCCGCTGCCGCCATCGCCGCGTGCGCACTGCTGGCGATCGGCGCGGGCGTCTGGTTCACCCGTGCGCCGACCCCTTTCGCGCCTTCCGAACACTACACCACGGCCCCGGCCGAAGTGCGCACCATCACCCTCGCCGACGGCTCCACCATCACGCTCTCAGGCGCCGGCGAAGCCGCGATCGCGATCAGCAACACCGAGCGCAGCGTCGACCTCGCCCGTGGCTACGCCCTCTTCGACATTGCGCACGATCCCGAGCGCCCATTCGTGGTGCGCACCCCCGAGGGCGACATCACCGTTCTCGGAACCTCCTTCGTCGTACGCATCAGCGAAGGCGAAGTGCGCACAACGGTCTTGCGTGGTTCTGTGTCTGGAGCGGTTGATAGAGGCTTCTTCAGCGCGCGCCGCAACAGCGTCACCGCCGGCGCCAATCAGGAGATCGTCTTGAGGGATGGCGCCGCCGAGCTGGTCGAGATCGCGGCGGAAGCGATTCCGCGCCGTCTGGCGTGGCGCGACAACATGCTGGCGTTCGACGGCGAGACGCTCAACGAAGCGATCGCCGAAGTCTCGCGCCAAACCGGCTGGACTTTCGAACTCGCCGACCCCGCACTGGGCGAGATGCGCATCGGCGGTTATGTGGCCGCTGATCCAGAAGCCTTCATTGCCCTGGTCTCATCGAACCTCAATCTCAAAGCGCATCGTGAAGGCGACCGCCGCATCGTGCTGTCGCGAAGCTCATAACAAGCCCCTGCGCTTGTAGTTTTGGCGCCTATCGCCACCGGGCGCTAAACCCGGAGCATGTGGTCCGGCGTTAGACAATGGGCGCGGGCGATCAAGCGAGATACGCTGGCCACCTATCTGGCCGTTCGCGACGCCCGCACGCCTTGGTACGCAAAGACGGTTGGGCTCGTCGTTGTGGCTTACGCGCTGTCGCCCATCGACCTCATTCCCGATTTCATCCCAATTGTTGGTTATCTGGATGATGTGGTGCTGGCGCCGCTCGGGCTTTGGATGGTCATTCGACTCATTCCAAACGCAGTGATGGCTGACTGCCGTGCGCGGGCGGAGGCAATCTCGGAACGCCCCGTAAGCAGAGTAGCGGCCGCTGTCATCGTCGCGATCTGGCTCGCTGCTGCAATACTCGCCGGGGGCTGGCTGATCACAGCGGCGGGGCGATGACGCTTTGATCCTGCTCAGCCTCTCGGCGGAACCGCCAGCGAAAAAGGGGTCACACAAAACCGGCGGTTTACTTGGGCTTTTTCGCCTTCTTCGCCGTCGTGGCCCCTTTATGGCCCCTTGTTTTTGCGGCGGTCTTGGCCCCTTTGGCCCCTTTTTGACCCCTTTTCGCCGCGGGCCGCTTCGGCGTCGCCGCTCGCCGCTCGGCAGGGTCAGGGCGCGCCTTGGCTTTTTGATAACCGGCGCCACGCCCCATGTCGCCGCCGGTGCGCACCAAGATGCCTTTCTCGACGAGCTCGCCCAGATCGCGCGTCGCGGTGCGCTTCGAAGCGCCGGTCAAATCCTGGTAGGCGGTGTTGTCGATGGCGCCTTTCGCTTTGACGGCCGCGAGCGCCGCGATCTGACGCGCGTTCAGCGAAGCGCTGGCGATATAGGCGTCCGTCAGCCAATCGCGCCAGAGCGTCACCGTCCACTGATCGCCGCGTTGCTCGAATGTCGGCTCCGGCAGACCCGCGGCCTTGCACTGGCGGATCATCTCCGTCGTGCCGGTGCCGGACTTCTCGATATAGCCCGACAGAAAGAGCGCCTCAGCGAGCAGCGGGTTTTGGGGAATGGACGAATGCGGTCCCCTCAATTGCTCAGGCGTCAATCCACGCGGCAGCTCGCCGGGATTGGAGACCTCGACCCGATCGGCGAAAACCGTCACCTGCACCGCCGACGCCGAGCGATAATTGCGGTGCGCCACCGCATTGATGATGGCTTCCGCCACTGCGGCATGCGGGATCTCCGCACTTGTGTCCACTTGCGGGCCAGCGTCCCGCACGCCGACCGAGAGCGCCAGGCGGTCCATCACGAACGCGACGGCCGCGTCGGCCTGGTCGAACACCGAGCCGCCGAACACTTTGTGCGACAAGGAAGGCCGCAACGCCTCCGTCCCCGCATAGTGTTGGCAATTCACCTCGGCTCCCCTGGCGACACGCTTCGAGGCGTCCGAAAATAGCAGCACTGCGGCATTAGTCAGCGCGTTCTCATCGAAGAGATCGAGTTGCGCCAACGTTTCCTTGGCGCCGCCGGTCTTCTTCAACCGCAACTGCCGCTTGCTGGCTGCGAGTTTTGCGAACTCTTCCACGCGGTCCGCGTCGATGAGGTCGAACGACAATTGATTTTGCGAAGCATCGAACGGGCGCGCCGCCAGCACGCCTTCATCTTCAAGGATCTTGATCAGGCTGCGATAGAGTTCCGCCGTCAGATCGGCGGCGCCGACAAACCGGCGCCGGGTGACCTGACCTTCGACCTTGCGGATGAACTGCACCATCTTCGGATGCCGGTAGTGATCGGAAATGTTTTTGACGAAAGCGAGCCGGTGGCGCCGGCGCGCAACAGCGCGATCGAACTCCCGCTCGGTCGGCGAGACCCCTTCGTCATCCTCGAATCCATATGCGATGCCCAGCAAGGCGACATAGACATCGCAATCGCCGGCCTTGGCGAGATAGATGTCTGGCGCGCCCCGGTCCTGCGCCGGCTCGTCCTCGAACAGGAATACTTCGAATTGGCGCCGGAACAACGCGTCGCCCTCGATATAGGCCTTGATCGCCCGCCGTTCCTCAACGAACTCGTCTTGAACGCTACTTATGAAAATCGTCAGCGGCAGCGGAATCGCCTCCTCCTCGGATCATATCCGAAACGGCCGCCGCTGGGGAGCTTGCCGCAAAATGCGGCAAGGGACTTCGCGAGCGCTACTTGATGTAGCCGCCAACATATTGCGCCGCTTCATCGTCGCCGACGATTTCAAGTGCGTGCGCCGGCAGCACGCGTGCTTGGATCGCTTCGGTCTCCTCGGGCGTCGCGTTCAGCCATTCCTCGCAGCCGGCCTGGTCGGTTAGCACAACCGGCATCGCCTTGGCGTGCACGGGCCGAACAAGCTCGTTCGCCTCGGTGGTCAAGAACGCGAACAGCACGTGGTCGCCTTCATTCGGCTCCTTCTTGGAGCCGTAATCGCCGCACCAGGTTCTGTAGAGCCCGGCGAAGTACGCAACGCCCCGCTCCGGCGGTGCAAACCACCGAATCTGCTTCTTTCCTTTCGGCGACGCATCTTCGTACTCACTGAACGCCGTGAACGGCACAAGGCATCGATGCGCCACGCCCAAGACGCTGCGCCAATGCGGGCTCTTCAAATTGCGGATGTTGGTGACCGGCATGGCCCCGAATTGCGGCGGGCCCGGCAAACCCCAACGCATGGTTTGCCACTCAAGTTGATCCGTCCGCTTGCCGTCGATCCATCGGCTCCGAATGATCGGCGCCTGGCTCTTGGGAAAGACCTCGAGAACGGCATTGCCGAGCACAGGATTGATGCGGGTCTCGCTCCATTCGTCGAAGCCCCAATAAGCTCTTTCCCTCCCGGCTTTGCGGATGTCGGCGGCGTATCGATTGCACATGCGGAAAAACTTAGGGGCTTAGCCTTCTGTAGGCCAGTGAGGGTTGCGATCATCGGAGAGCGCAGGTCCGCAGGCTAGCGCCTCTTCCGCAAACATTGTTCGCGCATGCGTGGCGCACTTTTTGGACTGAAGTGTCTTTCTCCCGACAACACGCGCTCAAGCGCGGAAGGGGGAAACATGAAGGGCAAGACGACGAAACGGCATGACCGCCGGCGAAAGCTGGCGACCGCTCTTATTCTCAGCGCGATGGGCGCCGTCGCCGCCGAACCGGCGCATGCGCAAGACCTGCAGCAAATCAGTGATGAGCGCATTGAGTTCGACATCGCCGCCCAGCCTCTCAGCAGCGCCTTGAGCGAATACGCGCGGCAGGCGCGCGTGAACGCGCTCTACTTCTCAGACGACCTGCGCGGCCTCTCCTCCCCTGCCCTGCGCGGGTCGTACACGCGCCAGCAGGCGCTCGATCTCCTGCTCGCGCACTCGGGCTACAATGGCCGCATCAACGGCGGCAATCTGGTGCTCGCACAGGAGCAATCTTCCCGCCCCCAGCGCGAGGGCGCCGCGAGCGGCGCTGAAACCACGCAGACATCTAGCGCCGCGGTCAGCGAAAGCGAAGAAGAGATCGTCGTCACCGGCACGCGCATTCGCGGGGCCGTGCCTGCGGGCGCCAACCTGCTCACACTTGATCGCGGCGACATTGAAGAGAGCGGTCGCACGACCATTCAAGACCTGCTGCAAACGCTCCCGCAGGTTTTCCCAGGCAGCCAAGGTGAACTCACGCAGCTCAACTCAACAGCGCCCGGCAACAACATCGCCTTGGGTTCGACCGTCGATCTTCGCGGCTTGGGCTCCGACGCAACTCTTACTCTGCTAAACGGGCGCCGCCTCGCGCCAGCGGGCCTCGGCAACTTCGTCGATATCTCCGCCATCCCTTTGGCCGCGATTGAGCGCGTCGAGGTGCTCGCTGACGGCGCATCGGCCACGTATGGCAGCGACGCGGTGGGCGGCGTGGTGAACGTCCTGCTTCGGCGCACGCTCGACCATCCCGAAACGAGCGCTCGCTTCAGCGTCGCCGACGGCATGAATGAGACCGGCTTTTCTCATGTTCTGGGCGCGGACTGGTCGGGCGGCTCGTTGATCGCCGGTTATGAGTATCGCCAGCGCGACGCGCTCTCTGCTTCAGACCGCGATTACGCCGCAAACACAGATCTCGCGCCGTTCGGCGGCACGAACTTTTCCCGCTTCACGGCTTCACCCGGCAACATCATTCTGGTGGGCGGCGCGCCCGTCACACTGGCAATTCCGGACGGTCAGGACGGCCTTACGCTGAGCGAAGGCGATCTGCTCAACGGCGTGCTCAATCTGCAAAACGGCAATGAAGGCTCCTTCTTGTTGCCGGAGCAGCAGAGCCATTCGCTGTTTGGCTCGCTCAGCTACGATTTCAATACGAACGTCCGCCTCTTCGTCGATGTGTTGGCGTCACAACGCGAGGCTCACGCCGAGAAGGCGCAGCTCGGCGGTGTCGTCGCCGTTCCCGAGACGAACTACTATCGTCAACAGAACGGCTTGTTTGCCGGAGATGGCGACATCTACGTCGCCTATTTCTTCGGCGACGATCTCGGTCCGCTGATGACGGATACACAGTCCGACACCATCGCCACGGCGGCAGGTCTGGAATTCGCGCTGCGCTGGGATTGGCGCGTCGAGGCGAGCATCTCTTACGGCTTTCACGCCGACGAGGTGGACAACACCAACATCGCCGATTCTGGGGCGATCGGCGCAGCGCTTGCCAGTTCCGATCCTTCAATAGCGTTCAACCCGTTTGGCGACGGCGGCGATACGCCCGCCGCGGCGCTGACGGCACTCACAATGCGCCAGCACATCGAGACCGATTCAGAGCTGACGGGTTACGCACTGCGCGCTGATGGCGGTGTGTTCGACTTGCCCGGCGGTCGCGCGCGTGTCGCGCTGGGTATCGAACGACGCGACGAAACCTTCAGCATCGACCGAACCGAGACCTCTGGTTCGGGCCTAATCACCAATCCGTTCACCCAAGAGCCTGGCGAGCGCACCACCGACGCGATTTATGCCGAGGCGTTTTTGCCAGTGTTCGACAGCGTGTCCTTGTCGCTCTCCGTACGCCGCGAGGACTCATCTGACTTCGGCGACGCAACGACGCCGAAGATCGGCCTGCAATGGACACCGTTTACGGATCTCACTTTGCGAGCGACTTGGGGTGAGTCTTTCAAAGCACCGCAGTTTGCCCAGATGCTGGGCGGCACGGGAGCCACTATCGGTTCGCTTCCGGGATTCCTGGATCCTGACGCCACCAACGGATCCACCGGCCTCCTGCAAATTCTCGGCGCCAATCGTGAGCTTGAACCAGAAGAAGCCGAGACTTGGACTGCGGGCTTTGAACTTGCGCCGTCTTGGCTCGATGGATTCCGACTCTCGGCCACGTATTTCGACATTACCTTCTCGAACCGCATCGCAATCCCCGGCTTTATTCTCGACGCCTTCCAGAACCCCGAACAATACGAAGGCTATTTCATTCGCAACCCAACGCCCGATCAGATCGCCTTCTATCTAGGACTGACGGACGATGTATCCGGCGTCATTCCGCCGGATGGGATTGAAGTCATCTGGGACGAGCGGCTAACCAACCTCGCCTCGCTGCGCGTCCTCGGCGTCGACCTCTCCGCGTCCTATGCCTTCGACACGGGCTTCGGCGAACTTTCGGTGTTCGCCACGGCAAGCGGCCTGCTGCAGTTCTCGCGACAGAACAATCCGTCGCTCGCGAGCGCCGACGTGCTCGATACCATGCTCAACCCGGTGGATTGGCGCGCCCGTGCGGGCGTCGCGCTCGACACCGGCGCGTGGCGTGGCGCGCTGTCGATGCAATACACGGACGACTACCGCGACTCGTTCAGCACGCCGGCTCGTGACATCTCATCGTGGACGACGTTCGACGCGCGGATCTCACGCCACTTCCAGGTCGGCGATGACGGCGCGGGGACAGAGATTACGCTCGACGTCCGCAATCTCACTGACGAGGATCCTCCATTCGCCAACAATCCGATTGGCATGGGTTTCGACACGCTGAACGCCTCGCCGGTGGGACGCGTGGTCATGGTCGAAGTGAGGCAGCGTTGGTAACGCGCTTCACGCGCGCCGCTGCACTGGTGGGGATCACCCTCCTCTTTTCAGGCCAAGCCGCGGCGCGCCCCCCAACTGCGGAAGACCTCCTCGCGCTCATCGAACTGGGCGACTATCGCGGCGGCCTGTCGATCTCGCCCGATGGCCAAACACTGGCCGTTTTCGCCCGCGAAACGCGCGTGCCGGAGAATGACTATCGCCATCGGCTTCTCGTCATGCCGACCACGGGCGGTTCGCCACGCGAAATCGCCGACGCAGGCGATATCATCTTGCGCGATACCCCGTATGGCCCGACCGGCGCCGCGGCGGACCGGGCGCCGGTTTGGGCGCCCGGTGGGCGCTATCTTGCTTACATCGCTGAACGTGATGGGCGCGCCGAACTCTGGCGCGCCTCGCCGGACGGCGCGGCCGCTCAGTTGCTCGTCGACGGGCCTGGTGAAGTCCTTCGCTTTGTATGGCTCGACGACACCCATCTCGCTGTGGAAACAGCTGCATCACGCGACGCCTTAAGCGCTGCCTATTCACGTGCGGCGACTTATGGCTTCCACCCCGACGACTTCTTCGCGCCTTACGCGAGCCTCACACCGCGCGCGACTGTCGATGCGGCGCACGTGCAACTTGTCGTCAACGCAGCAACGCGCGCAGCGCGGGCGGCATCGCCCGAGGAGAGCGAGCAACTCAACGTCCGTCCACCCCATCCAGCGCCGCCCAATGCTATCGCGCATGATCGAACTGGCGACGCATTTGCCTGGATCTCGCCGCGCATCGCCGGCGATCAAGCCTCGACCCCCGCGCTCGGCCTCTACTACGCCGCCGCCAGGGACCACGATATCGTGATGTGCGCGGATCCCGCCTGCAGCGGACGCATGCTCGGCGCGTGGATTTTCGCCGATCGAATCGTGTTTCGCCGGATGGAAGGACACGGGCGCGGTCTGACCGCGCTTTATGCATGGGACTGGCGGGCGAACACGGTACGCCGCATCCGACGAGCGGACGAAGAATTGTTTGGCTGCGGGCGCGCGGCCGCCCGGCTGGTCTGCCTGCAGGAAAGTCCCATCCAGCCGCGCCGCATTGTCTCCATCGACGTTGATACGGGCGACCTCGATGAACTTTACGATCCGAATCCCGATTGGCGGGCGTTCGACCAACCACGCATTGAGACTCTTGAAGTCCACGACACTTACGGCAACGCCTCTTTCGCCCATCTCGTCTTCCCCGCAAACTATCGAGCCGGACGTCGTTATCCCGTTATTGTGGTGCAGTACCGCTCGCGCGGCTTTTTGCGCGGCGGCGTCGGCGGCGAGTATCCGATTTTGCCGCTGGCCGGCCGCGGTTACTTCGTGCTGAGTGTCGATCGTCCCGAATGGCGCGGCGCCGAGGCATCGCTTCCGCAAGCGGAGCTCGATCAGCGAACGGCGTTAGATAATTCCGAGAATCTGATGAAGCAGTCCGCGCTTGAAGCCATGCTCGCTGAGCTTGACCGGCGCGGCCTCAGCGATCCGCGCCGCATCGGCATTACGGGGCTAAGCGACGGCGCCGAGACACTCTATTGGGCGATCACCAATTCCGACCTGTTCGCCGTGGCCGTCGCCAGCACGCAACCCACCGATACCACGGCATGGACGCTTGGCTCGCGCGCTTTCCGGCAAAGCCTTCTGAGCGAAGGCATGCGCGGCCCCAACGCCGATGGCGACGATCCGTGGGCGGCCTGGTGGGCGCGCAACGCGACAGTGCTCCATGCGGAGCGGATTCGCGCGCCCCTCCTTATGAACCTGGCTGAGAGCGAAGCCATCATGGGATTTCCATTGGCGACGCGGCTGGAAGAACTGGGTCGCCCCGTCGAGACTTACGTCTATCCCGGCGCCTATCACATCAAATGGCGTCCGAGTCAGCTCTTGGCGGCGCAGACGCGCGCCATGGACTGGCTGGACTTTTGGCTGCGCGGCATCGAAAGAGCAGACCCAGATGAACCTGGCCGGTTAGCCCGTTGGCGTGCTTTGCGCGATCGCGCTGGCCGCCGCTAACGCTGAGGCGGCGCGTTCACGCGCTGCCTCCAAGTTCCTAAGCCAACATTCAGCGGCGATGAGTGCATAGAGACCATCCGCCGCCATGCCGTCCTGCAACCAACCGCCAGCGAGAGCGCGCCTAAGCGCATCGGAATCGACGACGCCATATTCAACGAGCCTCCCTCCGCACAGGAGGTCGCGAATCCAAGTTTCGTTGGCCGCAAGGACGGCCGCAAAATAGCGCGTGGTCTCGCCCTTGGTGACACGGCGCGCTACATCGAGAGAAACGAGATCCGCGAAGGCTGCGCGCGCGAGTGCACGTTCCTTGCCGCCTGCCGTCATCACATAGGGCGGGATACGCAGACAGGTTTCCACGATCGGTTGCGAAAGCAGCAGCGGGTGCGTGCGACCGCCGCCAGGGAGAGCGCCTTCGTCAAAATAGCTGAGCGCCTGCAGCAGTTGATGAACTCTGAGCGCGCGCGCAGGTGACGCCCATCGCAGTTTGGCAAGCCACGCGTGGTCGGCCGGCGCCTCAGCCTCGTCCCCTGCCGCCTTGAGGGCGCCCATCACATTGGAGTGAGGTCGAACCGGCGACTTCAGCCGTGCCGCGCCGACGATCATGGCGGCAAACACATCCCAGACGGGTTGTCCGGTAAGCCGGGCGGTGTCGAGCGCGATGTCCATAAGCGCCTTGGGATGCAGGCGATCGCAAAGCGCATCAGCTGCGATCCAAGGCGTGCGGCTGCGCTGGAAGAGATGATCTCCGCCCTGCCCCGAGGTGACAAGGCTCACGCCAAGTTCGTCGTAGAAGGATGTGAGATCGCGATTGCCCAGACTGAGCAACGTTAGCGTCGGCTTGGCCGTAAGCGGCGCATTCAAGCAAAGCGCGTAATTTACCCGCGCGGGATCGAAGCGCAGTTCCTTGAGCTCTGTTCCATTTGCGGCCGCCACCGCGCGCGCATGAGCGCGTTCGTCGCCTTCAGGCGCGCCTTCCCAATATTCCGTGACGCAAGTGATCTCCGCTTCGGTGTTGCGGCGTAGCAATCCCAGCATGACCGATGAATCGAAACCGCCGGACAGCCGAAGCGCGATCCGCCCGTGCCGTCCGCCCCACGCCTTCACGGTCGCGTCCGCCGCGGTGTGCAACGCCTCTTTGCCTTCGCTCCAGTCAAGCGGCTTTCTGGCGCGCGCGAACTCCCTTGGCGTCCACGCCGCTTCAATCGTCCAACCATGCCGCGGATAGATCGCGCACTCTCCGGGTGCGAGTTCCTCAACTCCTTCAAGTCCCGTACGCCGGCCGAGATGCGGCGGATAGCGCAAGAACGCGCGAATGAACCCAAGGTCGGCGCGGGTATCAGGCGCTAAACGAAGGAAGTCTTCGGCGTCGGAGAAGAAAATGCGAACACCCCCTATCTCAGAAATGAAACAAGCGCGCGCGCCGCTCGGATCGCGAAGCACGCGAACTATGTCAAAGCCGCGATCGATCAGGACGGCGACATAAGCGCCCCATCGCTCGGCGATCCATGTTGGCGTGGGATCAATGCACGCCTCGCATGGCGGCGATGGATCAGGCCCGCGCCCGAAACGTTCGCCGAAGACAAAGCCCATATTATGGGGCAACACCTCCAGCGGTCCCGTTCCATGATGACACAGCACGAGCCCGCGCCAGTCGAGGAGAGACGCGGCGCCATCGCTTAGGCGTTCGGCAAGCGCGCGCGCCGCGCGCGCCCCATCGCGCTCTCCCGGCGTCCAGCGAAAGCCAATGAAGGACATGCGTCATACCCACGCGATCGGCGTGAAAGACGCGCAGTGATCGGAACTGTCGCCGGCGAGCCAACCTTGCCACTCGACCCAGCAATGGGCGGCGAACGGCGCCGTGCGCACGCCAATGACGATGTCCGGTTTCAGCCCACGCATCACCATGAAGCGAAACAGCGCGACGGCGTCGAAGAGACACACACGCCTGCGCGGAAACCAGGGTCGAAAGCTCTCGAACACGCCAATCAGATGTGGCGTGTCCGCCTCGCGCTCTGCATCGCGAACTTTAAGCTCGGCCAGACGCGCAAGCGTCAGATCCAATCTGCGGCGGGAGAGCGTGCCCGCGGTCCACCAGCAAGCTGACGCGCACTGGCCATACTCAAAAGGCGACGCCTTAGATTGCTCCGTGGAGAGAAGCTTCTGCTCCGGCGCGGCCGTACGTGACCCATAGGGCGCGGGACACTGCCCGACCGGCTCAATCAGGCCCAGCTCAATGAGCCGCGCGCCGGTCCGATGCTCACATTCCGTCTCTACGAGTCCAACGATGTCGGGAGCGCTTCGCACAGGGACGCTCCAATAGCGATCGAAACGCAAATCGAGGAAGACGATGTAACCACCATCCCTGCATGCGCGAACGTGCGGGCTCAATTGGTAGGTTGTCATGGCAGCGTCGCCGGGCGCGCGATCCGCGCCCGGCGTTCCTCATGAGGTCACATGTCGCGCATATGCGGCGTGACGAAGTTTTCCTTGAAGATGGGATCCCAGACGCCGAGCGTGACTTCGCTCGCAGATCCCAGGTCGGTCACGATCTCATCGTGATCCAGCTCTTCGCGGGTTTCCATCGCAATGCTCCTTGAACTACTGATCTGCGGCGCAGACGACGTCGTCCGCGCCGCAGACGGACGATCAGAAGTCGCGCGCTTGCGGCGTGACGAGGTTTTCCTTCTTCACGGGATCATAGATCCCTTGCGTCACTTCGGTCGCCGCGCCGAGGTCCACGATGTCTTCTTGGCGTTCGATGTCTTCACGCATTGCACTCTCCATCCACCGCATGACCTTGCGGCGATTGACAGCGTGCAGCACCACCGCACAATTTGGCGGACTATCTGACTAAAGATTTCGTCGGAAGTTTTTGCGGCGCATCAGGCGCCGTTGTTGGGCATCGCCTTGGCGTGCGCCGCACTTCTTATGAGGGCACAATGAGAGATACGTCGATCAAAATATCTGCGCAGCTTATTGGCGAGTGGCGCGCCGCCGCGATCGAGTAAGGCGGCAATTCGGTGCAACTCGTCAAGCGCGCCTGGCAGAGCGTCGTCCTCGGCGCGCAGCGCCTGTTGAAGGCGCTCATCGGCGGACCGGCCAGCACGCCGGGCCTCAGTATTCGCGTTGCGGTCGATATGCCCCATCACCGTCAAATACACGCCGGCATAGTCTGCGTCCGGCGACATCGCCGGCGCAGCTTCGGGTACGTACGATTGCAAGGCCCATTTCGTCAGACGTTGGCGCCATTGGTAAAGCTCACGCAGCTCCTGTTCCGACCAAAACGCGACTTGATAGACACGCGACGAGTTTAGCTTGACCAATCGCTCCGCCGCCAGAATGGCCAAACCGTACCGGACCGGCGTTGCGCTTACGCCGAACTGAGCTGCGAGCTTGTCGATGTCCAGACGCTGCA
This sequence comes from Hydrogenophilaceae bacterium, assembly GCA_013389015.1. Classification (GTDB taxonomy): domain Bacteria; phylum Pseudomonadota; class Alphaproteobacteria; order Caulobacterales; family Aquidulcibacteraceae; genus CADEEL01. The sequence goes on along the minus strand of JACAEE010000156.1, from coordinate 84,654 downwards.
GGATCACAAACTCGCCGGACAAGATTGCTTGTTTTATCTCCTGGTAGACGCGTTCGCCTGGACGCAGATCAAGCGCCATCCTCGCCTCGCGCGCCGCCCGCCGCATAATGCTCCTTGAGCTGCGCCTCGATCTCCGGCGTCAGCGCATCGACATGGGGCATGAACCCACGCTGCTCGCGCAGGCAATTGATCGGGTCCTGCCCCTCCCAACCGCCAAGATTGGGCCGGTGTATGCGATAGCCGATCAGCTGTTGGAGGTCTGTTGGGAAGGAAGCAGCGACCTCGCGCGGATAGGCCAGGAACTGGTTCTCATATGTCTTGAGCCAGCCCAAGCAATAGCTGACGATGACACCGGTGCGTGGAAGCGCTGTGAGGTTTTGACCAGCGCCGTGCGTCAGCGAACCCAAGAAGAGGAGCGCCGAGCCTGCTTTCATCGCGCCGGGCACGCTATCAGCGGGATCGACGCTGCGATCGAGCGCCGCGCGGTGGCTACCCTTCCAAAGGCGCGTCGCGCCATTTTCCTCGGTGAAATCGCTCACAGCCCACATGACGTTCAAGAGCCAGTGGCGCCCGCTGGTCGGCCAGGGCCACATCTCCTCATCACGGTGCGGCGCTTGCGGGCGCTCTTGGCCATGCACCCGAACGGCTTGGGTCAGATTGAGTTGGATGCAATCGCAATTGGGCCTGAGCAATGCCTCGGCGATCGCCAGAATGTAGGGGTCCATGACCAGATCGCGCGAGCTTGGCGCCTTCGAGAGAAGTCCGCCGACGCGCGTCGTATTCCAACCGTAGAAATCACCTTCGCACTTGGGCGTCGCTTCAAGCCACGGCTCGAGCTCTTCCGCGAGCTTGCGGCAGCGGCGCTCGTCGAGCAGGTTTTCAAGCACGACAAATCCGTCGCGTTCCAGGATCGACAGGTGATCTTGGTCCGCAGGCGGAAACGGCACGACGTTGGAAGCTTTCATCATGGTGTTTCTCCTTCACGCCGCCTGAGTGAGATCGCCGCCGAGAAATCGGGTGACCGGCGTCTTGATGCCGTTGGTTTGGCGCACGCGCTTCAAGCCTTGCTGGTCGATCGCGGCGACAAAAGCGGTAAGCCGATCGCAGCCCACCCGGCGCGCGGGGCCTAGCGGCTGCGCATCCCAGCCAGCCTTGGCAGCGAGCGGTGTCAGCGCTGCGTTGGCGACAAACGTCACGCGCTCAATGCCGAAGATGAGAGCCGTTTCCATGATACCCGCGATAATGCGCGCAAGCAGATCATGGCGCGGTTGGCCCTGCCCCGTGTCAGGCGCGGGACAAAACCGTGTCGCCTCCCAAACATCGAGACCCGTCGGCGGTTCATGATCGCACAAGAAACGGAAGTGATCGGCCAATAGATGTGGGCGATCGGTCTGCAGGAGGCGCGCTGAGCCCGTAACCGGGGCGCGCGGCGCCGCCGCTTCGACAAGATAGATCGCCTCCGGACAATCGTACGCGTCGATCTCGATGCCGGCGCTTTCCTCCAAGCGCCATTTCATCTGATCGATGAACACCTCTTTGCGCTGACGATGCATCTCCATCAGCGCATGATGATAATGGCGCCGGTTCTCAGCGGTGATGATGTGGATCATGGGGGCTCCGGTCGTCAAAGGACGGCCAGAGCATGCGCATTCTGCACCCGTAGAAAATGGGCACGGACGTGCCCATTGACAGCGCCGCTTTAGGTGATCTCAGCACACATCTTCGAGCCTGATCTGCCCGTCTTTGAGCGCGCGCACGAACGCCTGCACGCGGCTTGCGACGCCGTATTTGTGCATCGCGCGGCGGACTATGTTGTGCACGGTGTGCTCGCTGAGGCCCAGTATGACGGCCATGTCGCCATCGTCCTTGCCCTGGCCCAACAGCTGCACACACTCACGCTCGCGCGGGCTCAGAACGGGTTTGGTCGGCAACCCCGCCAGCCGCAGTCGCCGCGCGCATTCGTGCGCATAGACGCCGTACCAGGTGGCCTTCTGCGCATTGAGCGGGTCCACCCCCTCTGGGCCGATGACCAGCGAGCATGAGGCTGGCAAAGCGTCGGGCGCATGTATGGGTATTGTTATGCCATCGGTGAGGCCAGCCTCGGCCGCTTCGTTCAAGATCCGAATTTGATCGGCCGCCAGGCCTGCGCGAAAGACCCGGTCGCTCCATTGGAACGGCAGTGTTTGACGACGCGCCCTCCAATAGACGGGATCGCGCTTGGCATAGTTTTGGTCACTGAAGCGCTGCAACCATGGGAGTGGATAGTCCACCATCATCACGGCGTCCGCGGGCGGTCGCAACGGATCTACGTGAGAGGCGCACGCGGCATAAGTGAAGCCCAGTTCGCGGACTTCACGCATGAACGCGACATGAAGTTCGTCAACACTTGTGGCGCGATCGCAGACCTCCGCGAACGCCCAATTGATGCGGGCTTGCATAAGAAACTCCTCGCCTACGCAACTTTAGATGGCGAAGAAGGTTCGATGACAAGAGAGAGCGTGACGTTTGCGTGACGAAATTTTCGCAAGCGCTCAAGGTGAATATCTTTTGAGAAATCTTCACCATGATTTGAGAGGCCGTGTAGCCTCGCATCGGTTCAAGCGATCGGCTTGATTTGCCCAGAAGCGATCGCACGCGCCACCGCCTGAATGCGTGTGCTCGCGCCCAGCCGAACCCGCGCGCGCTCGATGTGGCGCCGGACAGTTGCAACACTCAGTCCCAAACCGCGCGCAATATCGGCGTCGACGAGGCCGTGTGCGCACAGTTCCAGGCATTGCCGCTCGCGCCGGCGCAGCTCCTCAAAACGCGGCGCGGCCGCGATGCACAATTGCGCTGCGCGGTGGTGCACGATGACATTAATCAGCTTGCCGGCTGCGTACGCTTCTTCCGGCATGTCCGGCTCGCTCGTCACCAGGGATGCGGAGGCGCGAAAGGGGAGAATGGACGCCAATCTATGGGTCCGCCCATGGCGGAGACCGAACTCGCGCGCTTCATTGAGGATGCGGCGCTGACGCCAAGACAGCGGCTGCAGGAAATCCGGATCGGTCCATACGAACTCCTCGGCCCCTGCCTCCGCTGCGCGGAAGACCGGATCGACGAGATGATAACGCTGCGCCGAAAAGTGAGCGACCCATTCCTCGGGATAGTTCTGGAAGACATAAGCGGTGCGCTCGGGCCGCAACGGGTCGGCGTGCACGCCGAGAGCAACGAAGTTGAACCCGGCGTCGACCAAGCGCCGGCGCCAGATGCCATTGAGCTCGTCCAGTGTCGCCGCCGCATCGCAGGCGGCAGCAAAAGCGATCATCTCGGCGCCGATGAGGTTTTCGCGCATGCAACCCGGAGTATAGCCGATTTGGAGCGCCGAATCACCTGGCGTTCGCTGCCCCAATTGAGCGCTTAACACCAACGCGCGTGAGGAAACTCGCACGCGAGTCGGCGCCTGTGTGCCGGTGCGCCTCGAAAGAGTTGCAACATGTGGCGTCGCCAGGAAATGGGCGAGACGCTTCCAGCATGTGGGAGCGGACGCTTCATATGCGATTGGTGTGGGGTGGCATTGCGGCCGCTTCAATCAGCGTGCTCGCGTGCTTCGCAGCGACCCAAACGTGCGCCCAGACCTTCAACTACCAAGCCGCACTCGGCAGGCCAGCTTTCGTGTTGGGTTCGACACCTGTCTACACCCCTTTCTCGGTGCTGCGCTGGTCGAAGCGCTGGAGCGGCGAATACCCGCGCGCCTTTGCGCTGCCGAAACTGATTGTGTTCGCCGGATTCCTGAGTGGCGCGATCCTCCTGTTGTTAGTGCTGAAATCGCCTCATCCCAGTCAGCGGCCGTTCGGCGCCAAGAGCTGGGGCGGGAAGAGAGATGCGCGCGAGGCCGGCCTCTTCGCGGAAGGCGGCATCATCATCGGCAAGATCGGCGGCGAGATTCTCGCCTACGATGGCCCACATCATCTCTTGCTCACGGGCGGCACGCGCTCGGGTAAGACCCGCGGCAGCGTCATCCCCACGCTGCTCGCCGCTCCCCACTCGATCCTCGCCTTGGACCTGAAAGGCGAACTTCATTCCGGCGACGCCCGCGTCGATTTTCCCGGCACCGCGGGCTGGCGCGCCAAGCTCGGTCCGGTGATCCGCTTTGCGCCGACGGACGAAGTCTCCGACAGGCTCAATCTCCTGGATACGATCCGGCCCGGCGCGCAAGAAGTGCGCGACGTGCAGAACCTCGTCGAACTAATCGCCGACCCGTATGGCGACGGGCGCTTCCAGGAGTTCTGGGACCGCGCCGCCAAGCAAATCCTAGCCGGGCTCATCATTCACGTTGTCTATGCTGAACCCTTGCCGAGCAAAACGCTGGCGCGCGTTTTCGAATTGCTGGCGCGTTTCGATGACACGGTGAAGCTGATGGAGGCGACGCTCCATCGCACGAACGAGACAAGCGGCGAGCCCGAAACGCACCCGGAAGTCAAGCGCGCCGCTCACTCTTATGCCGCTTATCACGAGAAACTCAGGGCCGGCATCAAAGCGACCGCCGAAAGCTATCTAGGCCTCTTCGCCGATCCGCTCGTGCGGCAGAACACGGCGACATCAACATTCCGCATCTCCGACCTTATGTGCGCGGATGAGCCTGTAACGCTCTATCTGTGCTGGCCGCCAAATGACGCAAAGCGGGTGAAACCCCTCATCCGGCTCGTCTTCGGCGCCGTGCTGCGCGTTCTGATGGAGCATCAAGAGCGCGCTACGGACGGGCGCGAAAAGAAGCACAACCTCCTCCTCCTGCTCGATGAATTTCCACAGCTCGGCAAGCTCGATGTATTCGAACAATCGATGGGGGCGATGGCCGGTTATGGGCTCAGTGCCTACCTCGTTACCCAATCGCTGCATCAGGTCACGCAAGCCTATGGCCGCTATCACACAATTCTAGACAATTGCCAGATCGTCACGAGCTTCGCCGCCACCGATGTCGAAACCGCAGAGACAGTATCCAAGCTCGCCGGCGACATCTTCGAGACGCGACCGCAAGAGACCTGGTCGGGCAAACGCCAGCTGTTCGGCCTCGATCACCGCGCCATCACTTATCGTGAGGAACGGCGCCCGCTTCTCCTACCCTCTGAAGTACGTCGCCTCAGCGAACGCGAGGAACTCATTTTCGTCACCGGCGCAAAACCGTTGCGCGCCGAGAAGCTGCGCTACGACGAGGAGCCGATCTTCCGTGCGCGGCTGCTACCTGCGCCTGAAGAACCGCGCCGGCGCGCGCTGCCTTCGCCGTGGTCCGGAATCTCATCGCTCGGGTTCGCGCAGCGCCGCGCACCTGATACGCCGCCCGGACGCGATGGCGCGATTGTTCGCGCTCTTTCCCGGAAGGCGCCGCTGCGCTCGCGCACCGCCGCCGACCAGCAACAGGGCGATCTCCTTTCAGCGCTTGAGGCGAGCCAGCCGGACGGGCACAGCGAACCCGATCATTCCGCCACAGCGTCAACTACAGCGCCAGCGCCTTCTCGCTTCGCGCTGCGTCCGGCCTCCGACGATTCCGCGAACGAGGCCGGCTCATGAGCGCCAGGCCCAAGAAGAAAATTACGATCTACCTCGAACAAGACCTCGCACGTGCGCTCGACTTGGAAGCTCGTCTTCGCGGTCTGCCGACGACGCGCGCGGCGGCCGATGCATTGCGGCGTGTCTTCCTCGATGAAAAGGATGACGCGGTCGCCGATACGGTAAAAATGCGGTTGGACCGCCTCGAAAAGCGCGAAGTCGTCCGCGAGCGCGAGATCGCCATCGTCAAAGAGACGTTGCTGCTCTTCATTCGTGTTTGGCTTGAGCACACGCCGCCGCCGCGCGAGGAAACGCTCGACGCGACCAATGCCGTCGCTGAGCGGCGCTTCCAGTCCTTTCTTGAACTCCTGGCCGAGAGCATGGCGCCGGGTCAGACGCTCTTTCCCTACGCAGCCCATGGCCGCCACACAGACGCCGACGCGGCCATGAATGGAGCGGCGGAATGAACACAATGTCCCCTTCGCAAGAGCGCGTCGTCGCCGAGCGGCGCCTTGCATCCCTAACAAAAGCGCTGGGCCCAGCGATGCAGGCGGCGTTGGCCGATGACGCCGTCGTCGAAGTGCTGATCAATTGCGATGGCCAGATGCGCGTCGACCGCGTCGGCCGTGGAATTGAGACGACCGACACGCGCCTGAGCGTAGCGGAGCGGGAGACCGCAATCCGCCTGCTCGCGGCCGAAGCCTTCGAAACCGTCACAGAAGACCACCCTTTCCTCGCCGCGACCCTCCCCGGCTCCGGCGCGCGCGTGCAGGCGCTCATCGCGCCGATCGTCAGCGCGCCGGTGTTGGCGATCAGAAAGCGGCCTAAGCTGATCTACACGCTCGATGATTATGTGCGCACGGGCATCGCCTCGCCAGGGCAGGCTGTGAAACTTCGCCAAGCTATTCTTGCACGGCGCAACATCGTGGTCGCCGGCGGCACCGGGTCAGGCAAGACGACGCTTCTCAATGCGTTATTGGCCGAGCCCGACTTTTCCGCTTCGCGTCTCCTCATCCTAGAGGACACAGCCGAACTGCAGTGCGCTGGCGCCGATGTGGTGCAGCTCCTCACCAAGCGCTCGCACCCGCCAGTCTCGATGCGCGATCTCGTGCAAATGACATTGCGCCTCAGGCCTGATCGGATCGTCGTGGGCGAAGTGCGCGACGGCGCCGCACTCGAAGTCCTGAAAGCGTGGAACACCGGTCACCCGGGCGGTCTGTTGACCATCCACGCCAATTCCGCCGCCGACGCACTGTTGCGGCTTGAAGATCTTTGCCTCGAAACGGGCGCGGCGCGTCCCGAACGGCTCATCGCATCGGCGGTCGACACCATCGTCTTCATGGCCCGCACGGCTGAAGGGCGCCGCATCGAAGAAATCGTCCGCTGCAAGGGAGTTGAGCGATGAAAGCATCATACTTGAAGATCGTTGTGGCCAGCGCTGTGCTCGTGGTGGCGCTCTCGGCGGCGGGTCCGGCTTGTGCGTCCGGCTCGGGCATGCCGTGGGAAGCGCCGCTGCAGCAAGTGGTCGACTCCATCACCGGCCCCGTCGCGCGCGCTGCCGCCGTCATCGCCATCATCATCTCCGGCGTCGGCATTATTTTCGGCGAAGGTGGCGGCGGTATCCGAAAACTCGCGTTTGTCGGTCTCGGCATCGCCATCATGTTCGCAGCCGTCTCATTCTTCCTCGACTTCTTCGGCTTCGCCGGTGGGTCGGTGCTCTGATGCTGGAAGAACCAGAAGGCTTTCGTATTCCACTGCGCACTTCGCTGACGCGGCCGCTCCTCATTGCCGGCGTCCCACGCACCTTTGCGATCATGAACGCGACGGTCGCTGCCGCAATCGCCTTTGGCCTGCAACAGCCTCTCATCGGCATTCCGCTCTGGGCGATCATCCAAGGCGCCGGCGCCTACGCCTCGGCGCGCGATCCATGGTTCTTGGACACCTGGCCGCGCGCCATGGCCAAGCCTTCCTATTTCAGCGCGTGAGGCGGCGATGATGGATCTGCGTCCCTATCGCCAGAATGAAGCCCGCCTTGCGGATTGGCTGCCCTGGGCCGGACTCGTCGCTGACGGCGTCGTCATCAACAAGGATGGCGCATTTCAACGAACGCTCACCTTCCGTGGACCTGATCTCGATTCTTCGACGCTGTCTGATTTGATGGGCGCGAGCGCCCGGCTCGACAATGCGCTTAAGCGTTTTGGGTCGGGGTGGTGCCTGCACGTAGAAGCGCGCCGCACGCCGACGTACGAATATCCCGTCAGCGACTGGCCGGATGCGCTCTCCTGGCTTATCGACCAGGAACGCGCACAAGATTTTGCCGCATCCGGCGGCCGCTTTGAGAGCGCCTACTATCTGACTTTGTCATGGCTTCCGCCAAGCGAAAGCTCAGGAAGACTCGAAGCCGCGCTATTCGAGAACGGCGCGGCATCGGCTCCAATCGGCGTCGACTACAAGGCCTGCCTCGCCAGCTTTGTTGAGGAGACCCAGGCGTTCAAGGCGCTGCTCGACCTTGTCATGAACGACGTGCGCTTTCTCGATGGCGCCGAGACGCTCACTTATCTGCATTCCTGTATCTCCGACCGTCCACACCCGGTGGCCGTACCGCCTACGCCCTTCCACCTCGACGAACTCATTTCGGATTCCGCTCTTGTTGGCGGTATCGCGCCTAAGCTTGGCGAGCTCTACCTCAAGGTGCTCTCGGTTCGCGCTTATGTGAGTGAGACAGAGCCAGGTTTTCTCGACGCGCTCAACCGTTTGGGCGTTCCCTATCGCTGGGTGACTCGGGTGATGCCGCTCGACCGCGAAGAAGCACGCGCCGAAATCGAGAAGATCCGCAAGCGCTGGTTCTCCAAACGCAAAGGCATCCTCACACTCCTGCGCGAGGCGCTCTATCGCGAAGAAGCGACTCTCCTCGACAATGACGCGACGGCGCAGGCGGAAGACGCCGACCTCGCCTTACAGGAAGTGAACGGCGAGGCCGCTGGCGCCGCTTATGTCACGCTTACGATCACGGTCGCCGGCGCCAATGAGGCTGCCGCATTTGAGCGCATCCGCCAGATTCGCCAGGTCGCGGACGGCATGGGTTTCGTCACCGCGCTCGAAACCATCAATGCTGTAGAAGCTTGGCTCGGCTCATTGCCCGGCCAGCCCTATGCCGATCTCCGGCGTCCGATCCTGTTGACGCCGTCGCTCGCGCACTTGTTGCCGCTTTCGGCGGTGTGGGCGGGCGAACCCCACAATAAGCATCTGAACGGCCCGCCTCTCCTGGTTGCTGCAACTGATGGGGCGACGCCCTTCCGGCTCAACCTCCATCATGGCGATGTCGGCCACACCTTGATCGTCGGGCCGACGGGCGCGGGAAAATCCGTGCTTCTTGGCCTCATCGCCGCCCAATGGCGCCGTTATGCAAGCGCGCAGGTGTTCCTGCTCGATGCCGGTCGATCGTGCCGCGCGCTCACGCTGGGGCTGGGCGGCGCCTTTATCGACTTGATGCAAGACGATGCGCCAGCATCCATTGCGCTCCAACCATTGGCTCAAATCGAGGAGGAAGCGGAGCGCGCATGGGCGCGCGATTGGCTGATCGCACTTCTCCAGCGCGCCAACATCGCCATCGATCCTGCGAGGCGAGAAGAAATCTGGGCCGCGCTCTCGGTGCTTGGCGCAAGGCCGCCACATGAGCGCACGCTCTCGGTTCTATCGGCGCTCATCCAGGACGCAGACATTCGAACAGCGCTGCATCCCTTCACGCACGCGGGCCCCTGGGGCCGTTTGATCGATGCCGATGCAAGTCATTTGGCCGAGCACGACTTGCAAGCGTTCGAAATGGGGGAACTCATGACGCGTGCCGATGCGCTGGCGGCCGTGCTCCCCTGTCTCGTACACGCGCTTGAAGCGCGTTTCGATGGCCGCCCCACTTTGCTCATCCTGGATGAAGCCTGGGCCTATCTGCGTGATCCGGCATTTGCCGGACAGATCCAAGCGTGGCTGAAGACATTGCGGAAAAAGAACGTCGCCGTCGTGTTCGCCACGCAAGAACTGGCCGATGTCGAAGCGAGCGCGATCGCCGCCACCATTCTCGAGGCGTGCCCAACACGTATCTTCCTCGCAAACGACCGCGCCCGTGAGCCGCGCACAAGTGCGTTCTATGAGAGCCTCGGCCTCAACGCCCGCCAAATCGCCCTGATCGGCGAAGCTGCGCCCAAGCGGGACTATTATGTACAGACGCGTAGCGGCGCCCGCCTCATAGACTTGGCGCTCGGGCCCGCGGCGCTCGCCTTTCTTGGCGCCTCCACACCTCAAGATCAGCGCGACATCGATGCGGTGAGCGCTCGGACCAACCGCTCCTGCTTCGCCGCAGCTTGGCTCGAACACAAGAATCTCCCCGACGCGGCGCTCGCTCTGCAGCACTTTGCGGCCGCGCCTGCGCCACACCCGCACCTCCAAACGGAAGGAGCTCTCACATGAAGCGCAGACCACGTCTTTTCATCGCCGCTTGCGCGCTCGCACTCGCACTCGGTGGAGCGCCCGCGCGCGCGCAATGGGTCGTGATCGATCCTGCCAATCTCGCGCAGAGCATCACGCAAGTGACGCACATGATCTCGCAGATCAACAACCAGATCGAGCAAATTCGACAACAGGCGCAGATGCTGGAGGGCCTGGGCCTCGAAATGTCGCCCGAACTGTCGGCCTCGATCGGGCAAGTGCGCAATCTGCTGCACGAAGCAGAAGGCCTACAGCAGAACGCCGAAACAATCGCGCGCGATATGCGCGAGCTCTATCCGGAAGACGTCTCAAGCTTCGATCTCGATAGGTTGCTCACCCAGTCCGACCGCTGGCTGGAGGAAAGCCGCGATAGCGTAGAGGCGCTCATGACGATCAGTGCGTCGGCCAGCAGCAATGGGTTGGAAGACGCCGACAGCGCGATGTCACGAGCGCTTCAGGCCAGCGCACGTGCGGAGGGGCAGACATCGGCGGAACAAGCGACGGCGCAAGCGATCGGCGTCCTCTCCTCACAGGTCGCGCAGCTCCAAGCGCTGCAAGCCGCTCAAGCGCGTGCTCTTGCCTCCGAACGCCTTGAGCAGATCGCGCGCGAAGAGCGCGCTCGTGCGGTGCGCCGCCAAGCCTTCCCGACTGAAGTTTCGAGCGACGCACCAGCGGCGCAGCCCCGGTTCTGAAGCCCCATGAACACCGGCAGCGTCAATTCCTTCCTCGATCGCTTCCTCGGTCTTGCCGACCGTGGATTTGGATTGATCCAAGGCGATGTCGCCTTCGTCCTGAACGCGCTTATCGTCATCTCGGTGACGCTCGCCGGCGCCATGTGGGCGCTCAAAGCCGAAGCGCCGATAGCGCCCTTCTTCCGGAAGGTGCTGTTCGTCGGCCTCTTCGCGTTTCTTGTGAACAATTGGAACGCGATCGCAGGCGCCATCAATCAATCAGGCGCGGCACTCGGCTTGAAGGCCGGCGGCTCCGGCATGAGCCTCGCACAACTGCACGATCCCGCCCGCGTCGCGGTTCAAGGCAAGGAGCTATTTGGCCGCGTCATGGAAATGGGCGATGGGCTGAACATCTTTACGGACTTCCTGACGCTCGCCACCATTCTGCTGGCGGGTGTCACCATTCTCGTCGCCTTCTTCGTGCTGGCGCTGCAGATCTTTGTCCAGCTTATCGCCTTCAAGCTTGGCTCGCTCGCGGCCTTCGTCGCCCTGCCCTGGGGCGTGTTCTCGGGCACGGCGTGGGCCGCTGAACGGCCGCTGGGGTGGGTCGCAAGTTCTGCGATCCGGCTCTTCCTCTTGGCCTTTGTCGCCAGCGTGGCGCTGAGTTTCGTTGCCGAATTGCCCCAGACGATGACACTCGCCAATGGCGGCGCCCTCGATGTGCTGTTGTTCGGCCTCACTATTCTCGCGCTTTCATTCCTTGCGCCTGCGCTCGCAAGCGAAGTGATGCAAGGCAATCCCAGCCTCTCTGCCGCGCAGCCCATTCAAGGCGCCATGGCTGGCGCCGGCATGGTCGTCGGCGCGGCAGTCACAACGAAACTGCTGACGTCTGGCCGCGGCGGTTCTCGCGGGCGCCCCGCGCGGGGGCGCGGCTCAAGCGGCGGCGCACGCCCACGACCCAATTATGCGGCGATGCGGCCGCGCCAGAAGTCCTGACACGGAGAAAGCACCGTCATGAGCTTTCCTTTTCGACGTCCCCCTCGCGCTTACGCGGCCGATGCGCCAGACACGCCATTCGCGCGCGCCCAGCAAGCATGGGACGCACGCATGGGCGCCGCCGTGCAAGCAGCCGTGACTTGGCGCTGGCTCGCGTTCGGCCTTGGTCTGCTCGCTATCGTGCTCGCGGCCGGTCTCACCTTCGTGGCTCTGCAGAAGCGCACCTTCGTTCACGTAGTCGAAGTAAGTCCGCAAGGCCGCGTGCTCTCGGTTGAACCGTTGTCGGGGCGCTATACACCGACCGACGCGCAGGTCAGCTACTTCCTTGGCCATTTCGTTCGGCTGGTGCGCGAGATTCCAACCGACGGCGTGGTGCTGCGCCAAAACTGGTTTGCGGCCTACCGCTTCCTGACACCGCAGGCGTCACAGCAGCTCAACGAGATCGCGCGCGAAGACGATCCTTTCGCGCGGTTGGGTACGAGCGCGCGAACCGCTGTCATCACCTCCGTCGTGCAACGTTCAGAGGCGACGTGGCAAGTGAGTTGGATCGAGGCCACACACGGGGCCGACGCGCGCTCGGCTCAGAGTTTTACAGGGCTCTTCACCGTGCGCTTCGACCGCCCACGCAACGCCGATGCTCTGATGCACAATCCGCTGGGGCTTTTCATCACCGAATTTTCCATTTCGCCGGAAACGCCCGCGTTCTCCTCTCCGCGAGTGCAGCCATGAACCGAACCGCCTTTGTTTGCTTCGCGCTCACAAGCTTGGCCTGCACGTCCGCCGAGGCGCAGGGTTCGCGGGCCACAGCGCCCATCACTACGCTTGCGGAAGCCAATGCGGAGGCACGCCGGCGCCCGGACCCGGCCAACTTCACCGACGCAACACATATCTACGATTATGCGCCTGGCGCCATCTACGAGGTTTATGGCGCGCCTGGCTTCATTTCGACGGTGCTGCTTGAACCCGGTGAAACAATCGTCACTGTTGCAGCGGGAGACACAACCCGCTGGATGGTTGAACAGGCGGTGGGCGGCGACGTCGCCAACGCGCGCGCCATGCTGCTTATTAAGCCGACACGCGCCAGCATCCGCACCAACATTGTTCTCATCACCGATCGGCGCACCTACGCCATCGAAGCCATCGCGACCAGTGGTCAAACCTATTCCGCGCAGACCGCGTGGCGCTATCCCGCCGACGCTGACGACGAACTCGCCGGCGCTCCTGCTGCTTTGGAAACGCTGAACTTCGGCTATCGCATCCGCACCGTGCGCGGCTTCAATCCGCACTGGCGGCCCGTCCGTGTCTTCGACGACGGGGCCAAGACCTACATCGAGTTTCCACCGGCGATGGCCACCAGCGAGGCGCCGCCGCTCTTCGTCATCGAGAATGGCGAGGCAGGGCTCGTGAATTATCGGGTCTCCGGCAGCCGCTACGTGATCGATCGTCTCTTCGACATCGCCGAACTTCGGTTAGGCGCCGAGCGTCCTCAAATCGTGCGCATCAGTCGCGACGATGCGCACGCGCCGCGCACGGCCCGCCGCGGGAGACGCCCATGACCGCTCCCCAGCCGGCCGCAACGGATGAGGCGCGGCCACCGCCAGCGCCGATCACCTCCATCCGCGCCGCGCCGCCAAAGCCGCGACGGCTCTCGCGTAAGACGTTGATGGCCGGTGCTCTCGGCCTCGGCGGGCTCATCGCGTTTGCGCTCATCAACGGATTGTCCGAACGCGACCGCAGGCCGGTTGCGGGCGAAGACGGCTCACAAAGCCTGCAAACCTCCAACCCGCCGGAGAACATTCGCGAGGCCCCCGCAAACTACGATCTGGCAACGCTGCAGCCGCCCGAGGAAGGCCACGATTATTTCTGGGGCGATCACGCGCCGGCTGACGCGACATTGTCTGCGCCGGACGATACTGGCGCCGCCACATATGCGCCAGCCCGCCCCTCGCCTCTTGAAACGGAGGCCGACGCGGCGCGCACGTCATCCATTCTTTTTTCAGAGCGCCGCGCGGTCGTCCGCCCAGCGGACGGTCAGAGCTTCACTGAGACCGGCCGGCGCGCCGCCTTCCTCAATGGTCAGCGCGGACGCGACGACGGCGTGCTCGACGCAACCTATGCGCCGCCGCGTTCGCCATACACGATCCAGGCAGGCGCCACGATATCTGCGGCGCTTATCACCGCCCTGAATTCCGATCAGCCCGGACGCGTCATCGCTCAAGTGAGCGAAAACGTCTTCGACAGCGTCACGGGCGAGACACTGCTGATTCCGCAAGGGGCGCGACTGATCGGCTCCTACGACGCTGACACCGCCTATGGGGAGCGGCGTCTGCTGGTTGTTTGGAACAGGCTCATCATGCCAAATGGGTGGTCGATCCCGCTGCGCGCGATGCCCGGCGCCGACGCCGGCGGCAGCACCGGTTTAACCGGCGATGTCGACGCCCACATTGGACGCATTGCATTCGCCTCGCTTATCTCCGCCGTCCTCGGCGTGGCCGCCAATGAAAGTGAGGACGAAGACGATGCCAGACTTTCGCAGAGCATTGGTGACGCCGCTGCTCAACAAGCGGCGCAGACTGGTTCGCGTCTCGTCGATCGCGAACTCAATGTGAGACCAACACTTCGCATACGCGCCGGCGCGCGCGTTCGGGTGTTGGTCAGCCAAGATATTCAACTGCGTCCCTACCCGCCGTGAAAAAGCAGCGCCTCAACGAGGAGCGCCCGCCGCAGCCAGACCTTTTCGGCAACGCGAGCCAAGCAGGAGCGCGGCCGCAGTCTGTTCGCACACGATCGGCGTCAGCCACGCAGACGAAACGCGTCATCGCGCCGCCGCCAGTGCTGCTCAACGTCCGCGAAGCCGCCGCCCGGCTTGGCCTCTCGAAGTCGACGCTCGACAAGATGCGCTGCGCCGGGAAGGGTCCGCGTTTCATCAAGTCGACCGACAGGGCTGTGCGCTACGATCCAATCGATCTCGATGCCTGGATTGCGGACCGGCGGCGCAACAAAACCTCAACGGACTAGCGGCGCGCCGGCGAAAGCGATCGAAGCCCGCAGGGCCGAGACGCGCACCAAGCTTCAACAAGCGCGGCTCGGTTCACGAGAAATCTCTTCCCGGAGCGAAGCGCAAGGGGCGCGTCCCGCGCACCGCGCGGGTTCGCACCATCACGAAATCTTCTTCTTGGGTTGCAGCTTCTCCAAGCTCAACACCAATGCATCTAGGTCTGTTGCGTTAAGCGCCGCGACTTCCGCTTTCGTATAGCCGGGCTTTGCGACCTCCACATAAACACGCGGCGGACGCTTCCTATGCTGCTTGCAGAATTTGCAAGACAGGCGCTTGGCGAGATCACCAACGCGTCCCTCGGCGCCATAGAGCTTCACCAGCTCAATCGCCGTAAAGAGCTTGCCGCGCGCACATCCCGTGCAACCGAAATAGAGCCCGCTCAGTCGCCCGAGCTGACCGAACTTCACCGGCACTTTCTCCTCGTAAGCCACGTGACGTGCTCGCAACGCGAAAGTAGGTGCGCGTCCTCGCAGACACCGCTTGCACGCTCAACCAATTTGTGCTTGTTTTGTTCTCACATCTGGGGACCGTTCGACGCGCAGCGTTGCGAGCCAAACACGTCGAGACATCAGCGCCCTTCGCTTCAACTTTTGAAGAAGGCGCGTCTCGACATGACCCGCCTCTACCTGACCGCGCGCGAGTACCAAGCGCTGCTGAAAAAGCAGAACGGCGCTTGCTGCATCGACGAGTGCGAAGAGACCGAAGGTCTGATCGGCGAGCACTCGACGCCGAACGCATGGCGGCGCGCAAAACCCGACCAGCTCATGTGCGCTGCGTGCCACAAGGTCAAAACGCTGCGCGACATCAAGGCGATCTGGAAAGCGAAGCGCCTTAACGGCGCTGTGCTCTCGCAATATGAGCGCCGGCGCAGATACGGGCCAAAGCTGCGCGGCCGCCCCTTTGATCAGCCGCACCGGAATTGGAGCGCGGCGTCATGGAAGCGCTGATCGTATCGCTCTTTGTCTTGTTCGCGATCGTATTGCTCGAAGCCGCGTACAGAATTGCGCTCGGCCTGGTGCGCTGGACGCCGGTCATTGCTGCAGGCGCCCTCTCCGGCTGGCTCGCGCAACGTTGCGGCGCTGGCCATCTCGAAGCGCTAGGGCGCGCCGCCATTGCAGGCCTCATCGCCCGCCACCTGCTGCGACTGAGCCGCCGCTCAATGCAGCAATTGTCCGGAGGCTGAGCACCAAGATTGGCGCCGTCCCCGCCAGGGCCGCGCAAGCCCTGCTTCAATCAGCATGGCGCCGAGATCGCGTCCGTCCAGCGCAATCCATCCGATCGTGCGCCCATACCGGTCGGTCCGCCCGCTGCGGAGAATGCTGATGCGATCGGCTTGACCAATGAGCCTGCGCGCTTCAGCGGTCGCCAGCTCACCGGCTTGGCGCTCGCCCGCGCAGCGGGCGCGATCACCGGTCTCAGGCGTATCAATATTTTCCAGCCGGATACGTTCACCGGTCTCTCGAACTTCAACCGTGTCGCCATCGATGACGCGAAGGCGAATGCTTGCTGACGGCTCTTGAGCGGCGGATTGCATCAACGGCGGCGACAGCGTCAGCTGCGCGAGCCCGAGGGCGCCCACGAGCGCCAGTCCGACCGCAAGGCTGCGTATCCGGCGTCGGCGCCAGAGCCGTCGCCACTGCGGGGTGGGCCGCAATGGCGAGGAATGGCCTGGGCGTTGTCTCATTCGGCCAACCATATATCGCAGCGTGGGCTGTCGGTGCTTGATGGATCGGAAACGACGTCGCTTGCACCACAATTCATACCGGCGCCAGCTTTGGCCTTGGACGTGGGCCCCGCGCGGCTTCGCTATTCCCTTAGCCGACTGAGGGTCCAATGGCGGGCCGAGTCTGAGCATGAGGCGAGCCGCGTTGACGTATTGCCGTGATGCGCCGGGTTTCGTTTCTCCGGGGTCGCCACTCCCTTCCAACGCGCTTGATTTCATTGAGTGCTTTGGAAGGCTTGGCGCTAGGTTTGGTAGTTGGCGTTCGTCACCCGTTCAGAATGAGCCGCGAGATGGCTTCGCGCGCGAGCCGCTCTTGATCGGCCGCTGCGGTAGCGTTCGATCTCGCGCAAAGTCTTGTGTTCGGTGATGGCGGCCGCTTGCGCGTGAGCCGCTCAATCATGCCTGTCGGGCGCAAGCGAAATCCAACACACCGGTCAAGTTGCCTGAGCCCGGCGATCGCATCGGCGGCGCGTCAGCGCGGCGGCTCACTAAGCTGAGCCGTCAGTGAGCTCAGCAGCATCTGAAATCGTTCGCCCGGACTGGCAGGCGCGCTCATGTGAGCCGCGAACAGCATGAATGCGCCCGCGGTCCCGCCGCCGACGCGGACGGCGCCGGCGTCGTCGGTCACCAGATGCGCGCGTTCTGAAGCGCGCGCGAGCGCGATCGGATAATTGGCAAGCGGCTCGCCCTGGAACAGCAGTACGAAACGCCCCGGCTCGGCCGGGTCAGCGACGAACTCAAGCGGATGGCCCGCCGGACGCGCAGCCCGCGTCCAGTCGGCGCAAGATTGGAAGCAAACGATCGATTTGGCGAAACGCTGAGAGCTCGCCCGCAGAACACGCGGGGCTGGCAGTGCGGCGACAGCTGCGCGCGCCGCTTCGTCGACCTCGTATTCCTCCATGATGAGCGGGATGCGGTCTTCGGCATATTCGACGTCTCTTGGCGCCAGCCGCAGCGAAGCCACATGCGCGCCGGGCGCGGCGCTGGCGAAGATCAGATCCAGGGCGCTTGGCCCCGCCCCGGCGACGCGCAGCGAAGCGCCTTCGCTCGCCGCTGCTTCAGCGACCCTGTCCTCGGTGACGACGATCTCAGCCGCTGGAAAGCTTGCGCCAACGGTCGCCTGTACGCGGACTTCAGCGCCGGCGTTGAAGGACGCCGGCAACAAGAAAAAGTCGTGTGCAAGCGCCGGCGCCGGCGCCAACGCAAGAATCGCGGCGGCAGACATGCCGATTGTCATCTGCAAGCGCATCGCGGCAGTCTCCTCCCCCAAGCGCGCCTTCACTGCGCGGCGCGGCTTCAACCGGGGCATAACACTGCCTATTTCGCCGCCGGTGGCAATCCCAACCAGCCCATGCAGCAGCGCCCTACCGCCACGCCTGTCGGCGGACGTGGGCGTGGCGCCGCCACATTCGGCCGGTCGTTCATTCCGGACTAGGGTGCTCTTGCATCATCTGGCAGCGGCGCATCATCTCCTCACGGCTCATTCCGCCGTGCATGGCGGGATCGTGCTCAGGCGCCTGATCGCCGCCTTCGCGCATCATCTGGCAATGGCGCATCATGTCCTCATGGCTCATGGCGCCATGAGCCATGCCGCCGCCGTGCATGCCTTGCGTGCTCATGCAGCCGCCAAGAACACCGGCGGCGGCGAGCGAAACGAGAGCTAGTCGCATCTTCAAGCTTCCTTTCGGCCAATCACGCTTTTGTCCTGTCGCCAGCCAGCGCATTGTAGCAGAGCGCAAGCGCAAGCGCCGTCACCCCAGCGCCCAGCGCCCACCCGACGAGCCCGATCAGGAATCCGTCAAGCGTCACGCGCATCATCGGCATGTCGGCGTGCATCATCGCCGCGAAGATCGCATCGGCGGAGCCGGGCGCAAGCACCACAAAGGCGCTGCACAGCGACCAGATGATAGCGAATGCAACAGCAGCGCCTATGGCGAGCGCGACAGGCTTGAGCTTCATGAATCTTGCTCCTCGGCGGACAATGCTGCGCCCGGCGGCGCGGCGCGACATTGACATCGATCAAATCGATCCCTGTTCCTCTCCGCGAACTTCCGGCCGCTCCCGCGCCGGTGGACCTCGCAGCACCGCTGATCCAGACTGACGCGATGATCCAGGCGCATCAGCACGGCGGCGGCGAGTACAAGCAAGGCTCCATCAGCCTGGGCGGCGCCGTGGCGATGGGCACGGGCGTGATGATCGGCGCCGGCATCTTCGCCCTAACCGGTCAGATCGCCGAGCTCGCCGGGCCGCTGTTTCCGCTCGCCTTCATAGCCGGCGCCGTCGTGACCGGACTAAGCGCCCACAGCTATGTCGCGATGTCCAACAAATGGCCCTCCTCCGGCGGCATCGCCATGATTTTGGAGAAGTGCTACGGCGCCGGCGCAGTCGCTGCGGGCGCGGCGCTCCTGATGGCGCTTTCCATGGTTATCGCCGAAAGCCTCGTGGCGCGCACCTTCGCCACCTATGTGCTGCGCCCGTTCGAGATCACCGAGGGTCCGCTCGTGCCTGCGTTGGCGGTCGGCGTGATTGTGTTCGCGTTCCTCGTCAACGTAGCCGGCAACCGCTCCGTCGGCCTCTTCTCGCTGCTCATGGCCGTGATCAAGGTCGGCGGCATCGCGCTCTTCGGCATTGCCGCGCTGTGGTCGAGCGGCTTTTCCTTCACACCAGAAGGCGAAGCGCCCGGCGATCATGGCGTTGGCGGGTTCATCGCCTCGGTGGCGCTGGCGATCCTCGCGTTCAAGGGCTTCACCACTATCACCAATTCCGGCGCTGAAATCACCGAACCCAACCGCAATGTCGGGCGCGCCATCATGATCTCGATCGGGCTCTGCGTCGTGGTCTATTTGCTGGTGGCCTACGGCGTCGGCTCGAGCCTTTCAATCGAACAGATCATCGCCGCGCGCGATTATTCCCTGGCCGAGGCTGCCGAGCCGGCGCTCGGGCAAATCGGTTTCATCCTGACCGTCGTCCTGGCGGCTGTGGCCACCGCGTCGGGTCTTCTGGCCAGCGTTTTTGCGGTGTCGCGCATGCTCGCAATGCTCACCGACATGAATATGATTCCACATAGCCATTTCGGCATGTCGGGATCGATCCAGAGGCACACCCTTATCTATACGGTCGTCATCGCCTCGCTGCTGGCGGTGTTTTTCGATCTGACGCGGATCGCCTCGCTCGGGGCGTTCTTCTATCTCATGATGGATATGGTGGTGCATTGGGGCGTCTTTCGTTACCGGCGCCGCGAGGCCGGCGCACGCACCGCAATTCTGCTGGCTGCGTTAAGCTTCGATGGCGTCGTACTGGCGGCATTTACCGCCATGAAATTGCAGAGCGATCCCGCAATCGTGCTCTATGCAGCCATCGCCATTCTGGCGGTGTTCGCCTTTGAGCGGGTCTACCTGGGGCGCTGGCGTGGTCCGCCAGCCGCCGGCGCGTCCTGAAGCAGACCGAAATCAGATCAAACGATCGGCGCGCGCAACGATATTGTAGACCGGTGTAAAAATGAGCGCCGCAAACCAGGCGGCGACGACGCTGTAGACGCCCCCTTCGATCAATTGGGCGGTCGATCCCTGAGGGGCGGCCGAAAACAGATCGAGCCAGGCGTGTGCAAACGGGCTTGAATAGGGCGAAGCGGCGACCAGCCAACAGACCGCGTACGCCGCCAGCAAGGTGACGGCCAAGGCGACGCCAAGCGGCAGCACGCCAATGCCTACGGTTTTGTCGCCATCCCGGGTCGAACTCATCACGCACCTCCGTAGTCTGCCTCATCGCGGCCGCTGCGACCGCTGCCTTCTTATTGGGGGCCTAGCGCACCCGGTCACCTCCTCCGCGCGACAGACGAGCCATGCCAGCGGTGAGCGGAGCGGCGTAGAATGCACTCGATTGCGTCATTCGATGGGACCCGCGTTCTCCGCCAGGTAACGCCGCGTGCGCGGAACCGCATCCTGGCGGCGCGCAAGTTGAATCTGAAACACGACATGCCCGCCATAGCGAAACGCCGCTTCGCTGGCGGCGAGATAGAAGCGCCACATGCGGCAGAACTGTTCATCGAACATCTCTCGTACGTCATCTATGCGCGCTTCGAAGCGCTCGCGCCAGGCTCGCAGCGTAAGTGCATAGTGAAGCCGCCAAACTTCAACGTCGGTGACGTAAAGGCCCGCGCGCTCGATCGCCGGCATGATCTCGGAAAGCGCCGGCGTATATCCGCCAGGGAAGACATAGCGGTCGATCCAGGGACTGGTGGCGCCGGGCCCGTCAGCGCGCCCTATCGTGTGCAGAAGTGCAACGCCGTCTTCAGCGAGGAGCGCTGCGACCTGGCGGAAGAACGCGTCGTAATGCCCGCGCCCGACATGCTCGAACATACCGACCGAGACGATGCGGTCAAACTTGCCCTTCGTATCGCGATAGTCTTCAAGCGCGAACTTCGCCCTCTCGGCCAGGCCTTGCGCATTCGCCCGCATGCGCGCCACAGGCAATTGCGCCTGCGATAAGGTGATGCCGCGCACACGCACATCGTGCACCTGTGCCAGGTGGAGCGCTAGCCCGCCCCAGCCGCAACCGATGTCCAGCACGGAAAGGCCAGGGCGCAAGCAAAGCTTTCTGGCGATCAGCTTCTTCTTGGCCGCTTGCGCCGCTTCCAGCGTGTCGCCAGCTTGCTCGAAATAAGCGCAGGAGTACTGCATGTCGTCATCGAGGAAGAGCCGATAGAGTTCGTTCGAGATGTCGTAGTGGTGGGCGACATTGCGCTCGGCGCGGTCCCTGCTGTTCACTTCGCGCCGCGGTCCTTCGATAAGGCGTAGGCCCGCCGGCGCGGTGCGGGCGCGGAAACCCCTGTCGCGCAGATTCTGCAGAACAACGGCAAGGAGTGCGTCGATTCTATCACCTTCGACCGCGAGGAGGCCCTCGACATAGAGTTCTCCCAATGCAAGCTCAGGGTTCGCCATGAGGCGTTTGAGAGCGCCCGCATCCTTGAGCGCGACCGACACTGGCGCCGCGTCCGCCTGGCCAAAACGGCGCACGCGCCCGCTTGGAAAAGCAACCGCCAGCGCGTCCTTCTCGATGAGCTGGTCAAGCATCGCCGCCAAGAGCTGCTCAGAGGGACTGAAGCCAAGCGCGCCGCTCCTTGCGTTCGGCGCGTCGGACGGTTGAAGTGACATGGCGCTTTCCTCGATACATCTCTGCGCTGGCGCTCGTCCGCGCCGGGAACTGCGAGCGCGCAGGCGGACACGCTCATTGATCTTACGCAGCCCAAGTCCGCCGCCCTGACCGGCCCGCCGAGTCGCCCGAGCCCTTTGCCCAGCGGCCCCGCGTCAATGCGCGCCAGTCAGGGCGCGACCGCTGCGGCGCGTAACCACACAACGAGCCCTACGCCCCCGCGTACTCGCGGTGCAGCTGAGAGGTCGGAGGTCTTCAGTCTTGGCCAAACGTATCGCCTCCTTTTCGCTGCTGGGCGTAAACATCAGGATTGACGCAAGCTGGGTGCTGTTGGCGCTCTTGATCGCCTGGTCGCTTGCGGCCGGCGTTTTTCCCGAGCTCTATGGCGGCTTGCCGCAGTCGACGTACTGGGTCATGGCCGCCGCAACCGTCGTCGGCGTCGCCGTCTCGATCATCCTGCACGAGCTCGGCCATACTCTGGTGGCGCGAGCCTTTGGCCTGCCGATCAAGTCGATCACGCTCTTTGTGTTTGGCGGCGTGGCCGAGATGGAAGGAGAACCCAAGGCGCCGGTGGCTGAATTGCTGATGGCGCTCGCCGGTCCCCTGGTGAGCGTGGCGCTCGGCCTTGCGTTTTTCTATCTCGGCGGCGTGGCCGAGCCCGCCGCGCCTACCGAGTACCACGCGGTGCTTCACTATCTTGGCGTGCTCAACCTGACGCTCGCAATCTTCAACATGGCGCCGGCCTTTCCCCTCGACGGCGGACGCGTGCTACGCGCGATCGTATGGCTCGTCACCAAGGATGCGCTCAAGGCGACGCGGATCGCGGCGCGCTCTGGCGAGGTCATCGCAATCATCCTCATGGCCGCAGGCTTCCTGTCCGCGCTCGGCGGGGCGATGGGGCACGGGCTTTGGTGGATCGTTCTGGGCTGGTTCATTCTATCGATGGCGAGCGCACACCGCAAAGAAGCTGAAGCCAGGCAGATGCTGTCGGGCATGCGCGTGGGTGACTTCATGACCACGACTCCGGTCTCCGCGCCGGCGGATATGAGCATCGAGGATTTTGTGCAGACCGTGCTCGCCCGCCATCCGCACGATCTCGTCCCGGTGCTTGGCGACGGGCGCGTTATCGGCGCCGCGGGGTTGCGCGAGGCCAAACAGACGCCGCGGTCGGACTGGCCCGCCACACCCCTCTCGGCAGTGATGACGCCGATCGACCACCTCCCCGTGGCTGAACCTGATCTCGCTATCGAAGCTGCGCTTGACCGCATGCAGCGAGCGTGCGCCAGCCGGCTCATTGTCGCCGTTGAAGGCCGTCTGGCCGGCGTTCTGACCCTCAAGGACCTCACCAGCCATCTTCAGTTTAGACAGGCGCTGGCCCGCTGAACGCCCATGGTGGGGGGTCCACACAGGCGGGGACGCGCGGGCCAGGGGCGCGGACGGCGGGCGCGTATTGATCTTTGAGCGCGCGCCGCCGGGAGGAAACGACCCCTCGCCCCCCGCAACCGTCGTTTCAGCGGCGGCGCGCCGCTCAAGAGCTTGCGAGGATCACCACAGACATGACCGATCATCATCACGGAAGCCACGGCGAGCCAGCAGGGCGTGACGAGAGCGGCGGCTCACGCTGGATCGTGCGCCTTCTCATGTTGGCGCTACTGGCCGTCGGCGCCTACTACGTCGTCACCGAGCACGGCGCCCACCTTCTCGCGGCGTGGCCGCTTCTCATCCTGCTTCTCTGCCCGTTCATGCACCTGCTGCACGGGCACGGCGGCCACTCCGGTCATGGCCGGCACGACAATACGACGGAGGGCCGCAATGGATGAGCACTCCGCCTTTTCCGGCTATGGCCTCTGGCTCCTCGTCATCGTCAATTCGATCTTCTTCATCGTCTTCGCTTTCAGTTTCGCTAAGCCGCGATCGTCGCGCGACTGGCGCAGCCTCGGCGCCTTCTCCGCTTTCATCGTCGCCTTGTTCACTGAGATGTACGGCTTTCCGCTGACGCTCTATCTCGCAGCGCCATGGCTGCAGAATCTCATCCCAGGCGTTGATATCATGACCCACAATGCCGGCCACTTCTGGCCGGCTCTGCTCGGCTGGCGCAGTGATCCCCACTTTACGCCAATTCATTGGATCAGCGACGGGTTCATTATCGGGGGCTTGTGGCTGCTGGGCGAGTCCTGGATAGTGCTGCACCGCGCGCAGGCGCAAGGAAAGCTCGCCGTCAGCGGGCCCTACAAGATCCTGCGTCACCCTCAATACGTCGCCTTCATCCTGGTGATGATTGGTTTCCTGGTGCAATGGCCGACGATCATCACGGCGCTCATGTTTCCGGTGCTCGTCGTAATGTATGTGCGCCTGGCCAAGTTCGAGGAACGCGAAGCGGAGGCGCGCTTCGGCGAAGAGTGGCGCGCCTATGCGGCCCGCACGCCCGGTTTCATACCGCGCCTTGGGCGAAAACCCGCGCGCGCAACCGCGCAGTCTCAGTGAATCGGCTGAGCGCCTTGAGATGGATCAACCCAGCCGACAGGCGAGCACGCTAGCAGAACGCATGCAGCGGGCGCCGTTCCTGCAATCGTTGCGCCGCCGTTTTCCAGCCTCGCCGGCCGCAGCGACAGCTATTGTCGCATCCGCGCTGGGCGCGATTGTCTTGGTCTCGGCGCTGGCTTTCTGGGCTCTCAGGCCTCCAGCGCTCGCCGAGCAGGTCATTTACGGCAGCGGCCGTATCGAGGCCGACGAAATACGCGTCGGCGTCGAGGTCGCCGGTCGATTGCTGGAAGTGAATGCGCGGGAAGGCGCACACATCGAAGCCGGCGCCTTGATCGCCCGTATCGAGCCGTCAGACTATGAATTGCAGCGCGCCCGCGCTCTGGCCGAGCAACGCGCAGCGAGAGAAGCGGTGTCGCAAATCACCCGGCAGATCGCGCTCGCTGACCACCATACAGGCACGGCGCGCGCCGATCTCGAACGCTATGAGAGCCTTTTTGAGCGGGGCTTCGTCACTGCGCAACGCTTGGACATGGCCCGCAATGCCTATCGCCAGGCCGCCGACGGAGCAGCGGCGCTGCGCGATCAGCGCGCACGCGCGCGCGCTGAAGCCGACGCCGCCGCAGCGATGGCGGCGCTGGCGCGCTCGCAAATCGACAAGACGCGCGTAGCTGCGCCCCGCTCGGGTCACGTGCTGGCGCGCCTAGCCGAGCCGGGCGAGATCGTCGCGCCCGGCCAGCCGATTGCGATCATCGCGAACCTGTCGATGGTTCGGCTGCGCGTCTTCATCAGCGAAGGAGATCTGGGACGCGTGCGGCTCGGTGCGGCCGCGCGCATTGGCGTCGACGCCTTCCCCGACCGCCTGTTCGAGGCGCGCGTGGCGCAGGTCGACGCCCAGGCGCAATTCACGCCGCGCGACGTGCACACGCAGGACGAGCGCAGCCGAACCGTCTATGGCGTCACGCTCGAAGCGGACAATCCCGATACGCTCTTGAAACCCGGGATGCCCGCTGACGCCTGGATCCTCTGGGACGCTGACGCCGGATGGCCTGCGCGCCTCCTGGCGCCAGGGTGATGGGATGACCGTCCCGCTGGTTGACGCGCAAGGCATTGGGCGGCGTTTCGGGCGCCGCACTGTGCTCTCAGATGTCGGATTTCAACTCCTTCCTGGAGAGGTCTTTGGCGTGGTTGGGCCCGACGGCGCCGGCAAATCGACGCTGCTGCAAATCCTCTCCGGCATCCTGCGGCCAAGTTTTGGCGAGTGCCGGGTGCTTGGCGAGGATGTGCGTCGTCACGCTGAGCGCATCCAGGCCAGGGTCGGCTATATGAGCCAGGGCTTCTCGCTCTACGATCGCCTGAGTGTGGCCGAGAACATCGCCTTCGCGGCCAAGATCCGCGATGTCCCTGCCTCCGCGTATGCGATCCGCAAACGGCGCTTGCTCGACATGGCCGGTCTCGAACGGTTCGAGGCCCGCCGCGAGGCCGCGCTCTCGGGCGGCATGCGCAAGAAGCTCGCGCTTTGCGCCAACCTCATTCACGAGCCGCCCCTTCTGGTTCTCGACGAACCCAGTCTCGGCGTCGATCCCCTGTCGCGGCGCGAACTTTGGCGCATGCTCGAGGCCGCCAAAGCCGCCGGCCGCTCGATCATCTTCGCCACCTCCTACATGGACGAGGCTGACGCCAGCGACCGTGTCCTTCTGCTCAAGGACGGGCGCCCGCTCGCACTCGGCCCGCCTGCCGAACTGCGGAAGCGAGCGCATGGCCGCGTCTTCAGTCTGCGCACCAACAGGGCTGACGACGTCGAGCGCGCGCTGACGCGGGATGCGCGCGTGCTCACCTTCCAGAAGCGATCGCCGGAAGAGTTCAGGGTTCAGCTCGCATCGAACGTTCTTCCGTCCATCACAGACGCGACGTTGGCGCCGGCGCAGCCCTCCATGGAGGACGCGTTCACGTTGATATCGCCAGATCAGCTCCGCGAGACGCCGGCGCCGGCGCCGCCCAACACGACGCAGCCTGGCGGCGTCGTGGTCTCCGCGCGCGCGGTGACGCATCGCTTCGGCGCCTTCGTCGCCGTTGACGATGTGAGCCTTGAGGTCAAAGCCGGGGAAGTGCTGGGGTTGCTCGGCCCCAATGGCGCCGGCAAGACGACGCTCATCCGCATCCTTTGCGGTCTGTTGGCGCCCAGCGCCGGAACCGCTGCTGTCGCCGGCTTCGACGCAGCAAGACAAAGCGAAGAGGTGCGCTCGCGCATTGGCTACGTCTCACAGCGTTTCTCCCTCTTCCTGGATCTGACGCCGAAGGAAAACCTTCTGTTCTTCGCCCGCGCTTATGGCGTGCCTGAGGACGAAATCACCGAGCGCATCGCTTGGGCGTCAGCGCGGGCGGGCCTCGGCGAGGACGCCGGCGCGCTCGTGCGCTCGCTGTCCGGCGCCGTTCGCCAGAGGCTTGCGCTCGCTTGCGCCATCGTTCACCGCCCGCGCGTCCTCTTTCTTGACGAGCCAACCTCGGGCGTCGATCCGATCTCCCGCTTCCGCTTCTGGCGTCTAATCGCGGCCGTGGCTCAGAGCGGGGTCGCCGTCATCGTCTCGACCCACTACCTCGAGGAGGCGACTTATTGCGACCGCCTGGGGCTCATGCTCGATGGGCGCATGATCGCGCTCGACGCGCTTGCAGTTCTTCAAAAAGAGCTGGGGCTTGAGGACGCGAGTGTCGAAGACGTGTTCCTGGGCTTTATTCAACGCGAGCGCGCCCGGAGTGCGGCGTGAAGCTCTCGCGCATCTCCGCCTTCGCGCACAAGGAGACGTTGGAGATCGTCCGCGACCCGATCACTGTCTGGATCGCGCTCGCTATGCCGCTAGTCATGCTGTTCCTGTTCGGCTTCGCGCTCTCTTTCGATGTGAAGGACGCCCCGCTGATGATCGTTGACCATGACAGGAGCGCCCAAAGCCGGGCCCTCTCGAACCAGTTTCTCAACACAAGTTATTTCGCGTTCGCCGGCGCGCCCGAGGACGAACGCGTCGCCGAGCATGCGCTGATGGAGGGCCGTGCGCGCGCCATCCTCTCCATCCCGCCTGGCTTTGGCCGCCGGCTGGCGCGCGGCGAAACCGCACCGGTTCAGTTCGTGGTCGACGGCACTTATGGAGCAACAGCGGCCATTGTCTCCGCTTATGGGCGCGCCATCATCTATGCGTTTCCGAGCGGCGCGCTCGAACTACCGATCGAGCCGCAGGTGCGGGTCTGGCACAACCCGCAGCTTGAGAGCCGCAACTTCATCATTCCCGGCCTTTTCGCTGTCATCCTGATGGCCCTCTCACCCCTCCTAACGGCGCTTGCAGTAGCGCGCGAAAAGGAGCTGGGCACGATCGCCCAGATATACGCCTCCCCTCTCACGCGGTGGGAGTTCATCCTGGGCAAGCTCTTTCCGTACGTCGTGATTGCCGCGTTGCAGCTCACGCTGGTGCTGGCGGCGGGGTTTCTCTGGTTCAAGATCCCGATGCGCGGCAGCTTTCCGTTGCTCATGGGGCTCGGGCTTATCTATGTCATTTGCACGGTTTCGATCGGCCTGCTCGTCTCGATGATTGTGCGCACGCAGGTCGCAGCCATGCTGGTTGCGATCATCATTACGCTCATGCCAGCCTTTCTGTTTTCCGGCTTTGTCTACCCGATCTTCACTATGCCCGAATTCTTCCAGGGCTATTCGGCGCGCATCCCCACAATGTATTTCGTCAATATCTCACGCGGCGTCGTCATGCGCGGCGCGGGGCTCGAAGAATTGTGGGGCAACGCCCTCGTGCTCATTGTCTATACGGCGGTCGTTCTCTTCCTCGCCGCATGGCTCTTTAAGAAGCGGATCGCCTGATATGTGGGGCCGGCTCTTCGGCCTTCTCGGCAAAGAGTTCGCGCAGATGCTGCGCGACCCGGTCGTGCTGTTTCTCATCTTCTGGCTCACGACCATCGAGGTCGCCATGTGCGCAATGGCGGTCGGCATGGATGTCAAGAACCTGCCGCTCGGGATCATTGATCATGACCGCAGCGAAGCAAGCCGCGCCTTTGCCGAAGAACTCACATCAGCCGACACATTCGTTCTCTCGGCCGCGCCCGGATCCGAGCGCGAGGCCGAAGCGATGCTGAGGCGCGGCGACTTGGCCGCAATGGTGGAGATTCCCCCCGACTTCGGCGCGCGCATAGCAGCGGGCCGTCGGGCGAGCGTCGGCGTGATCATTGACGGCGCCGATGCAAACGTCGCCTCGCGCGCACGCGCCTATGTCATTGAGATGACCGCGCGCTTCGCCCAGGCCCGCACGATGGGGGCCATGCCGTCTCATGGCGGGGTCGAGCCGTCCGTGCGGGTGCAATACAATCCTGATCTCACCAACACGCGATTCGTCGCGCTTTCCATGATCGCCCAGGCTGGCTTCATGCTGGCCATTCTATTGCCGGCTGCGGGCATGGTGCGGGAGAAGCAAAACGGCACGCTTGAGCAAATCCGCGTCACGCCGATCCGGCCGCACGAGCTCTTCTTAGGCAAGATACTGCCGCCTATCATCGTCGCCACCGGCTCGCTTTTCCCCTCGCTTCTGATCGTGCGCCTGCTCGGCGTGCCGATGAACGGAGATCTTGCGACCTTTCTTGTACTCAATCTGCTCATGCTTGTCGCCGCGGTCTCGATCGGCATCTTCATCGGCGCGACCACGGCAACGCTGCAGCAGGCGTTGCTGACGAGCTTCTTCGGGCTCTTTCCGCTGCTGTTTCTCTCCGGCAGCATCACCCCGCTCGAGAGCATGCCAGACTGGCTGCAGACCGCCGTCGAGGCCAGCCCCCTTCGCCATGGCATCGAGATCGTGTCGAGCCTCTTCCTGAAAGGCGCAGGCTTTGACGAGCTGTGGCCGCACGCCGCCGCGCTCGCCTCCATTGCTGCGCCGCTCTTCCTCGCCAGCTGGCTCCTCTTCAAGCGGCAGTGGTGAAGGGCGAGCGCCCGCCCCTTTCCATGCCTGGCTTCTCCGCACGGCTGTCCCGGTATAGTCAGGGGCGCGCCGCTGACCTGCGTATTCGCTTCTGAGCAGGATCGCCCGAAATGACTGAGGCAACGTTTTCTCCAACCGCCGTATCCGCGCCACGCCGCGCGCTTTGGTGGCGCACCGCCATCACCATCTACGGGATGCTGATGATCGTGTTCGGCGTCGTCGCTCTCCTGGCGCCGCTATTGGCGACCTACGCAGCGAGCGTCACCTTTGGGGCGGTTCTGCTCGCGTCCGGCTTGCTTGGGGCGGCGATGCTCATCCTCGATTGGCGCACGGAAGCCTTCGTCTGGCGGGCTGTCTGGTCAGTTATCGCCATCATCGGCGGCCTTTGCATCGTCATCCATCCCTGGCCGGGGGCCCTGGCCCTCACCCTGGTGCTCGGCGCGAGCCTGATTGCGCAGGGGCTCGTAGCGGTGACGCACGCCTTCGCACATCGCGGCCACAAGAATTGCCCCTGGGGCCAGATGGCTTTCGCCGGCGTTGTCAGCGCACTCCTTGGCGCGCTCCTGATTTGGGCGCTGCCGCACGCCGGCATTGTGGTTCCGGGCGTGTTTCTGGCGCTCAATCTCGTCACCTTCGGGCTCTCGCTCATTGCGCTGGCCTTCGCCAAGAGAGGCGTCGCGTCGTGAAGCGCGCATCCCTCCGCGCCGATAAGACTGCGCGACAAACCCATTGCAGCCGGCGCACCGCGCGCCGGGAGACAAGTATCGATGAAGCTTTGCATGAGACGTTTCCCGCCAGCGACCCGCCGGCCCTCGTGACGCGCGGCGCCGACGGGCCAAGCCTCGACGATGAGCGATGCGGCAAGGGCTCCGCGTCGTGAGACTGCGCCGGCCGAGGGTCATCGTGATGCGATCGCAGAGGCCAGCATGAGCCGCGGGCGTGACGCCGGCGCAAGCGCTCATGACGGCGACTATCGCGCCCGCTTGCGCATGTTGCAGCTCGAGTTGGTGCGCCTTCAGCGCCATCTCATCCAATTCGATCATCGTCTGCTGGTTATTTTCGAGGGCCGCGACAGCGCCGGAAAGGACGGCGTCATCAAGCGCATCGTGCGTCATTTGAGCCCTCGCGAAACGCGCGTTGTCGCGCTCGGCAAGCCCTCGGACCGCGATACACGATCCTGGTATTTCCAGCGCTATGCGCCGCATCTGCCGTCAAGCCAAGAAATGGTGTTGATGAACCGCAGCTGGTACAACCGTGCCGGCGTCGAACGGGTCATGGGGTTTTGCACCGACGCCGAATACGAAGCGTTCATGGATGCCGTCGTGCCGTTCGAGCACATGCTCGCAAAGTCCGGGATTCAGATCCTGAAATACTATCTCGACATCTCTAAAGACGAACAGCGCCAACGGCTCAAGGATCGACGCCAAGACCCGCTCAAGCAATGGAAAATAAGCCCGATTGACAGTGTGGCGCTCGATCATTGGGAGGACTACAGCGCTGCGCGCAACGCCATGCTTGAGCGCACCGATAACAAGATCACACCGTGGTACGTTGTCCGGGCCGACCACAAGAAGCGCGCCCGTCTCAACGTCATCCGCCACATCCTCGCCAACGTGGACTGTCCGGATCGGGATGAGCACGCAGCCAATCCAGACAGGGACGTGGTTTTTCGCTATCACGCCCGTCATCTAAAGAGCGGCGCGATTGCACCCTAGTCAAGACGCACGTGGCGCGCCCGGCCCGGTGTTTCGTGGGCGCAATTTGGCGCGCTCCCAGGGCCAGCAACCGTCGAGCTCGACATCGATTGAGAAGCTCAAGAAGGTGCGGATAGCGACAAGGGCGGCAAGCACGGCAATGTTTGCGAGCGACGGTTCAAGCACGACCGAACGCAGGATGTCGGCCGCTACGAGAAGCTCAAGCGCGATCAGCGTGCTCCTGCCGAGGCCGCGTCGGAAGACCGCGTGTCGTTGGTCCTTGTCGCGCGCATTAACGACAAGCGCCCGCGCGCCGCTCCAAACAAAGCCCGCCGCAATGGCGGCGACGGCGGCGAGTTCAAGCCCCAGGATGGCCCATCTCACCAGCACTTGCATGAACTCATCCACAGGACGCCCTTAATCGCGCGCCCTGTGGCGCGTCATGTGCCGCCGAATGCGCAGCCGCCTGGGTCGCGCCCGACTTGGGCCCACACTCGTGACGCACTCAGTTTGGCCCAGGGGCGTCATCCTGATGCTGGTGTGGATCTCCGTCAGGAGGACACTCTGGGGCGCCTTCGCCATGCTCGTGACCCGCCGGCGCAGCGGCGGCGTCATGTCCAGCTTGCGCCTGCGGCACA
Organism: Hydrogenophilaceae bacterium; assembly: GCA_013389015.1. Taxonomy (GTDB): domain Bacteria; phylum Pseudomonadota; class Alphaproteobacteria; order Caulobacterales; family Aquidulcibacteraceae; genus CADEEL01. The sequence continues at coordinate 53,273 of JACAEE010000156.1, read as the reverse complement.
CAATCACCAGCGCCGTGCTCGCCCATCATGCCCTGGCCCATCATGCCCTGGCCCATCATGCCTTGATCCATGTGATCCTGGCCCATCATCGATCCGTCATGTCCCTCTTCCCTATGGCCCATCTGATCTGAAGCAGATGCGCACCCCGCGAGGACCAAGGCGAGCGCGCCTGCAAGCGCGCCGCCAAAACCGGCAAATCTCATCGCAAGTCTCCGTATATGGGGCCGCCCATGCGGCGCTTCTTCTGTGAGATACGCATCTCGTGCGCCGCCCCCGGATCGCTTGGGCGCCAGATGCGGGCGATCAGCCGCCGTCCTGCGCCGGCCCCCACAAGAGCGGCGCTACGCTGATGGCGTTAGAAGCGTGCGGCACGCAATCGGTCGAGACCACCTGCTCGGCGAGCGAGCTCAGCTCGGCAAAGGAGCTCTCAGCAAAAAGGGCATGCACGGCAAGGCAATACGGCTTTTGCATCCCGCTTTCCGCCAACTTGCGCGCGGTCTCGATCATAGTGCGTCCGGACGAGGCGATATCGTCGATGAGCACGGGCCGCCTGTCGCGCCATTGGGCGAAATCAGGGATCTCGATGACAACGCTACGGTCGCCCAGGCGCGTCTTGTTGGAGACGATATGCGGAGCGCCCGCGCGTTTCGCCACCGCTGCGACCCATTGTTCGCTTTCAGCGTCCGGACCGATCACCAGCGGGTTGGCGACATTGTCACGGATCCAATCCGCTAGGAGCGGAGCGGCGTGCTCGACGCGGGTCGGGATCGAGAAGATCTCACCGAGATCGCGCCGGCGGTGAAGATGCGGATCGACGGTGACCAAGCTGTCGAACGCCTGCGATATGAGGCGCGCGAAATGCACCGATGAGATGGCCTCGCCCTGCTTGAAGCGCTTGTCCTGGCGCATATAGGCCAAATAGGGCGCGATCAGGCTCACGCTCTTGGCGCCCAGTTCGCGCGCAGTTTCAGCTGCGTAGATCAGGCTCAAGAATTGCGGGTCTGGGCGGGCCAGCGTGCAGACGATGTCCACATCCATGCCGGACACATCGTTCAACAGCCGGACATAGCATTCCTCGTCAGGAAAGCGCCGCGTCTCGAGCGCGCCAAGGGCGTCGCCGGCTTGCGCCGCCAGCGTCTCGGCCATTGTTTCGTTGCCGGGCATGGGCAGATAGAGCCGCGTCATGGGCGTTAGGCCTCGATCTCAAACATGTCCAGGTTCACGCCCGCATAGTCGAGCGCGTACTCAAGCTGGCCCGGCGCTTCGGCGTGAATGGTAAGGAGCGGCGCACCCGCAGAAACAGCCGCGCCCAGCCGCGCGTGCAGCACAACGCCTGCTGCTGGATCGTCGGGCGCGCCGGCGAGCTTGGCCAGGCGCGAGATCTTGCGATTGTTGATAGCGGTGAGACTGCCGGAGCGCGTTGCGGTCCACGCGCGCGTGAGCGGCGCTGTTGGCGGTTCACGCATGCCGCCTTGGGCCTCGCAGATGCGTTGAAACTTGGCCCAGGCGCGCCCGTCGTCGAGCGCGGCTGCGGCCGTCGCGGCGCCTGCCCCTTTGGCCGCCTTGCCCGCGAGTTCAAGCACCGCGCCCGCAATCGCAAGCGCGCGCGCGCGCAGGTCGGCGGGCGCATCAGGCGCATTGGTCAGCACCGCGAGGACGTCTTTGGCTTCGAGCGCGGGGCCGATGCCGCGTCCGACCGGCTGGGCGCCGTCGCTCAGCACGAATTGCGTTTTCAGACCGAACGCTTCGGCCACTGCGTCGATATGCGCGCTTAATTCTGCAGCGGCTTGCTCGCTGCGAATCTTTGCCGTGGCCCCAACGGGGAGATCAAGCACGACGTGGGTCGCGCCGGCGGCGATCTTCTTCGACAACACCGAGGCGATGAGCTGGCCCTCGGTATCGATGTCGAGCGCGCGCTCGATGCGGATGAGCATGTCGTCGGCCGGCGAGAGGCGGACCGCGCCGCCCCATGCGATACACCCGCCTTCCGCTTCCACAACGCGGCGCATCGCCTTGAGACTAAGATCGACCGGCGCCAGCGTCTCCATGGCGTCGGCCGTTCCCGAGGGCGAGGTGATGGCGCGCGAGGAGGTCTTCGGCATCACCAGGCCGAGGCTTGCGGCGATCGCGACCACGATCGGCGTCGTGCGATTGCCCGGCAGTCCGCCCACGCAATGCTTGTCCATCACTTTGAGGCCCGGCCACGACAGTCTGTCGCCGGCGTCCACCATGGCGCCTGTGAGCGCAGTGATTTCGTTTACATCGAGCGGAAACGCCGAGCAGGCGGCAATGAAGGTCGCGAGATGGATGTCGGCGTAATGGCCCCCGGCAATGTCGCCGATGATCGCTCGAAACGCGCTCTGATCGAGCCGACCGCCATACATGCGCCGGCGCACTTCAGCCAGGGATTCAAGCGGCGGCGCGTGCGTGACGGTGATGACCTCGCCTTCGGCGAGGGCAAGCCGCGCCCAGGCCGCCTCCGACAAGCCCGCCTCGTCTTGCGCCAACCAATCGTTCTCGACCTGATAGAGCGTGGCGATCACGTGGCGCTTGCCCGCGCGCAACAAAACGCGCGCGCGCGACGAAAGCCCCTCGGACTTGCAGACATGGCAATCGGTGCGCATGAGCACGATGGCTTCGTCCTGCGTCATCAGTTGCAGGCGCTTTGCCCGCAGTTGGGGTTCATGGCCTGTCTCGGCGGGCTCGTGAAAACCTGTCATGACAGCTCGTACCTGCGCGCGTCCTCGACCACGACCGCATCCCAACCGAGCTTGCGTTCAATGCGCATGCGCAGCGCATCGGAAGCCGCCGGTTCGCCATGGACGATGAAGACGCGCTTCGGCGGCCTCTTGAAACCGCCAAGCCAGCGCAAAATTTCGTCCGCGTCGGCGTGCGCAGACAATTCGGGCAAATTATCGATCTCGGCGCGGATGGGGATCCACTGGCCGAACATCTTCAATTCCGTATCGCCCGCGAGGAGCCGCGCCCCGCGCGTGCCTGCGGCCTGGTAGCCGGCAAACAGGATCGTGTTTTTTTCATCTGGCCCAAAGGCTTTGATGTGATGCAGCACGCGCCCGCCGGTTGCCATGCCGCTGCCAGCGATGACAACCTTCGGCATCGGGCTGGCGGTGATCGCCTTTGAACCTTCGACATCGCGTGTGTAGGTGGCGATCTCGCACGATTGTTCGCAGACGTCCGGCGGAAAACGGTGGTCGTCGAGATGGCTGCACAGGAGTTCGGTCGCGTTGATCGCCATCGGACTGTCGAGAAAGATCGGCACCGTACCGATGCGGCCGGCGCGCTTCAGCATCCACAAATGATACAAGAGTACCTGAGTGCGCCCGACTGCGAATGCCGGGATGACGACAGTGCCGCCGCGCCGCACCGTGCGCTCGATCACGGCGCCCAACGCCTCCATCGGATTGTGCTTGGGGTGGATGCGATCGCCATAGGTCGATTCAACGACAATATAGTCCGCTTCGGCCACCGGCTCGGGATCGGGCATGAAAACATCGCCGTAGCGTCCGAGATCGCCTGAAAAAAGCAGAGTGCGATTGCGCCAGCGCACCTCAACTGTAGCGGCGCCAAGGATGTGGCCAGCGCGGCGCAGCCGGATTGTCGCGCCCTCAACGACGTTCGTGTCCGCTTCGAACGAGACGGACTTTAGCCGCTTAAGCGCCTGTTCGGCGTCGCGCACCGTGTAAAGCGGCAAGGCCGGTTTGTGTTTGGTGTGGCCTTTGCGGTTGGCGTATTCGGCGTCCTTTTCGGCGATATGGGCGCTATCCTTCAGCAGGATGTCGCAGAGGTCGGCCGTGGCCGATGAACAATGAACTGGACCGTTGAAGCCCTCGCGCACCAGTTTGGGCACGTAACCGCTGTGATCGAGATGGGCGTGGGTCAGTACGACCGCGTCCAGTGAAGCGGCATCGACCGGGAACGGCGCCCAATTGCGTTCGCGCAGCACTTTGACCCCTTGGAAGAGACCGCAATCGATCAGCAATCGTCTGCCGTCCGCCTCCAGTAGATGTTTCGAGCCCGTGACCGTTCCGGCGCCGCCAAGGCTTGTGAGGCTAAGGCTCATCTTGCTTCCCCTTGCGAGAACCCCTGGCGCAACACCTCAGGATCGCCGCGTTCTTCGACAGCGTCCAATTCCTCGCGCGATAGAAAATCCTTGGCCGGAAGACCGAGGAGCTCCACCGCGGCCTTGACGGCGTGAGCCCATGTCGCGCGATTAGCGAAGAGCATGCCGAAAACGTCGAGCGTGCCGCCGCGATTGATGAAGCCAAGCGCACGTGTCCGTTTCGGACCTCCATCGAGCCGGCGCAAAACCCCCAGCATGGGTTCTGGACGAGTGTGAGAAAGGATGACGCGCGCCGCGCCAGGCGGAAACAGCGCCTCCAGCGCCGCTTGCGAGATGACGGCGCGTTCCTCCAGTACGTCCCTGGGCATGCGCAAACGGCCTGGCTCCAGGATCGCCACGACGTGGGCGGCGACGCCGCGCTCCTTGAGCCGCTCATGCGCCAGCAGCGCCTCGTGGGACTGGTAGGCGCCGATCGCAAAAAGTTGGACCGCCGCACCGTCCGCGGCGCCAGCGAGCGTGACCACTGCGTCAGACAGCCCGCGCTCGGCCTCATCCCGGGATAGCAGAGCCGGCACAGGCCGTTTGGGTGTCACCAAGCAGGCGATCTGGCCGTGCGTGGCATATACTGAACGCAGAGCAGCGACCGCGCTCTCGGCATCGATCGGAAAGATGACGCGTGCGGTGTCCGACATTTCGCCGAGCAGAGCTTCAGCAAGCGTGGGATCCTGGTGCGATTGCTCGTTCTTGGAGTTCTCCCACGTATGCGAGGTGGCGATGAGCGGCACGCTGATCCAACCTGGCGGACGCCCGATTTCACGCTGGCGGCGCGCGAAGATGATCTCTTGGCGGAGCGCGCCCAGCATTTTCATGGCGAAAGCTTCATAACTCACGGCAAGATTGAGCCCGCCCTTGTTGCCCAGCGCGGCCCCGATCACGGCCTCCTCATTGAGGGCGGTGATGACGGCGCCGTCCACCGCCTCCGGCGCTCCCTCTTCAGGCGCGTTCACCCGGTGCTTGAGCTCGGCCAGCGTGCGGCCCATATGGTTGCTCTTGAGTTCGTCGGGATTGCCGACGCGCACGCGCAAATGCGGGTTCTCACGCACGATCTCGACAAAGTGCTGGTCGAGCGCCTCCATCGCGCAACGCGGTTGTTCCGCTTCGTCGCAGCAGCTGGCTTCCGGCAAGCGTGGCGGTTCAACCTGCCTGTTCGCGAGCGCTGTCATGCTTTCGCGCGGCCTTCCCTGCGCCTCATGCGCAGCGAAGGCATTGACCGCTTGCTCCAGCTCCGCCGCCGGCACGAACAGGCGGCGCGCACCATCATTGAATTCCGCACGCGCGGCGGCGTCGAAGCGCGGATTGCCTGAGAGCGGCAAGTTGTGCGCGCGGTTTGTTCCCGCGCCAGGAAACCCGTAGCCCTTGACGCAGCGGGCGATGATGTAGGGTAGCGGCGCGGGATAGGTCCCGCCCGACATAAGGAACCGCGAAAGGCCCGCCTCCGCTTCGAGGATCGCCCAGGCATAGGCGACCGGATCATGGCCGTCGATGACGATAGGGGCAAAGCCGCTCATCTTGAGGTGGTTCTTCAGCCATTGAGCGCCGCCCTCTTGGTCGATTTCTGTGCGCTGCTCGATGCGCCGGCCGTTGAGGATCATCACCGGCACGACCAAGCCGCTGTCGCTGGCGCGCCACCAGCGCGGCGACCAATCAGCGCCACGCTGCTCTTCGAAGGCCCCGTCGCTCAAGAAGGCGACCAGACGCTCGTCTTTGAGCGGCATGTGCACATACTCGACTTCGGCAAAGCCCAGATAGCCGCCCTCGGAAACGCCGCCCGCCGTGTGCGGCCCAACATGGCTGCCGAGCGGGGCGGCAGGCCTTCCCTGCGGCGTCATGGCGTATGAATAGAAATCCGACGCGAGACGCGAGAGCCCCGCTTCGCTTCGATCGTATCGTCCAGCTTGTCCGGGCGAGACATCACCGACCAGCACGTTGACCGCCTCGACGGCGGCGACGCAATGGCCTTGCCCCATGATCCAGCTGCGGGTGACGCCCGAGAGAGCATTGGCGGCCAGATAGCCGGCATAGGCAATCGCCATATTGAGCGAGCCGCCGGTATGGCCTTCCGGCGTTTCCTTGAAGGCCTCCGCCGGCAATGGGCGCCCGCTGAGGTCGAGGCGCCTGGCGTAGGTCATGTGCGCGACCACCCACATGGCCGCGCTCGCCAGCCGGTCGGCCGCCGCGAATAGAGCGCGCGCTTGGCCGCGGTCGGCGAGAGCGCCATCGGCCCAGTGCCGCTCGACTAGGTTCTCCGCCCGTTCTATTGTCTCGGCGGCGTGACGGATGACGCCATATCCCTCACGCCAATCCTGCTCTTTTCCCACGCGGCATCTCCTCTTGCGGCTCGCAAGGGACACGGGCCCCCGCACCTCGGCGTCTCGTTCCCATACGCATCAGGAGGCGCGCACCCTGAACGGCCGGCGCCAAACGCGCATTCAGGATTGGCCGGTGAGCGCTGCGACGTGGCGGGCGATAACACCCTCCTCATTGCTCGTGCGGGCTTCGACGAGGACGCGTGCGCCTTCCGGCGAGAGCTTCGTTTGGCCCGCGCTATTGGCGCGGGCGTCAAGTTCAACCCCGAGAAACTCAAGCCCCGCGCAAATTTCTGTGCGGATCGCGTCGGCGCGTTCGCCGATCCCGCCGGTGAACACAAGCCTGTCCAGGCCGCCCATCGCCGCCGCCAAGCTGGCGATCGAGCGCCGCGCCGCATAGCAGAACACTTCGATGGCGAGCGCTGCGGCGGGTTCAAGCCTATGCGCCAGCAATTGCTTCATGTCCCCATCAAGTCCCGCAAGCGCCTTGAGCCCCGAATCTTGATAGAGCGCTCGGCGCAGCTCGTTTGGCGAGAGGCTCGTGTCAGCGAGGATATGTAAAAGCGCGCCCGGATCGATATCGCCGCAGCGCGTCGCCATAGGCAGGCCAGCGAGCGTTGAGAATCCCATCGTCGTTTCGACGCTTTGGCCGCCCGCAATCGCGCACATCGAAGCGCCTGCACCCAAATGGGCAATGAGGATGCGCTCACCTTCAACCTCGACGCCCGCCTCTGTCAGCGCGAGCAAGATTGATTGGTAGGAAAGTCCGTGGAAGCCGTAGCGGCGCACTTCAGCGCCCAACAATTCTTGGGGCAGCGCCAAGACACGCGCGCGCGCCGGCAAGCTTGCGTGAAACGCGGTATCGAAACTCGCAACCTGTGAAGCGTGCGGCCATCGTTTGCGCACCGCCGCGACGCCCGCAAGACTCTGCGGCATGTGCAGCGGCGCCAGCGGCGCAAGCGACTGCAGGCGTTGTTCGATCTCGCCGGTGATGATCTGCGGCGCCGAAAACGCCTCGCCGCCATGTACGAAGCGGTGCCCGACCCCGAGCCAGGTCGCGTCATCATACGTTTGCCCAAGCTGTGTGAGAAGCAGGTCAAACCCGGCATCAAACGTGTCGATCTCGCATGGAAGGGAAAGCCCCGCGCCCTCGATCACGATACGCCCGTCTTGCCGGCCAACGCTTTCCGCGCGCGCTGACCACAATCGGGTTCGAGCCGCGCTATCGAACACAGCGAGGCGAATACTCGAAGATCCAGTGTTGAAAACAAGTATGCCAACCTCAGTCAACAGCCTGCCTCGTTATGACGCGCGCCCGGCGCCATCAGCCCTCGTCCATCATTCTTGCCGCGAGCATAGAACGTGCGCGCGCCACCCGATACTCGACCGCCTTGGCCGTGCAGCCAAGCACCTCACCTGCTTCTGCTTGCGAAAACCCCTCAACTGCGGTCAAGACGAGCGCTTCACGCAGATGATGCGGAAGCGCTTCGAGCGCGCGTTGAGCCCGGTCAAATTCGGAGCGCGCGATGATTTCCTCTTCCGGCGATGGGGCGGTGTCCGGCGCCTCCGCCGCGCCCCCGCCCGGCGCGGCGCCCGAGACTGCGCGGCGTACAGCGCGCCGGCGTGCGTGATCGCGACATTTGTTGAGTGCGATTACGCGAAGCCACGCCTCCAACGGACGCTTCGGGTCATACCGCTCAAGCGCCAGCCAGGCTGAGACAAACGCCTCTTGCAAGACGTCATAGGCGTCCTCGGGGTTTGCGGTCCGGCGCCGCACGAAACGATAGAGGCCGTGCTTGTGGAGCCCCATCAAGGCGGAAAACGCCGAACGATCGCCTGCTTTGGCGCGTTGCGCCAGTTCCTCCTCCCCGCTCACGCCAAGTGTCTCGCTTCTACGCGGCCGAGCGCGCCAGGCGTCCGCGCGCTGGGCGCGGGCCAGACTTGACGTTTGGCTTGTCGACAAAGCTCGTGCGGCATTGGGCAGCTGCGCCATCCTGGCCTCTAGGAACGCAGCGGAAAGCCAGGATCGGGCTGAAACTCCCCGCGCTCATGAAGAGACGCTTTGCGCGGCGCGGCGTTACAGCGGGGCTCTATCGGTCGGGGAGGCCGGCGCGCATTTCGACGGCGCGGTCGCAGCCGCAATCGAGAAAGCCGTGCTCGGGGCAGGTGTGGCAGGTGTCAATCAAACGTTGCTTTAGCGCCAGCCGCGCCCGATGCAGCCGCACGCGCACATTGGCCTCGTCAATGCCCAGCGCGGCCGCAATTTCCGCGCGGCTTTGGCCGATCAGATCCGCGCGCCATAAAATGTCTGCGTAAGCGGGACGCAAGGTCGGCAAGAGCTTATAGAGACAATTGCAGACCGCTGCGTCCAGCTCCTCTTCCCACGCTGGGACATCGCTGGTCTCTTCACGCGCCTGCTCGGCCTCGGCGTGCCTACGTCGCGCACGGCGCCTGAAATGGTCGGCCAGAACGGAATGAAGCACCCGGCCCATCCAGCCTCTCAGCTTTTCGCTATCACGAACGTCGTCGATGCGCGACAGCACCCTTGTGTAGAAGTCGTGCAAGACGTCGCGCGCCTCATCCGCGTCGCGGAGCTGACGGGTAAGAAAGCGCAGCAAGTCGCGTTGCACCTCCACCATCACCCGGCGCGCTGCATCATCGAGCGCGCTTCGCTGCTTGTTCTGCGCCATTCCCGCATCCTTACCTACGATGCGCGATCGCCGGCCCAGCGACAGGCTGCGGTTCAAACTGGCGCCGTCCGCGGGGCATGCGCGTTCGCCTGCTCCATCGGCGCCCCCGAAGGAGCCTCGGCCTCAAGCCGTACAGTCTTCAACAACAGCGCATTGAGCGCAACGATAACCGAGCTGCCAGACATCGAAAGCGCGGCGATTTCCGGACTCAAAGTAAAGGGATAGAAAAGTCCCGCCGCCAATGGAAAGGCGATGACATTGTAGCCCACCGCCCACCAGAGGTTTTGGTGCATCTTGGCCAATGTCGCTCGTGACAATTCGATGGCGCGCACAACGTCGTACGGGTCGTCTCGCATAAGCACGACATCGGCGCTCTCCATCGCCACATCGGTGCCTGCGCCAATGGCGAAGCCGACATCGGCTTGGGTCAACGCCGGCGCGTCATTGACCCCGTCTCCGACCATGGCGACCTTGCGTCCGCCCGCCTGCAATTCCTTAACCTTGCTCGCCTTCTGGCCCGGCAGCACGTTGGCCAACACCGTGTCGACGCCGAGTTCGCGCGCGATGCGCGTGGCCGTAGCTTCGTTGTCGCCCGTGATCATCGCCACTTCGACGCCGCGTTTCTTGAGCCGCGCGATTGCAGCCGCGGATGTGGGCCGCGGCGCATCGGCGATGGCGATGAGGCCGATGAGTTCGCCGTCCTCGGCAATGTAGGCGACGGTTCTGCCCGACCCTTGCAGACGGGCAGTCTCTGCCGCCAGCGCTCCAAACGTCACGGCGTTGTCCTGCATCAGCATGGCGTTGCCGGCGAGGATGGTGCGTCCGCCGACGCGGGCGCGCACGCCTTTGCCCTCGAAGGCGGAGAAATCGCTCGCCTCCAGCTGGCTCAAGCCCTTTGCGCGCTCCAGCACCGCCACAGCAATATGATGCTCTGAACCGCGTTCCACAGCGGCGGCGGCAGCCAAAACCTCGCCCTCTTCGCGGCCGGGCGCCGTCACCACTTCCACCACCTTGGGCTCGCCCATGGTCAACGTGCCGGTCTTGTCGAAGATGACGACGTCGAGCTTGGCGGATTCTTCAAGCGCCACGGCGTTCTTGATGAGGATGCCGTGGCGGGCGCCGATGCCGGTCCCCACCATGATCGCCATAGGCGTCGCCAAGCCAAGCGCATCCGGACACGCGATCACCAAGACCGTTATCGTCAGCGTCAGCGCGAACAAGACAGGCTGGCCTAGCACGAAGAACCAAACTGAAAAGGTCGCAAGGCCGATGAGGATGGCGGCGATGACGAGCCATTGCGAAGCGCGGTCGGCCAGCAATTGCGCCGGCGCCTTTGAGTTCTGCGCTTCTTGCACGAGCTTGACGATTTGTGCGAGCGCGGTGTTGGCGCCGACTTTGGTGGCGCGATAGCGGATCATGCCCCCCTTGTTGATCGTGCCGCCGATGACGGCGTCGCCAGCGTCCTTGGTGACGGGAAGCGACTCTCCCGTCAGCATCGACTCATCAACGTCCGATCGGCCTTCAAGGACGACGCCGTCAACGGGAACCTTGCCACCCGGACGGACAACGACAATGTCGCCGACCAAAACCTCAGCGGTCGGCACTTCCCGCTCCTGACCGTCGCGCACGACGACCGCTTTCGGCGGGGCCAGATCCATCAGTTTGCGGATGGCGTCGGAGGCGCCGGCGCGGGCGCGCATTTCGAGCCAATGGCCCAAAAGGATGAAGACCAACAGAACCGAAGCCGCTTCGTAGAATTGCGCCCCGCCCCAAACGAACGTGGAGCCGAGCGAGAAGAAATAACCAGCGCCGACGCTCAAGAGCACCAGCACGGCCATGTTGAAGACGCCGCGCCGCAGCGCCCGGACGGCCGCTGTGAAAAACGGCCAGCCTGGATAGATGATCGCGCCCGAAGCGAGGATGAAAAGTAGCAAATCGCGATCGAGACCGAAGGGGGGATCGATCCGGATCGCGTCCATCCCCATCGGCGCCAGCAGAAAGATCGGAACTGAGAAAGCGAGCGCAACGAGGAAACGATTGCGCATGTCGCGGGCCATCTGCGCCATATCCATGCCCGCGCCATGCCCCATCTCGTGAGCCATTTCATCGTGCGCCGCAGCGTCCGCTTTGACTGGCGCGTGGCCTCGATGGCGCGCATGCTCGCTCTTATCATGGGGACATAGATGCTGGGGCATAGCGAGGCCGTCGCAGTGAAAGCCGCAGGCGCTGATCTCGCGACGTAACGCGTCAATGCTGGTCTGGCTCGGATCGAAGTCGACGGTCACCGTGCCAGCGCCGAAGTGGGCGCGCGCGCCAGTCACGCCGGCGACGCCGCTGAGGCGCTTTTCGATCACGAGGGGATCGAGCGGCGTCACGACATCGTCGAGCAGCAGGGTTTCCGTTTTCATGCTGGACGCTCCTTGAAGCCACTTCAGCTTCGACCCATAGCGCCCGCGCGGCGCGCGTATCGATATCCCGGCGGCCTCGGCGCCTGCAACGACGGCGCACGCGCCGCCTGGCCGAACTGATCACTGGCGACCGCCCTGCTATTCCGTCCCCTTTACGCATCCCAGCGGCGTTCCCCTTGTCAACGCCGGCGCTTGCAGCCGCTTGCGGCAAGCGCCGCTTGAGCCAATCAGGGCGCCGCCGCTGGGATGCGTAAAAGAAGATATGCGTGGGGAAGAAGAGAGCCCTGCCCGCCGGGGCGGGCAGCGGACGCGCCCGTAGCGGCGCAGATCCCGGGGAGACGGGCACGTGCATATGTTCAAGGTCGCCAAGGGCGAGTACGGCTGGACGGTCAAACTCGGCGACGCCCTCATCGCGCCATGTCGCTCGCAGCTGGCAGCGGTCGAGCAGGCCCAACGTATGGCTGAGGCTCTTCGGCGCAATGGCCAAGCGGTCGCCATCATAATCGAGCAAGATCCAGAGGCCCAGCGCCTCGCGGCTCCCGCGATCGCGGCACGAGGTTACGTTTGGGCCTCGCGGCGCGAATTGCGGGCGCAATGAAGCGGGTCGGCGTGGAGAGCCGACCGAAAGAGGAACTCCTCGCCAGCGAATTCTTCTCGATTCGGCGAAGCGTCTCGGACGCAGTGGCGGCGATGGCCGTCAGCGCCTCGCCATGGGCCGATGCAGCTCCAATCGAAGCCGAGCTCTTTAGCGCCGAAAAACTGGAGCAGCAGGGGCGCAACGCCGCAGGCGCCTATGCCGTCGTCTCGGGTGCGCCCCGCCATCGGGCGCTGGCAAGGCGCCTCGACGACAACGCAGCAGCGTTGCGCCAAGCCTATGACCTGCTTGCGCGCGCCGCCGCCGCGCGCGAGACGGTCTCACCCGCGAGCGAATGGCTGATCGACAATTATCACATCGTCGAGCGTCAGATTCGGGATATTCGCGTCGATTTGCCCGCGGGTTTCTATCGCCGCCTGCCGAAACTCGCCGACGGCCCGCTTAAGGGCTATCCACGCATCTTATCCGTCGCCTGGACCTACATTGCGCATAGCGCCAGCCGTTTCGACCCGGACCTGCTCTGCCGCTTTGTCCGCGCCTATCAGCAGATCCGGCCGCTGACTATCGGCGAACTTTGGGCGATCCCAATTACGTTGCGCATTCTGTTGGTTGAGAACATGCGCCGTTGCGCGGCCTCCTTTCTTTCCGCGCGCGAGGCGCGCGCCCGCGCAGCGGCGAGCGCCGAGCGCCTGCTCCACGCGGCGACCCAAGGACCTGACGCGCTGACGAACGCGCTTGCCGGATTGCGGACACAACGGCTCGAAGACAGCTTCGTCGTCGAGCTTGCTCTGCGCTTGCGCGATCAGAGCCAAAGCGTTGCACCGGCCCTAAGCTGGCTGGACGAGCGCATGGCGTTCGAGAGGACGAGCGTCGATGACGCCGTCCGCGCCGAGCAGCAACGCGAAATCAGCGCTACGATTCTCGTCCGCAACATTGTCACCAGCATGCGCTTCATCGGTGATGTGGACTGGCGCGATCTCGTCGAGCGCATGAGTCTTGTCGATGACGTCCTGAGGGCTTCGCCCGGCTATGCGCGCATGGACTTCCCGACGCGCAATCTCTACCGCACCGCGATCGAAGAAATCGCCAGAGGCGCTGAGCACAGTGAGATCGAAATTGCTGCTGGCGCTGTCGCCGCAGCCGCAGACGCGCCTGCACCGGCTGCGCCGCAAGATGCGCGCTACGCCGATCCGGGATATTATCTGATTGGCAGAGGCCGGCGTCCATTTGAGCGCGCGCTAGGCTTTAAGCCCTCCATCGACACTTGGCCCGCGCGCATCGTGAGAGCGCTCGGCATCGGCGGCTATGTCGGCGCGGGTTCGATCCTAAGCGCGCTCCTGCTGGCGCTCCCTCTAAGCCTCCTAGCGGCGGCGGGCGCAGACTGGCGCTGGCTTGTCGCGCTTGGCCTCTTAGGCGCCATTCCGGCCATCGACGCCGCGGTCTGCGTCGTCAACCACCTGATCACGCGGGGCCTACGAGCCAGCCTCTTGCCCAGCATGGAGCTAGCCGGCGCCGTTCCTCCCGAGCTGCGTACAATGGTGGTCGTGCCGATGATGCTTTCATCGCCTTCGGCGGTCGAGGCGCAGATTGAAAGCCTTGAGGCTCACTATCTCTCAAGCCCGAAGGGCGAGATCTACTTCGCCCTGCTTTCCGACTGGACCGACGCGCGAGCCGCGCACGCCGAAGGCGACAACAAACTGCTCGATGGCGCGGCCGACGCAATTGGCGCGCTTAACAAGCGCCATCCGAGCGATAGCGAGTGCGATCGGTTCTTGTTGCTGCACCGCAGGCGGATGTGGAGCGCCAGCGAGCGCAAATGGATGGGATGGGAGCGCAAGCGCGGCAAGCTCATTGAGCTCAACGAGCTGTTGCGCGGGGCAAAGGACACAAGCTTTGTCGCCGTCGCCGGCCAGACGGCACACGTGCCCCCAGATGTTCGCTATGTCATAACCCTCGATGCAGACACACGCCTGGCGCCGGAAGCGATTGCGCGTCTCATCGGCAAGATGGCCCATCCCTTGAACGCGCCCCGTATCGACAAGAACAGCCGGCGCGTCGTCGAGGGCTATGCGATCCTGCAGCCTCGGATCACGCCGGCCATGCCTGTTGGCGAGCGGGCGACGCCGCTGCTGTCCATCTTTTCCAGTTTTATCGGAATCGATCCTTACGCGGCGGCCGCGTCGGATGTCTATCAGGACCTCCTGGGCGAGGGCTCTTACACGGGCAAAGGCATCTACGACGTGGACGCCTTCCGAAAGGCGTTGAAGGGACGCGTTCCCGAGGGGGCTTTGCTAAGCCACGACCTTTTCGAAGGTGACTTTGCTCGCTCGGGCCTGGCGTCCGACGTTGAATTCGTCGAGGAATTCCCGGCGCGCTATGAAGTGGCGGCGTTAAGACACCATCGCTGGGCGCGCGGAGATTGGCAGCTTACGCCCTGGATCCTAGGCCTCGCCAGAGCCGGCGTCGACGGCGAATTGGGCGTCTCCCCCGCCGGCCGCTTCAAAATGCTCGACAATCTGCGCCGCACCATGTCGGCGCCTTTGGCGGTCGCTGCGCTCCTCGCCGGATTTGCGCTCCCGCGTGAAGCCTCCTTCGTCTGGACAGTGTTCATCCTAGCAGCGCTGGCCGTGCCGCCCTTCCTTCCCGTCATTGCCGCAGCCCCGCATTGGCGCAGCAATTCGTTTACTCATCACCTGCGTTCGCTCGCCGCCGATCTCCAAATGGCATCCGCGCAATGGCTGCTTTCGCTTGTGCTACTCGCCCATCAAGCGTGGCTCATGAGCGACGCTGTCTTGCGCACCTTGCTGCGGCTGATGACGCGCAGAAAGCTGCTCGAATGGACCCCCGCAGCCCAGGCTTCATTCGGAGGGCGTGCGAACCTCGCGAGCTATTATGCGGCAATGAGCGGCGCCCTTGTTGTCGCCCTCGTCGCCGCCGCAATCGCCGTGCTCGGTCGCGATTCTCCGCCCAGCGTAATGCCGATCGCGTTTGCGCTTCTGTGGGTCGCTTCGCCAGCCATCGCGTTGTGGGCCAGCCGGCCGCGACCCGAGCCCAGGGCACGGCTGCTCTCAGCGGCCGATGCGGCCGCCTTCCGACTCATCGCGCGGAAAACCTGGCGCTACTTCGAAACGTTCGTGACGGCGGAGCACAACCTGCTCCCGCCGGACAATTTTCAGGAAACGCCCGAACCCGCCGCCGCCCATCGCACATCGCCGACCAACATCGGCCTCTACCTGCTCTCGACAGCGGCCGTACGCCGTTTTGGCTGGATCAGCGTGCGCGAGGCGGCCGATCGTCTGGAGGCGACGCTCGCAACGCTCGACAAGCTCAAGCGCTGTCGCGGCCACTTCTACAATTGGTACGACACGCACAATCTTCAGCCGCTTGAGCCGCGTTACGTGTCGACGGTCGATAGCGGCAATCTCGCGGGCCACCTGCTGACAGTCGCCCAGGCCTGCCTCGACTGGAAGCATGACGCCGTCGACCCAGGCTTCGATGTCGAGGCGCTCGCTCTTGCGCGACGTGAGGCGCGGGCCTCCGGAGTTGGCGGATCGCAGCTCGATGCCGACCTGCAAGGCCTGGAGGCTGAGTTTGCGACACTTCAAAGCACCGGCGTAAGAGATGTGAGCCGGCTTGGCGCATTGCTTGCGGGCGTGGCCGTCGCCCGCGAGGCGGTGCGCTCACTCGAACCCGCCGATGATAGCGGCAACGAGATTCTGTTTTGGTTGAACGCCGCGGCCTCCGGCATCGAGCGGCAATTGCGAGAGCTTGCCGAGCCGAAGCATGACGAGTTGCCCGCACGGCTTGAGGCGCTGGCGGATCGGCTGCGCGCGCTCGCGCTCGGCATGGACTTCGCCTTTCTCCTCGATCGCAACCGCATGCTGCTGTCGATCGGCTATCGCGAGCAAGACGGGGCGCTCGACCCTAGCTGCTACGATTTGCTTGCCTCCGAGGCGCGCCTTGCCAGCCTCTTGGCCATCGCAAAAGGGGACGTCCCGAGCAAGCACTGGTTCCGGCTCAGTCACGCCCTTACGCCCACAGGGTTCGGCGCGGTGCTCGTGTCGTGGTCTGGGTCCATGTTCGAGTACCTGATGCCCGCCCTCGTGATGGCCGAGCCCGAGGAAAGCCTGATCGGGCGGACCAGCCAGCGCATCGTCAAGCGTCAGATTGATTATGGCCGTGCGCGGCGAGCGCCTTGGGGAGTTTCGGAATCCGCCTACAACGCTAGAGACCTCGATCTAACCTACCAATATTCAAATTTCGGCGTGCCGGGTTTGGGCCTCAAGCGCGGCCTTGGCGATAATTTTGTCGTGTCGCCCTATTCGACAGCGCTCGCGGCCATGTTCGCGCCACGCGCTGCGATGCGCAATCTGGAGCGTTTGGCTGACATCGGCGCGTCGGGGCGGTTCGGTTTTTATGAAGCCATCGACTTTGCGCCAGAGCGCGTCCCGGCCGGGCGGAGAGCAGAGATCGTTCGCGCCTACATGTCCCACCATCAAGGCATGATCATTACCGCTCTCGCAAACACCGTCTGCAATGGCGCGCTCAGAACCTGGTTCCACGCCGATCCGCTCATCCAAGCCTTCGATCTGTTGCTACAGGAGCGCGCGCCTCGGGAAGCGCACGAGCCTCCCGCATTCGCCAGTCTCGCCCAAAGCAACGACGCCGTCGCTCTTGCCCAATCCCCCCCGCACCGGCGTTCTCCGAGCCCATGGAGCGCCTCTCCCGCCACGCATCTTCTCTCCAACGGGCGCTATCAGGTGATGCTGAGCGCTGCCGGCTCGGGCTACAGCGCTTGGGGCGGGCGAATGATCACGCGATGGCGCGAAGACGCCACGCGAGACGATTGGGGCAGCTATCTCTATCTCAGAGATGTCGAGACCGGCGCCTTTTGGTCGCCAACGCTGCAGCCCGCCTGCCATAGCGAGCACAATCACCGCGCCGCCTTTACCGAAGAGAAGGCCGAGTACGTCTGCGAAGCGGACGGGCTCACCACTGAACTCGAAGTGATCGCATCTGAAGAAGATGACGCTGAAGTACGCCGTCTGAGCATCTGCAATTGCGGCTCGCGGGCGCGCGAAATTGAAGTCACCTCCTTCATGGAGTTGGCGCTGGCGCCGGCGGGGGCGGATATCGCCCATCCGGCCTTCTCCAAGCTCTTCATCGAGACCCAGCGCCTGCCCGGCGGCGCATTGCTGGCGACAAGACGCCGCCGCGATCCGAGCGAGGCCGAGATCTGGGCTGCACACCTCGCGGTCGTTGAAGGCCAATGCCTCGGGCGTCACGACTTCGAGACCGACCGCGCCAAGTTCATCGGTCGCTTGCGCGATGTCCGTGCGCCGCTTGGCGCCGTCAGCGGCGCCCCATTGTCGGGTGCAACTGGCGCAACGCTCGACCCGATTTTCTCCTTGCGGCGACGCTTGCGCATCGAACCGGGCGAAATTCGCCGCCTTCAATTCTGGACTATGGCGGCGGACACGCGCGAACATATTCTTCACCTCGTCGACAAGCTCAATGACTCTGCCGCGTACGAGCGCGCAGCAGCGCTTGCGTGGACGCAGGCGCAAGTGGAACTCCATCATTTGAACCTGGACCGGCACACAGCTGGGCTTTACCAGAGCCTCGCCGGACACCTCATTTACGCCAATTCCGCCATGCGGGCGCGTCCCGAGGTCATCGCCGAGGGACGCGCCGAGCAATCCGTGCTTTGGAGCCTGGGGCTTTCAGGCGATCTGCCGATCATGCTCGTCGAGATGTCCGAACCTCAGCAAATTGGACTTGTTGAAGACGCACTCCAAGCCTTCGAATACCTGCAGACCAAGCGCTTGGCCTTCGACCTCGTTATCATCAATGCGCGCGGCGCCTCTTATCAACAGGATCTCCAGTTCGCCATTGAGAACGCGGTGCGGACAAGCCAAGCGCGACCGCGGATCGGCGGCGATCCGCCGGCGGGACAGGTCTATTTGCTGCGCACCGATCTCATCTCCCCTGAGGCGCGCGCGGCGCTCGAAGCGGCCGCGCGCGTGGTTTTTCGTGGCGAGGCCGGCAGGCTTGCGCAGCAATTGCGCCGCCGGATTGAGACCGAGCATCACGGTGTGCGGTGCGCGCACGCCGGCGCTCCCGCCGCCGCCCTCGCAGCGCCCGCGCGCGCCCCTGACCTCGACTATTTCAACGGCTTTGGCGGATTCGCCGAGAACGGCGAATACGTCATCGCCTTGGCCCCCGGCCAAGCAACGCCCGCGCCATGGATCAACGTGGTGGCCAACCAAAGCTTCGGCTTCCTGGTCAGCGAGGCGGGCGCCAGCTTTGCCTGGTCGCAAAACAGCCGCGAACGCCAGATCACGCCATGGTCAAACGATCCGATCGGCGATGCGGCGGGACAAGCCATCTTCATTCGCGATCGCGACACGGGCGAGCTGTGGAGCCCGACGCCTGCGCCCATGCGCGATGAGGGCGCCGCCTACGTCATTCGCCACGGCCACGGCTATAGCCGCTTTGAGCACCAATCGCGGGGGATCAAGCTCGCTCTCACCGAATATGTCCCGTTGTCCGATCCGGTAAAAGTTTCGCGGCTGCACATCGCCAACACCACTGATCGCCCACGTACGCTTTCGATCACTGCTTACCTGGAGTGGGTGCTGGGCGCCTCGCGCGGCGCCGCGCAACCCTTCACCGTCACCGAACGTTGTCCTAATACTGGAGCGATCCTCGCCAGCAACCGCTGGCGCACAGCGTTTAAGGAGCGCGTCGCCTTCGCCGATCTCGGCGGACGCCAACAGAGCTGGACCGGCGACAGGCGCGAATTTATCGGCCGCAACGGATCGCTCTCAAGTCCCGCGGCGGTGGTCAACGGCGCGCCGCTTTCAGGGCGGCTGGGCGCCGCATTTGACCCGTGCGCCGCGCTCGAAGCCACGATCGAACTTGCTCCCGGCCGAAGCGAAGAAATCGTCCTCTTAACGGGCGACGCCGATAGCGCGAGCCAGGCGAGCGATCTGGTGGCGCGCTATCGCAGCGCCGATCTCGACGCGGTGTTAGCGGAGGCGCGGGAATTCTGGCGCGAGTTTCTGAGCGCAGTGGAAGTCAAGACGCCGGATCGTTCGTTCGATCTTATGATGAACGGGCGGTTGCTATACCAGACTCTGGCCTGCCGCATGTGGGCGCGCTCTGGCCTCTACCAGGCAAGCGGCGCTTTCGGTTTTCGTGATCAATTGCAGGATGTGATGGCGATTGCGGCGTTCAAGCCCGAAATCGCGCGCGCCCACATCATTGCCGCTGCGGCGCGCCAGTTCCCAGAGGGCGACGTTCAGCATTGGTGGTTGCCCGAGACCGGCCAAGGCGTGCGCACGCGCATCTCCGACGATCGGCTCTGGCTTGCGCACGCTGTCGTTCACTTCCTTAACGTCACTGGCGACGGCGCGCTGCTCGACGAAGACATTCCATTCCTGGAGGGCCCCGCGCTCGCGCCTGGTCAGCCGGAAGCATTCTTCAGCCCCAAAACGTTGTCCGGGACGGCCAGTCTCTACGAACACTGCGCCCGCGCGCTCGACGCGAGCCTCGCGGTCGGGTCGCACGGGCTGCCGTTGATCGGCGGCGGCGACTGGAACGACGGCTTTAACCGCGTCGGCCTCGCTGGCGCGGGCGAGAGCGTCTGGCTGGGTTGGTTTCTCTACGCCGCGCTCGATCAGTTCGCGCCAATCGCGGAGGCGCGCGGCGATGCGGCGCGCACTGCGCGCTGGCGCGCCCATGCTTGCGCGCTCAGCGCCGCGCTTGAGCAAGAGGCGTGGGATGGCGACTGGTACAAGCGAGGATGGTTCGACGACGGCGCCCCGCTCGGCTCCGCCGCCAGCGAAGAATGCCGCATCGATGCCATCGCGCAATCTTGGGCGGTGCTGTCGGGTGCGGGCGACCCAAATCGGGCTGAACGGGCCATGGCTTCGCTCGAGCGTGATCTCATTCGTCCGCAGGAAAACATTGCGCTGTTGTTCGCCCCGCCCTTCGACAGCGGGCCGCAAGACCCCGGCTACATCAAGGGCTATCCGGCAGGCGTGCGTGAAAACGGCGGCCAGTACACGCATGCTGCGGCGTGGTCCGTCATGGCGTTCGCCGCCCTCGGCCAAGGCGACAAGGCCGCCGCTCTCTTCTGGATGCTCAATCCGATCAATCATGCGCGCACGCGCGCTGATGCACATCGCTACAAGGTCGAGCCCTACGCAACAGCCGCAGACATATACGGCGGACCGCATCATCCTGGCCGGGGCGGGTGGAGCTGGTACACGGGATCGGCAGGCGTTCTCTTCCGGGCCGGGCTGGAGAGCATTCTAGGCGTGCGCATCGAGGGCGCCCGGCTGCGCATTGATCCATGCATTCCAGCAACCTGGCCTGGTTTTCAACTGAGCCTTCGCATCCGTGACGCGCGCTTCAAAGTGAGCGTCGACAATCCCGACGGCGTCTCAAGCGGAGTTGCATGCGCCGTGTTCGATGGGACAGGGATTGGATCTGGTCCCGCGGACATTCCCATTGAGGCGGGCGACCACCACATTGAACTCACACTTGGCGCAATCGCGCCGCACACGCATCCGCCAGCTGGAGCATAGGAGACCAGCTTCATGTGGAAGACGTTGGCCGCTGTTTCGCTCCTTAACCTCCTCTCAGCGTGCGGCGCCCCGCCCTCACCCAAGGCGCCGGCGCCGCGGCAATCCCCGGCGGAAAGCGTGGTCCAACCGGCAGGCGACGCCCCGCCGCGCATCGACCTCAGCGGCTGTCCTGACGAGTGCTCAGGCCATGATGCGGGCTACGCATGGGCGCAAAGCCAACGCATAGAAGGTTACCACCAGTGCCAGGGACCAGACCCCGGCTTCCTCGAAGGCTGCACCGCCTATGTGCATGACCGCCATGAAGAGCAAGAGTATGAGGAGGAGCAAAGCTATCAATCGCCAGCGCCGCCGCGCCAGCGAAGTACTTTCAGCAGATCGAACCGACTGCGATCACGCCTTCCGATAACGATCATCGCTTGATGCTCCAGGCGTGGAGCGAACACCGCTGCGCCCTGCAAGCCAGACGCCAACGAGAATGAGCGCCCCCCCGCCGATCTCGAAGGGACCTACGCGCTCGTCAAAGAATTGAACGCCGAGCGCAATCGCGAACACCGGCGTTAGGAAAGTAAAGGCGTTGGCTGTGCTGAGCGCTGTCTGCTTTAGCGCTTCGAACCAGAGCCAGAACGCGAGCGCGGTGCCGAAGATGGCCAGCGCCAAGAGCACCACCACGAACTTGGCCGTCCACGCAAATGACAGATCCTCGGTCAGCGCCGAGGCGAGCGCCAGCGGCAAAGCGCCGATCAGTAGGCTGAGGCCTAAGAAGACGGCGGCGTCAAGGCGCGGCGACGCGCCCTTCATCACCACATTACCCGCCGCCGTGCCGAGCGCGGCCAGCGCCAGATATCCCAATCCTGCCAGGAAGAAGGGCGCGTCCTGCGCGCTCAATCCGGGCCAGGCGACCAAAATGACGCCGGCAAAACCCAGGGCAAGCCCCAGCGTTCCGCCTCGTCCGAGCCGTTCTCCCAAAACCCAGCGCGCCAGCAAGGCCGCCGCCAGCGGCTGGGTGTTGAAGATGAGCGTCGCCAGGCCCGGCGAGAGAAACTCAGCGCCATGAAACATGCCGAGAAAGCCCAGGCTGGAGCCGGAAAAACCCAGGAGCGCAATTTGTCCCCATTCGCGTAAACCGCGCGGCATTGCGCGCCTGAGCACGAGCGCTGCCGCAAGCAGAATCGCGCCTGAAACTCCCGCGCGCAGGGCCGCAAACGCCAGATGCGGCGCAAGCTCTATGCCGATAACGAGCAACGGAAAGCACGAGGCCCAAAGCGCCATCACCGCGACGAGTCTAAGGGCAAGGCTCAACTTCACAGACGAATGCGTCCGGACGGCGCGCGCTCACCCAATGCGGAGGGGGATGCCCAGCGCGCGATCGGTCTTGCGCATGGAGGCATCGGCCTCGCGCTCCACGCCGGTAAGCGCGCGGATGGCGTCAATGGTTTCTGGAATGACGATCGCCTGGTTATCCACCATGTAGGCGTAGAAGAGCTCATCGCCTTCGACCGTCAACATATCCTCCCAGAACGCAACTTCATAAAGATCGCCGCGCAGGCGCCCAGCATCGGCGGTCCATTCTTTGACAGCGTTGATTGCCGACAGGCCCTCGCTCATGCGGATCGGCAGCAGGCGCGGACAGACCGCAAACGCCTCCAGCACCTCCTGCTTGCCGGCCGGCCGCGTCATTTGCACCGTCCAATAATGCACGTGAGCGAGCGTTTCAGGCGTCTTTACCGCCATGGTCACGACATCGAGGTCGGGATCGACCGATTGCGCGTCCGGTCCTTGATGACTTGGAATATTTGCTTCCGGGACGAGCGTATTCATGACGCCGCCCAGATGGCTTTCCCAGGGATCGGTGGCGCGCCGCAACAATGTGCCGCGCGCGCGCCGCAAAAGCCCCGCGCGCTTAAGCGCCCCAAGCGTACGCACGATTGAGGTCGTGTTGCAAGACACGACACGCGTCGACTGGCGGTCCAAAGCGCTTGCGTAAGAACTCGCCGCCACGAACGAATGGCCGGTGGTGGCGTGCTTTTCACCGCCCTGGACAATAAACTTCTTACCGGCGCCTCGGTAGATTTCGATATTGGCCGCGGCGATCTTCTTCGGCGTGCAGTCGATGATAACGTCGCTTTGGGCGACAAGGTCCGCCAGCGCCCCGGCAATATCGACGCCCTGCGCCCGCATTGCCGCCCCGGCGTCGGCTGCGGCCGCAAAGACCGCAAATCCGCGCCTGCGCGCCGGTTGAATGCGCCAATCGGCGACAATATCGGCGACGCCAGCAAGCTCCATGTCTTCCTGCGCCGCGACGGCGTCGGCAATCCGTTTGCCGATAACGCCATAGCCATTCACGCCCACGCGCACCTTGTATCCGTCCATGGCGCCTCGCTCCTGCTCACCGGCTTGGAATACGCAGGAGAACCGCATTGCCCTGGCTTGGCGCAGGGCAAGGCGAGGACGCTGCGTATCATTTGGCATGGAGAAGCGCTGATGAAGGTCGCCGTGCTCGAGGCGGAACAATGGGAGCACGAGGCGTGCCTGCGCCTTGCGGGGGCGCACCAAGTCACGTGTTCGGCCGGCGCCCTGACTGAGGCCTCGGCGGGACGCGTCTCCGATGCGGAGATCCTTTCGCCGTTTGTCTATTCCCGCCTCGATGCTGGCGTACTTTCAAAGCTGCCGGAGCTGAAGTTCATCGCCACCCGCTCGACCGGCGTCGATCACATCGATCTCGCCTATTGCCGCAGCCACGGGATCAAGGTAGCGAACGTCCCCGCCTACGGCGATGCGACGGTCGCCGAGCACGTCTTCGCCCTGCTCTTGGGGCTGGCGCGAAACCTGGTTGATGCGGCTCAGCGCACGCGCAGCGGGCGCTTTGATCAGGCGGATCTTCGCGGCTTTGAACTCAAAGACAAGACCATCGCCGTGGTTGGCGCCGGTCGCATTGGGCAGCGTGTCATCGCAATCGCGCGCGGCTTCGGCATGAGAGTGTACGCGGTCGACGCGCGGCCACAGCAGCACGCCGCACGCGAGCTTGGCTTTCGATACATGGACCTGGAGCCCGCCCTCGCTGCGGCGGACATCGTCACGCTCCATGTCCCCGCGGACGAAACAACCGCCAAGCTCATTTCAGATCGCGAATTCACGATGATGAAACCGGGCGCAATTCTGATCAACACTGCCCGAGGCGCTGTCGTTGACGTCGAGGCGCTGGTGCGTGCGTTGGCTGACGGACATCTGGGCGGCGCCGGTCTTGATGTCTTGCCGCAAGAACCGGAACTCCGCGACGAAGCGGAAATTTTTCGCGGCGCGGGAAAACCAACGCGCGATCTGAGGGCGCTCGTCGCCAATCATGTCCTGCTGCGTTTTCCCAATGTGCTCGTGACCCCGCATAACGCCTACAATACCAAGGAAGCCATTGTCCGCATCATTGACGCCACCTTGGACAATATTGAAGCGTTCGCCCGCGGCGAGCCGCAAAACCTCGTACCTTGACCAATGCCCCGTCGACGGGCGCGCCAAGCAGGGCGAGCACGCGCGGTCACGGTCGCCTTAAGGCCAAGCGCGCTGAGCAAGGCCGCCGCGCCGATCGCGCCAGCCCCAGGGGGCGAGGCAACGCATGCGTATCGTGTCACAGTATCAAGGATCACAATCATGAATTCAGCGTTTGACGCGTGGGGCTGGCCTGGCCACGTTCGCCGTTCTGATCGCCGTGTTGGCGCTTTGGCGATCCGCGCCGCCGCCGACTCCTTGTCGGGTTCGAGCCAGGCGCTTGCCAAACCGTGGCGTCGCGACCCGCTGACCTCTCACACTAGGTAGCGCTTTGCATGGGAGCCCGCCGATGAGCGCGAACACTTCAGCCTGGACTGTCCCATTCGACGAACTCGGCCGCGATGACGTTGCGCGGGTTGGCGGCAAGAACGCCTCGCTGGGCGAAATGGTGCGTCGGCTTGCCAGAGACGGCGTCCGCGTGCCGCCAGGTTACGCCACCACGGCCGAAACCTATTGGCGTTTCATTGACGCCAATAGGCTTCGGAGTGTGATCGGCGATGCGCTCGCCGATCTGGCGGCGGGGCGCGCGCAATTGGCGGAAACCGGCCGCGCGATTCGGACCGCCATCCTTCGCGGCGCTTGGCCCGACGAGGCCTCCGGCGCCATCATCGCCGCCTACCGCAACCTATGCCGTCGCATCGGCCGCGACAACGCCGATGTAGCGGTTCGATCGAGCGCCACCGCCGAGGACCTGCCCGACGCCAGCTTCGCAGGTCAGCAGGAAACCTACCTCAATATCCGCGGCGAAGACGCGGTGCTTGACGCGTGCCGCCGCTGCTTCGCCTCGCTCTTCACTGACCGCGCCATCAGCTATCGGCAGGCCAAGGGCTTCGACCATCTCAAGGTCGCTCTGTCGGTCGGGGTCCAGCAAATGGTGCGGTCGGACCGCGCCTGCGCCGGCGTAATGTTTTCCATCGATACCGAAACGGGCTTCGACAAGGTCGTGCTGATCAACGCTGCCTGGGGCCTCGGTGAAACGGTGGTGCAAGGCGCCGTCGATCCAGACGAATACCAGGTGTTCAAACCTTTGATGGGTCAGAGCGGACTTACGCCGATCATTGAAAAGCGGATCGGCGCCAAGGCCCAGAAGATGATCTATGCGGTGGGAGGCGAAGGTCCGACACGGACGGTTCCCACGTCTCGCCTCGAGCAAGCGTCGGCGGTGCTCAGCGATGAGGAAATTATGCATCTCGCGCGCTGGGCCGGTTTGATCGAAGCGCACTATGGCTGCCCGATGGACATGGAATGGGCCAAGGACGGCGAGAGCGGAGATTTGTTCATCGTCCAGGCCCGGCCTGAGACCGTTCAATCGCGCAGGGGCGCGGGTGCGCTTATGACCTACACGATCATGACCAAGGGCCCCACCCTCGCCACCGGCCTGGCGATCGGCGATGCCATTGTCGCCGGGCGTGTATGCGTGATCCGCGACGCACGCGACATAAACCAGTTCGTGGACGGCGCCGTGCTCGTCACCACCTCTACCGATCCGGACTGGGTGCCGGTCATGAAGCGCGCGGCTGCGATCGTCACCGATCATGGCGGGCGAACCTCGCATGCAGCGATTGTCAGCCGCGAACTGGGATTGCCCGCCATTGTCGGGACCGGCGAAGCGACGCGCATTTTACACGACGAACAGGATGTGACCGTCTCTTGCGCGGAGGGCGACCAAGGCTTCGTCTACGCCGGAAGCGCAGTGTTTGAAGCAAAGCCGATCAACAGTTCGGATTTGCCCGCCACGCGGACGCAGATCATGCTCAACCTTGCCAATCCGGCTACCGCTTTTCGATGGTGGCGCCTGCCCGCGGACGGCGTTGGTCTCGCGCGCATGGAGTTCGTCATCTCCAACCATGTCAAGGTCCACCCCATGGCGCTGGCGCGTTATGAGGGCCTCAGGGACGAGACCGCACGGCGGCTTATTGCCGACCTCACCGCCGGCCACGCCGATCGCAGTGAGTATTTTGTCGACCGGCTGTCGCGCGGGCTGTCGCGCATTGCTGCGGCCTTCCATCCTAAGCCCGTGATCGTGCGCATGAGCGACTTCAAGACCAACGAGTACGCCAACCTTATCGGCGGCGCCGAGTTCGAACCAAAGGAGGAGAACCCGATGCTCGGTTTTCGCGGCGCCTCCCGCTACTACGCGCCGCGCTACCGGGACGGATTTGCACTCGAGTGCCGGGCGATCCGGCGTCTGCGCGAGAACCTGGGCTTTCGCAACGTGCTGGTCATGATCCCGTTCTGTCGTTCCGTGGCTGAGGCCGACAAAGTGCTCGGCGTCATGGCCGAGAACGGCCTGCAGCGCGGCAAAGATGGACTCCAAATCTATGTGATGTGCGAAATTCCTTCGAACGCGATTCTCGCCAAGGATTTCGCCGAACGGTTCGACGGCTTTTCTATTGGCAGTAACGACCTTACTCAGCTGACCCTAGGAGTTGATCGCGACAGCGAAGATTTGGCCGGCCTCTTCGACGAGCAGGACGATGCGGTCAAATGGATGATCGAGCACGTGCTCATCGCCGCGCACGCCGTAGGGGCGAAGGTTGGCATTTGCGGCGAAGCGCCCAGCAATCATCCGGAGTTTGCTCAGTTTCTCGTCGAAGCCGGCATCGATTCCATCTCAGTGAGCCCTGACAGCTTTGTGGCCGTAAAACGCGCCGTCGCGAGCGCTGAATCGGCCTCGTTGGCGCGGCTGCACCGATAAGGGCAAATGCTGCCCGCTGCATTTGCGCTCACATCAAGAGGCGTCTCATCTCTTGTCAGGGCGCCGCACGCAGCTGGATAGCGCTCACGCCCCGCATGCTGACGCCGACCCTCGCGGCGTATTCAAGAAGCCGATCGCCGCGTCCTAGGCCGGGTGCGAGACCGGCGCCGGGGAGCGCCGCCCTTTTTGGAAGATCATCCAAACCAGATAGAACGACATGATCGCGCCGCCCATGCAGAAAACCGAGATGTAGGCGTAGGCGAAGAAGAAGTAAGTGTTCACCAATGCCAGCGTGACCAGCAGTCCAAAAAAGCGCGCGTGACGATCGCTTGAAACCAGCAGCGGCGCGATGATGAAAACCAGGTAGAGCAGATTAGTGGCTTCGCGCGTCATCAACGCATCGAGCAATTGGGTGTCGTTGTAGCTGATCGCGTGTTCAAGAAACGTCGTGGTCAGCCAGCCTTGATGGACGAAATAAGGGATATATTGCACACCGCCGAGCATCGCCCCGCCAACTGCGAATGCGAGATAGAGCGGCCTACGCTCCGGCGACTCAAGAAAATAGACAGACACAGGCACCCAAACGGGCCAAGCGATCCATGAGAAGAACATGTAGGCGAGCGAGAATCGCTCCACCCATAGCGCGTCGGGTTGTCCGCCCGCGGTCCAGACCATTCCCTCCATCAATTGCTGCAAACCGAACAAGAGCGGCAGCGCACAGAGGGGTGCGTATTTTGGTTCGACTTTGGCGGCCCGGGAGACGCTGGCGAGCCCCAGCGGGATGAGCAAAGCCGCCGCCGTGTAGCTTGCTTCCGCCGAAAAACACATGCCGCCCTCTCCTAGCCCAAACGAGGCGCTCGGCGGCATCGAAGCGTGCTGGCAGCTCTTGTCAAGCCAAGGCGGACGCCGGCGAAATTATTCCACCGCAAGGAGCCGATATCGAGCCAGCGCTCAGGGATCGGCCGCGCCCGCGCGTATAAGCAACACGGCTCCAACGCGACCTAACCGCGGGCGCTTTGGGGCGGCTTTGGCGGGAGCAAGCCATGACCGACACCGCAGCGCCCTCAACCCCCTCTCCCTCGGCGCCGCCAGTCCCTGCATGGCGCAAAGCGGCGTTCATCATCTGCGGCCTCATTTTTATCGCGCTCGGAGTCGGCGCCATTTTTGCGCCGCTGACCGCAACCTTGGCCGCGAGCCTGTCGTTTGGCGCGCTAATGCTGACTTCCGGCGTGATCGGTCTTGTCATGTTGGTCGCAGATTGGCGCGCCAAGGCCTTCATCTGGCGTCTGATCTGGTCGATTGTCGCGATCGTTGGCGGCCTATGCTTGTTGCTGCATCCCTGGTCCGGCGCGTTTGCGCTTACCCTTATTCTGGGCGTTGCACTCATGGCGCAGGGATTAGTCGCATTTGGCCATGCGCTTGCACACCGTACGAGCAAGACCTGCCCTTGGGGTCGGATGGCGGTTGCCGGCGTCATCGGCGCAATCTTGGGAGCGCTTCTGATTTGGATGTTGCCCCATGCCGGCATGATCGTTCCAGGCGTCTTCCTCGCGTTCAACCTCATCAGCTACGGCTTCTCGCTGATCGCGGTCGCGCCCGATCTCAGGCGGACGTCATGAGGACAGAGCATTGGTTCGCGCGCGCCGCTTTGATTGCTGCGGCGCTGGCTCTGAGCGCATGTTCTCCCCCGCCGCCACACGATGCGCTCGTCGCCGAGAGCGAGGACGGCGTCAGAGGCTATCTCGGCGTCGTCTCAAGCGTCGTCACCGCAGCCCATGCGCCGGGCCACGTCGAGCAGCGCATGCACGCCGGCGCGCCGCGCGGCAATACGCATATCATGGTGGCCCTTTTCGACTCCGCCGGAAACCGAATCGAAGACGCCGCTGTGGAAGCGGAGGTTCGCAGCGCGCGCCACGGCGGCGCGCGCAGGCTCCGCCTTGACCCCATGCGCATCAACGACGCTGTGACTTATGGCGGCTTTGTTTCGCTGACTGACGGTCTCTATCACGTCGATGTCAGCATCCGCAGACCGGGTGAAACGGCGGCGTCACGCTTGCGCTTTGCACTCAGAGCGCCTCAAGCGGAGGCCCAGTGAACCAAGCGTCCCAGCCCCGCGCCCCGCAGAGCGCCGCAGCCGCGCTCAATCAGCACTGCTTTTGCGTTTCCGTAGACCGCTGCGCGCTCGAGGCGGCGCTCGGGCGCGCGCTGCAGGATCCGGCAATCGCGGCGGCGCTCGGGCAAACACATCCCCACCTCCTAGCGCCCGTTGCCGTGTTTGTATCGGCGCGCGAGATCGCCGCCATGCTGGAGGTGGCCCGGGCGATCGAGAGCGTAATCGCGCTGCCAACCTATCAGGAGGCCGCGCTTGCGTGGGCGCCAGCCATCGCACGCACGAACACTCCCACGCGTGGCGCCTTTATGGGCTACGATTATCACTTAACCGCGTCCGGACCAGCCTTGATCGAGGTCAACACCAACGCGGGCGGCGCCTTCTTAAACGCCGTAATGGCTGAAGCGCTGCGCGCGTGTTGTAGCGACGCGCGCGCTGCGGGTCCTTCCGCAACCGAATTTGCGAACGAGATTGGACGCATGTTCGAGGCGGAATGGCGCGTCCAACAGGGTCCTCGACCACTTCGCACCATAGCCATCGTCGACGACAATCCCGCGCTGCAATATCTCTATCCCGATTTTCTCATCGCCCAGCGCATGCTGCGAACACAAGGCTACGATGCACGCATCGTCGACGCAACACATCTGGCTTATCGCGATGGCGTGCTCAGCGCCGACGGCCAAGTCATCGACCTTGTCTATAACCGCCTTGTCGATTTTGCCCTGGTCGAAGACGAACACGCCCCACTACGCGCTGCGTATCAAGACAGAGCGGTTGTCGTCACGCCCGGCCCTCGTCATCACGCGCTCTATGCCGACAAACGCAATCTCGTTCTCTTATCCGATCCGGTTGCGCTGCGCCGCTGGGGCGCCGCGCCCTCGGCGATCGCGGCGCTTTCGGTCGCTCTGCCGCGCGTGCGTCGGGTTACCGGCGAGAACGCCGGCGAGTTATGGACCGGGCGGAAAGGGTATTTCTTCAAGCCCGCAAATGGGTATGGCGGCAAAGCGGTTTACCGCGGCGACAAGCTCACCCATCGCGTCTGGAAATCGATTGTCGAAGGCGACTATGTCGCTCAAGTCCTGACTCCGCCCAGTGCGCGAATGGTGAAGGTCGACGGCCTCGCCCACGAACGTAAGCTCGACATCCGGCTTTATACGTATCAGGGCCAATTGTTGCTGACGGCGGCCCGGCTCTACCAAGGTCAGACCACGAATTTTCGCACGCCCGGCGGCGGCTTTGCGCCAGTTTTGGTTGCAGATGGGGCGGAGGACGCAAGACGCTCCACCCCGTCACACTGACGCGCGGAACCAGGAGGCGAACTCGCGTGCGGGCTGCCGGGCATCTCTACGGATCTTATTCCTGAGCAGCTCCCCGCCTCACGCCGAGGCGCTGCATCTCGATCGCCAACAATTCGCGCGCACGGAACACACGATACTCAAGCGCCTTGATCGTGCATTTGAGCGTGGCGCTGGCGGCCGCCTGTGAGAGCCCGTCGACCGCCGTTAGCATGAGCGCATCGCGCAGATGGTTCGGCAGGGCTTCGAGCGCTCGGCGCAAGAGTGCGAGTTCATTGCGATCGGCCGTCTCCTCTTCCGGGCTCGGCCGCTCGTCAGCCAGCTTGAGGTCTTCTTCCGCGGCGCACAGGTTCCAGACTGCGCGCCGCGCGCCGGCGCGGCGGCCTCGGTCGCGGCATTTGTTGAGTGCGATGGTCCGCAGCCACGCCCGAAACGGGCGCTCGGGATCGACGCTGGCGATTGCGCTCCAGGCCGAAACGAACGCCTCCTGCACAACGTCGTAGGCTTCATCAGCATCCCGTTCGCGACGGCGAACAAAACGATAAAGATCGTGCTTGTGGGCGCCCATCAACGCCGCAAAGGCGCGCCGATCGCCTTTCTGCGCGCGCGCAATGAGGTCGGCCTCGCCATCGGCGCGGGCAGGCGGGGCGCGTCTTGGGCTGCTGACTGCATCCAATCGCACACTGGCTAGGCCTTGCGTCATGGGGTCCCTCCCCAAGGATTGGGTAGTGCTCACATCCCTTTTGGCGGGGGCTTCTGGGTCCGGCGTTGCGCTCGATCAACAGCAGCGAAAATTCCCGCCCTTGCCCATGCCCTCCCGTATCCAATAGCTTGACCAGGGGACGGCGGCGTCGGCGCGTATCCATACATACACGCGCCGCAGGGAGGCGAAGCTGAGCGAACTCGACCGACACCTAGCTTCACTCGGCCGCGCCGAGATCGACAGCGACTTATCCAATCTTGAGGCCGACGTTTGGTCCCGCGTTGATGCGCGCCGCTCGACGCACCCATCGCAGTCGGCGGTCTTCTCCTTACTGGCCATAGTCGCGCTTGGAACCGGCGCCATGGGCGCCTTCGCCACGGGCGCGGTTGTAGCCCACGAGCCCAGTCCCTTCGCGTTGACCCAGCCCATGGCGCCGGCCACCGTACTTGGCGGCTAGCATGCGCTCGATCTGGAGGACGCTCGCGATCGCCGCCTTCGTTGGCTTCGCCTCTGGGGCCGCCGGCGTCGCGGTTGGTTTGAAGCTTGCCGAGCGCGCCAGCGCCAGGTTCTCGCTTGACGCAGCGGTCCATCGCGAACTCGATCTCAGCGAAGCGCAGAATCGCGCGCTGGAAGAAATTGAGGCGCGCCATGCCGAGCGGCGGACAGCGCTTGATGCGGAGATGCGCGCCGCAGCGCGCGAGATCGCAGCGGCGATCCATGAAGATCATGAACCTTCCGAGCGACTCGATCGCGCCATTGCGCGATTTCACGAAGCCATGGGCCAGACGCAGCAGGAGGCGGTGCGGCACGTGTTCGAAATGCGGGCCGTGTTGGACGAGCGCCAGCAAGCGCGTTTCGACGACATTGTGCGCGCCGAATTGCTCCGCGCCGCTGAGGAGCGTTAACCTGAAGACGCCGTGGCAGCAGCCACGACCATCGGGCAGGAACAGGGGTCTGTGCCCCCGCGACGGTGCGACGCATCCGCGCCGCAAGGGATCGCCCCGTCTCGGTGCGTAGTTGCGCTTAGAAGCTTTCGTATTCGCGCGGTGGACGTGTGTTGACGAAGTATCAAACGCTGAGGTCTAGTTTCGTCTATATGCGCCGGGTTCTGTTTACCCTGTTTGCGGCTCTTGCCTTGGGTCTCGGGGGCGTGACGAACGCCGCCGCGGCCCAGGATTGCCCGATGCAACAGGGCCAATCGGCGGGCGGCATGCACGATTGCTGCGACGATGAAGACGGCGCGCCCGTTCAGGATGACGATGGCGGCAAGATGACCAGCTGCGCCGTCGGCATGTCCTGCCGCACGGCAACCGCGATCGCGCCTCTGCCGTCGCCCAGCGCGCTCCTGTTCTCCGCCATTTCTGCGAGCTACCTGGAACTGGGCCAGCACCCGCCGCCAAGCGGGCCGCTACACGACCTCTTCCGGCCTCCACGAGCGATCTGACTCTGAACTGACGCAAGCCGAGCGCGCGTGCGCGCAGGTGATGCGTCCTGTCTCAGCATGTCAGGAGCCGATCCATGCCCTCAATTCGGGCGACCAAAGCGTGGCTGTTGAGCTGCGCTGCGTTTGCCGCCATCGCCGGCGGCGCTCACGCCGAACCTCTAAGTTTCGCCGACGCGATTGAACGCGCGCGCCTCGAAGGACCGAGCGTCGCCGCCCAGCGGGCGAGCGTCACCGCCGCCGAACGGTCCGTGCGTCCCGCTGGCGCCCTACCCGATCCGCAATTGGTGCTGGGCTTGCAGAACGTCCCCGCCGACGGCCCCGACGCCTACCGGCTCGATCGCGACTTCATGACCATGCAATCCGTCGGGATCATGCAGGACATGCCCAACGGCGCGGAGCGGCGCGCTCGGCGCGCCATCGCCGCGGCTGAGGTGGACCGCGCCGGCGCCGCGCTCGACATCGCGCGCCTGGAAGCCGAACTGGGCGCCGCTGAAGCCTGGATCGAACTCTATTTCGCCGAACGGCGCCTTACGGTGATCGATCGCCTTGGCGAAGAGGCGCGCGCGCTTGCCGTGGCCGCTCGCGGACGCCTCGCCGGCGGCGCGGGAAGCGTCGACGGCGCCATCGCCGCTGAGATCGAGGCCGCGCGCATTGACGACAGACGCGCCGACCTCGCCGCACAGGCCACCGCCGCACGCGCGCAATTGCAGCGCTGGGTCGGCGATACGGCCATCGAACTTGAGCCTGCGGCGCCGCAATTCCCGATCGATGAAGCGCAGTTGCGGGCCAATCTCGACGCCCACCCCAATCTGGCGGCGTACGGGGCGGAAGCGGCCGTGGCTGACGCCAATCTGCGGTTCGCGCGCGCCGAGCGCGCCCCCGACTGGTCGTGGTCGGTCATGTATCAGCGCCGCGCGCCGCAATTTTCCGATATGGCATCGGTCGAGGTGCGCATTGGCCTGCCGCTGTTTCAGAGCGGCAGGCAGGGTCCGCTGATCGAGGCCCGGCGCGCCGAGGTGCAAGGTGTCGAGGCCCAACGCACCGCCGCCGAGCGTCAAGTGTCGGCCATGCTCGAGCGCCTGCTCGCCGAGCGCCGCGCGACCTTGGCCAACCTTTCGCGCGCGCGCGACATGCGCCTGCCGCTGGCGCGCCAGCGCGCTGAAGCTGCGAGCGGCGCCTTCGCCGGCGGCGCTGCAAGCGCCGAGCAACTCATCCTGGCGCGCCGCGACGCGCTCGAAGCCGAACTCGACGTGCTCCAACTCGAACAGCGCCTGGCCATGCTGGGCGCCGCGCTGACGCTGCAATACGGACGGAGCGCGCCATGATGGATCATCTCAAACAAAAGCGCGTCCGCGTCGGGCTTGCGATTGCTGGCGCGTTCACCGCCGCAGCTCTCATCGGTATTGGCGGCTATTGGCTTGGCGCTAATCAGGACAACGCCGGCGTAAGGCAAAGCACCGGTGAGCGCGAGGTGCTCTACTGGTACGACCCGATGGTTCCCGATCAGCACTTCGATGCGCCGGGCCGCTCGCCGTTCATGGATATGGATCTCGTGCCGCGCTACGCCGACGAAGACGGCGGCCAGGCCGGCGTGCGCATCGATGCCAGTGTGGCGCAGAATTTGGGCGTTCGCTTGGCGACGGTCGAGCGGGCGCCGCTGTCGCGTTCGGTGACGGCGGCGGGCGTGATCGCCTTCAACGATCGCCAGGTCGCCATCGTGCAAGCGCGCGCGAGCGGCTTCGTCGAGCGTTCGTATGGGCGCGCCATCGGCGATGTGGTCGCAGCGGGAACGCCGATCGTCGACATCCGCGTGCCGGAATGGACCGCGGCGCAGGCGGAGTATCTGGCATTGCGCAGCGCCGGCGGCGATCTCGCCGCGGCGGCGCGCCGGCGCCTGTTGATGCTGGGCATGCCGGAAGCGCTGGTGGCGCGCGTGGAGCGCGACGGCGCCCCGCGTCCCATCACGACGGTGACGGCGCCCATCGCCGGCGCCATCACCCAGCTCGACATCCGCGCCGGCATGACCGTTATGCAGGGCGCGCCGCTCGCGTCGATCAACGGCATTTCGCCGGTTTGGCTCGTGGTTTCGCTCGCACAGGCGGACGCGGGCGCAGTGCGTCCGGGAGCGCGTGTTGTTGCGCGCACAACGGCCTATCCCGGCGAGCGGTTCGCGGGACGCATTGAGAGCGTCCTGCCGGCCGCCGATCCCGCAACGCGCACCGTCGAGGTGCGGATCGCGCTGGCAAACAGCGATGGACGATTGCGTCCCGGCATGACAGCCGACGCCGAGATTGCCGATTCTGGCTCGGATGCCGCGCTCATCATCCCCGCCGAAGCGGCAATCCAAACTGGACGCCGCACGGTAGTGATCGTCGCCGACGAGAACGGCCGCTACGTCCCTACCGAAGTCGAACTCGGCCGCCGCGCCGGCAACCGGATCGAGGTGCGCCAGGGCTTGAGCGAAGGTCAGCGCGTGGTCGCATCTGGCCAGTTCCTGATCGATTCCGAGGCGAGCCTCACCGGCGCGCTCGAGCGGCTGCAAGGCGCACAGGCGCCGCAGCAGAGCGGCGACGGCTCGCATCAGGCCAGCGGGCGCGTCACCGCGATCGGAGACAACACGATCACCATCGCCCACGGCCCCGTGGCCAGCATTCAATGGCCGGGGATGACGATGGCGTTCCAATTGCAACGCCCTGACATGGCGCGTGGTCTGCGTGTGGGCGACGAGGTGCGCTTCCGTTTCCGCGAGGTGGAGCAAGGCTATCTCATCGAAGCGATCGCCAAGACGGAGACGCGGCGATGATCGCCGCCCTCATCCGCTGGTCGGTCGCCAACCGTTTCCTGGTTGTGCTGGCGACGCTGGCGCTCGCCATCGCCGGCGCGCTTGCGGTGCGCGCCACGCCGGTCGATGCGCTCCCCGATCTCTCCGACGTGCAGGTGGTGATCCGCACCACCTATCCGGGCCAAGCGCCGCAGATCGTCGAAGATCAGGTTACCTATCCGCTCACCACGACGATGCTGTCGGTTCCAGGCGCGCGCACGGTGCGCGGCTATTCCTATTTCGGCGACAGCTTCGTCTACATCATTTTCGAGGACGGCACGGACCTCTACTGGGCGCGCTCGCGCGTGCTCGAATATCTCAATCAGGTGCAATCGCGCCTGCCGCCCACGGCGCGCTCGTCTTTGGGCCCGGACGCGACCGGCGTCGGCTGGGTGTTCCAGTACGCGCTCGTGGACAGAAGCGGCCGTCACGACATCAGCCAGCTGCGCAGCCTTCAGGATTGGCTCCTGCAGTTCGAACTGAAGAGCGTGCCGGGCGTCGCCGAAGTAGCATCCGTCGGCGGCATGGTGCGCCAATACCAGATCGTCCTCGATCCTGAACGCATGGCCGCGTACGGCGTCTCGCAGCAGCGTATCGCCGAGGCGGTGCAGGCGGCCAACGGTGAAACGGGCGGCGGCGTCGTTGAAATGGCCGAGGCCGAGCACATGGTGCGCGCCAGCGGCTATTTACGCACGTTGGAAGACTTCGATGCGATTCCGCTTGGTCTGGGCGCCAATGGCGTGCCGGTGCGCTTGAGCGATGTCGCCTGGGTGCAGATCGGCCCGGAAATGCGCCGCGGCATCGCCGAACTCGACGGCGAAGGCGAAGTGGCAGGCGGCGTGGTCGTCATCCGCGCCGGCGAAAATGCGCGCGAGGTGATCGAGGCGGTGCGCACGCGGCTCGCCGAACTAGAGCGCAGCCTGCCGGAAGGCGTCGAAGTGGTGACCACCTACGACCGCTCGCACCTGATCGACCGCGCCATCGAAAACCTCACCCACAAGCTGATCGAGGAATTCATCGTCGTCGCGCTGGTGTGTGCGCTCTTTCTCTTTCACCTGCGCTCGGCGTTCGTCGCCATCATAACCTTGCCGCTGGGCGTGTTGATGGCTTTTCTGATCATGCGCATTCAGGGCGTCGACGCCAACATCATGTCGCTGGCCGGCATCGCCATCGCCGTTGGCGCCATGGTGGATGCGGCCATCGTCATGATCGAGAACGCGCACAAACGACTCGAACAATGGCGCGATGCGCATGATGGCGAGATGCCCCAAGGCGCCGAACACTGGCGCGTCATCACGCAAGCTTCGGTCGAAGTCGGCCCCGCCCTTTTCTTCAGCCTGCTGATCATCACGCTCTCGTTCCTGCCGGTGTTCACCCTGCAGGCGCAGGAGGGGCGCTTGTTCGCGCCGCTCGCCTTCACCAAGACCTACGCCATGGCTGCGTCCGCCGCCCTTGCGGTCACGCTAACACCGGTTCTGATGGGCTACTGGATTCGCGGTCGCATTCCGCGCGAGGACGCAAACCCGATCAACCGCTTCCTCGCGCGGCTCTATCAGCCGGCGATCGATTTCACGCTAGCCAAGCCGCACCTCATCCTGATCGGTGCGCTCATCGCCTTCGCCACCGTGGCCTGGCCGCTTTCACGCATCGGCGGCGAGTTCATGCCGATGATGGATGAGGGCGATCTGCTCTACATGCCGACCGCTCTGCCCGGCCTGTCGGCCGCCGAAGCCTCCGAACTCTTGCAGCTCACCGACCGCATGATCATGACCGTGCCCGAGGTTGAGAGTGTATTCGGCAAGGCCGGGCGCGCGGAGACCGCCACCGATCCCGCGCCGCTCGAAATGTTCGAGACCACCATTCGCCTGCGCCCGCGCTCGGAATGGCGTCCCGGCATGACGCCTGAGCGCATTATCGAAGAACTAGACCGCGCCGTGCAGGTCCCCGGCCTCACCAATGTGTGGGTGCCGCCGATCCGTAATCGCATCGACATGCTGGCGACGGGCGTCAAAAGCGCCATCGGCGTCAAGGTGAGCGGACCGGATCTGGCGACGATAGACGCCGCGGCGCGCGCCATCGAGCGCGCCGCGCGCGGTGTCGGCGGCGTCTCTTCCGCCGTAGCCGAGCGCATCGCCGGCGGGCGTTATGTCAATGTCGACATCGACCGCTTCGCCGCCGCACGGTACGGCCTCAACATCGCCGACGTGCAGGCGGTCGTCGCCGGCGCCATTGGCGGGGAAACCATCGGCCAAGTGATCGAGGGACGCGCCCGCTACCCGATCAATCTGCGCTATCCGCGCGAAGTGCGTGACACGCTCGACCGGCTGGTGGCGCTGCCGATCGTCACCGAGACCGGATTGCGGCTCACGCTCGGCGAGGTCGCGCGCGTCGAAATCGCCGATGGTCCCGCCATGATCCGCAGCGAGAACGGGCGCTTGTCTGCTTATGTCTATGTCGACGTGCGCGGGCGCGATCTGGCTTCCGTCGTGCGCGATCTGCGCAGCACGATTACTGAGACCGTCGAGTTGCCCGCCGGCGTCAGCGTCGCTTATTCTGGCCAATTCGAATATCTCGCCCGCGCCGCCGAGCGGCTAGCGCTGGTCGGCCCCGCCACCATCCTCATTATCTTTCTTTTGCTCTATCTCACCTTCCGCCGCTTCGACGAGGCGCTCATCGTCATGGCGAGCCTGCCGTTCGCGCTCACTGGCGGGGTCTGGCTCGTCTACTTGCTGGGCTACGACTTCTCCGTCGCCGTGGCCGTCGGCCTCATCGCGCTCGCCGGGCTCGCAGCCGAGTTCGGCGTCGTCATGCTGATTTATCTGAAGAACGCCATCGCCGAGCGCGAAGCGCGCGGCGATACGCTGACGCCGCAAGTGATCGGCGAGGCGGTGCGCGAAGGCGCTCTCATGCGGCTTCGCCCCAAGGCCATGACGGTGGCCGTCATTATGGCGGGCCTCTTGCCGATCCTCTTCACCGGCGGCGCCGGCGCTGAAGTGATGCGCCGCATCGCCGCGCCCTTGGTGGGCGGGATGATCTCAGCGCCGCTTCTTTCTTTGTTTGTCATTCCCGCGGCCTATCTCATGATCCGGCGCCGCGGCCTCGTACGCGCCGAGCGCACGTCCTTCCAAGGCCGGATCGCACCACAAACCGGAGACTAATCCATGCTGAGAATGCTGCTCGCCGCTTCCGCCACCCTGCTCGCCGCCGCGTGTACGCCGCCCGCAACCGAAGAGCCCGCGCCAGGCGACATGGCCGACATGGACATGAACGCACCTGCGGCCGCCGGCCCGATCGAAGGTTCGGGAACCGTCACCGCCGTCGACGCCGCAGCCGGCACGGTCACGCTCAATCACGGGCCGATCGCTGCAATCGAATGGCCGGCGATGACAATGCAGTTCACTGCTGCAGATCCCGCCATGCTGCAGGGCGTGGAGGTCGGCGATGCGGTCACGTTTGAGATCAAGAGCGCCGAAGAATCGCAAGTCCTGAGCGCTATTCGCGAAAACTGAACGCAGGTGTTAGGGAGCGCGGAGCGCGATCCCGCGCTCCCGTGACCATCCGCGCTCTCATTCACGTTCCAGGTCGGCGATCAGTTCTTTCATTTCGGCGATCTCGCGCCGTTGCGCCTCGATGATCTCGTCGGCCAATTGGCGTACGCGAGGATCGCGAATCTGCGCGCGCTCGCTGGTCAGGATGGCGATGGAGTGGTGCGGGATCATCGCACGCATATAAGCGGCGTCGTCCACCGTCTGCTGACTGCGCACCAGCCAGAGCGCAGCGACAAACAGCAAGGCGCTGCCGGCGAAAATGCCTATGTTCAGGCGCTTGTCCTTGTACATATTGAGCATGAAGCTCAGCATGACGATCGCCATCGCCGCACCCATGACGAACGCCATCCAAAATCGTGTCTGGCTGAAATGGACGTGATCGAAGGCGTAGGTGTTGAGGTACATCAAGACGAACATCACCACCGTCGATGTGGCGATCATCGCAAAGAAGCGTTTGTAGGACATTTCTAGACGTTCTCTTTGAGGGCGAAGGAACTTCACTCTCAACGATGCGGCCGCGCATGTGTTCCGCCGCGGCGCGCCCTAGCCGGGGCGCGCGATCCAGATGCAGATCGACCCTGTCGCGGTCCGAACCTGCTTTACCTCGACCACAGTGGTGAAACCCGCCTCACGCATGAGCCGAGGCAGCACGCCATCGGCATTGGGTTGCGTGTCATGGACGCCATCCAGCGCCTGCACGCTTGCCCGAAACAGCACGCGCATCAGGCCGCTCTGCAATCCATAATCGGCCAAGCAAAACCGGCCGCCATCCTTCAAGGCCCGTCGCATTCCGGCCAGCAGGCCGGCTTTGGTTTCGATCGGCGTCTGATGCAAGACCAGCGAGGACACCACGGCGTCGAACGGGCCCTCGCGCGCTATGAAGTCCTGGTCGAGAAAGCCCTGTGCGAATGCGATGTCGGCCGACGCGGCGTGCGCCTTCGCGCGAGCGCGATTCAGCACGTCACTATCCGGATCGATCCCCATCAGCGATGCCGTGGGCGCGGCCGCGCTGAGCGCGAGCAGCAGCGATCCAGTGCCGCAGCCGACATCGAGCACGCGCTCGCCGGCGCGGAGATCGAGCGCCGTGACCACGTGCCTCCGCCATGCGCGTTCGCGCGTGAGTGCAGCGATCATCGTGTCGTAGAGCGGCGTGAGCGCCCGATAGCCCAGCGCCGGCGTGAAGCCCGGGCGGGTCCCATCCGGCTGCGCGCCCGAGGCGTTCACATCTTCACCGCATTGAGCCTGAGCGAGTTGGCGATCACCGACACCGACGACAACGCCATGGCGGCGGCGGCGATCATTGGCGACAGCAACACGGCGATGAAGGGATAGAGCACGCCAGCTGCAATCGGCACGCCAGCCGCATTGTAGATGAAGGCGAAGAAGAGGTTCTGGCGGATGTTGTTCATCGTCGCCGCCGACACCCTGCGCGCCTTGACGATGCCCGTAAGATCGCCGTGTAGCAAAGTGACGCCGGCGCTTTCGATGGCGACGTCCGTGCCCGACCCCATGGCGATGCCGACATCGGCGGCGGCCAGCGCCGGCGCATCGTTCACACCGTCACCGGCCATGGCGACGATGCGCCCTTCCCGCTTCAGCCGCATCACCACGTCCGCCTTGTGCTCGGGCAGAACCTCAGCCTCAATGTCGGCAATGCCAAGCTTGCGCGCGACAGCTTCGGCGGTGGTGCGGTTGTCTCCCGTCAGCATGACCAGGCGCAGGCCTTGCGCGCGCAGCGCGTCGAGGGCGGCGGGGGTTGTCTCCTTCACCGGATCGGCGATGCCGATCACGCCGGCAATTTCGTTGTTGATGCTGACATAGATCGCTGTCGCGCCGTCGCCGCGCAATTCTTCGGCCTTCGCCTGCAGCGACGCGGTATCGACGTTGAGTTCGCGCATGTAGCGCTCGGCGCCCAAGGCCACTTCCATACCCTCGACGACGCCGATCACGCCCTTGCCCGTCGGCGAATCGAAATCGCTCGCCTCCTCCAGCTTGAGGTCGCGGTTTCGCGCCGCCTCCACGATCGCCAGCGCCAGCGGGTGCTCGCTCTGGTTTTCCAGGCTCGCGGCCAGGCGCAGCACATCCGCGTCATGCTGGCCGGGCGCGGTCTCTATGGCGACGACCGCGGGCTTGCCGGCGGTGAGCGTGCCGGTCTTGTCCAGAATGAGCGTGTCGACCTTCTCGAAGCGTTCGATGGATTCGGCATTCTTGATCAGCACGCCGGCGCGCGCGGCGCGGCCAACGCCAGCCATGATGGACATCGGCGTGGCGAGGCCGAGCGCACACGGACACGCAATGATCAGCACCGACACTGCC
Organism: Hydrogenophilaceae bacterium; assembly: GCA_013389015.1. GTDB lineage: Bacteria > Pseudomonadota > Alphaproteobacteria > Caulobacterales > Aquidulcibacteraceae > CADEEL01. The sequence continues at coordinate 12,064 of JACAEE010000156.1, read as the reverse complement.
GCGATCAGACCGTAGGAGAAGGACGGTTCGGGCCCCACAGCCCACCAGATGAAGAAAGCGGCGATAGCGATGACGATCACCGCCGGCACGAAATAGCCGGAGACCTTGTCGGCCAGACGCTGGATGGGCGCGCGAGACCGCTGCGCCTCCGCCACCATTTGCACGATGCGCGACAGCATGGTGTCGCGCCCGACGCGTTCGGCCTCGATCACCAGAGCGCCGGTTTGATTGAGCGTGCCGCCAATGACTTTGGCGCCCGCTTCGCGCGTCACCGGCATGGATTCGCCGGTGACCATGGACTCATCGATGGTCGAGCGGCCATCGACGACAATCGCATCGACGGGAATCTTCTCGCCTGGGCGCACGCGTAGCTTGTCGCCGACGACGATCTCATCCAGCCCGACTTCCTCCTCTTCCCCGTCGCGAATGCGCCGCGCCGTCTTCGGCGCAAGATCCAGCAACGCGCGGATGGCGCCGCCGGTGCGCTCGCGCGCCTGCAGCTCAAGCACTTGGCCAAGAAGCACAAGAACAGTGATGACCGCCGCGGCTTCGAAATAGACGGCGACGAGGCCGTGCGCGTCGCGGAACGCTGAGGGGAATATCCCGGGCGCCAAAGTCGCGACGATGCTGTAGCTCCACGCAACGCCCGTGCCCAAGGCGATCAGCGTGAACATGTTGAGATTGCGCGTTTGCAGCGATTGGTAACCGCGCTCGAAGAACGGCCAGCCGCCCCACAACACCACCGGCGTCGCCAGCAGCAATTGCGCCCACGTATTCCATTCCGGCGGCACGACGCGGTCGACGCCGAGGAAGTGACGGCCCATTTCCAGCGCCAACACCGGGAGCGTCAGCGCCGCGCCGATCCAGAAACGGCGACTCATGTCGATCAGTTCGGGATTAGGCCCGGCGTCGGCGCTCGGCATCATCGGCTCAAGCGCCATGCCGCAGATCGGGCATGAGCCAGGGCCATCGCGCACGATCTCCGGATGCATCGGGCAGGTCCACTTCGCTCCCTCCGGCACGGTTGCGGGATCGACCGCGGGCGCGCCATGCGCGTGGTGGTGATCGTGGCCGTGCGCGTGACACGATGGCGCTTCGGCGGCGGCGCCGGTCGCGCAGCAACCGCCCTCGGAAGCCTTGAGATATTTGGCCGGATCAGCCTCGAACTTGACTTTGCAGCCGGCGCTGCAGAACAGCACCTCCTCGCCCTGATGCGTGGTGCGGTGGACCGTATCGGGTTTCACCGCCATGCCGCAGACGGGGTCGCGAATTTCGGCGCCGGCCGAGGCGGTGTGCGCTGCGTGATCCATTTCCCTCTCCTGGCGCTTGCCAATCTGGGCGGGCATGTATACCCTAGCGGGGTATTAGTCAACTACCCTATGGGGGTATGAGTGCAGTCAGCCGGCAGCAAGAGAACGTCCACCGCCCTGAAACGGATCGAGGGCCAGGTGCGCGGGGTAGCAAAAATGATCGAGGAGGATCGTTATTGCATCGACATCGTGACCCAGATCGAGGCCGTGCGGGCGGCGCTGGCCCGGGTCGAGGCGGACCTTCTGCGCGCGCATCTTCAGCATTGCGTGCATGAAGCGATGAGCTCCAAGGACGAGGCCGCGCGCGAGCGCGTCGTCGAAGAGCTGGTGGGGCTCTTCCGCCGCTAGTGCTCATGCTCGCCGCTGATCGGCGCTGACGACCAGTGAATGTGCTGGATGCGCCAGGCGCCGTCTTCGCGCACCAGCACCATGGTCTCCATCATGCGCGAATGCACGGCTTGGCCGCGAAACGCGCCTTCGGCGCGCGACCGGGAGATGACCGTCGCCTGGTCGCCGCTGCTGACGACGTCGCGTTGCTCAAGCGTGAACGACACCGCTTGCGTGAACGCCATGTCCGCGGGCATGTGATGTCCGCGATATTCCTCGAACGATCGCTCCACGCCGCCGCCTTCGGCTATCACCACATTGGGCGCAAGGAGCTGGCGGAGCGCGCTTTCATCGCCAGCCAGCAGGGCTGCACTGAACGCTTCGACCGCCGCCTCTGGCGAGCCGGGCGCAGCCGATGCGGTTTGCGTCCCCTCCCCGTCATGGGCATGCTCGGCGGCGCCCGCATGATCATGACCTTCGCCTGCCGCTTGCGGGAGGCTCGCGACGCCTAATCCATAACCGAAAACGAGCCGCCCGCCCCACCAGGCGGTTGTCGTCATCAGAACAGCGGCGACGGCCACGAAAGCCGAGAATAGCGCGGACGGCGGCTTGGCGCGCGCGCGCCAACGCCATGCCGCCAACGCAAGTACAAAGAGCGCCGTCGGCACGGCCCAATTGCGATGCGTCGTCATCGCCTCGTGGGATGGCGTGTCGTGAGCAACCGAATAATAAGCCTGAAAGCCCGCCGCGACGGTCGCCAGGATTGCGAGCGCGCCAAACGCCAACATCCAATCGGCGGCGACGAGCAACGTCTCGCGCCGGCGCGGCAACGCTAGCGCAAACAGGTATGCCGCCGCAGAGGTGACGACGAGCGCAAAGGCGAAATGAACAAACACCGGATGAATGTTCGGTTCGATCAATCCGCCCATTACTTACCTCCTCTGTCTCAGCCGCCGTGGCGCGCGTAGACGCGGCGCTCGCCGTTGCGCCCGAATGCGATCACCTCGAACGGTTCATTGGCGCCATTGGGTTGTTCCATGCCGGGCGAGCCCAGCGGCATGCCGGGTACCGCGAGCCCGGCGATGTCGGCGGGCCGTTCTTCTAGCAAGCGCAGGATGTCGGCGGCGGGCACGTGGCCCTCGACCACATAGCCGCCCACCGTGGCGGTGTGGCAGGAGGCCAAGTCGTTCGGTACGCCCAGGCGCTGCTTCAGCGCCGGCATATCCGCTTCGTCGGTCATGCGCGGAGCGAAGCGGCCGCTCGCCGCAAGCTGCTCGGTCCAAACATGGCAACAGCCGCAACCGGCATCGCGGCGAACGTGCATCTGATGGACAGCCGCGGCTGGCGCTGCGCAAGCGGCGAGGACCGAGGCAAGCCCTACGAAGAGCGCGCTCCGGCGCGAGAGCATAATCTGCATATGTGTCCTACGCAGGGACAGCGGCGATCCCTCATGAGGGGTTCCCAAAGCGCGCGCGTAATTCTATCGCGAGGGCGCACAAGGCGGCGGTGAGACATGAATTTGGACACGTTGTTCGAAGCGCTGAGGACACGAACGGACGGCGTTCGCCTCGGGCAATTGGAAGCCGAGGTGTGGCGGCGCATCGAGGCGATGCGCGAGCCAGAGCGCGGCGCCTGGGCATGGCGCACCGCCATGGCGGCCGTCGTCCTCTCCATTGGCGTGGTCGCCGGCGGCGGCGCGGCCGCCAGCGCGCGCGCTGATCTCTCTCCATTTGCCGTGCATAGCGCACTGGCGCCCTCCACCTTGCTTGAGACCGGCCGGTGAGCCTAACCCCGCGCGGACTGATTGCGACCGCCGCGATCGCTCTGATCGCGGGCTTCGCCGGCGTGTGGCTCGGCATGAACGTGTTGGCGCGGCCGCACGCGCCGCCGTCCGTCCACGAGGTCGTGCATGAACGTCTGAACCTCACGGCTGAACAGCGTACGCGCATCGAGACGCTGGAAGACGAATTCGCCGCGCGGCGCCGGGCGCTGGAACTGGAAATGCAGTCGGCGAACGCTGAGCTCGCAGCGGCGATCCGCGCCGAGCAGGGCTACGGTCCGCGCGTCCGCGTCGCCGTCGAGCACTTTCACGACGCCATGGGACGCCTCCAGACCGAGACGATCGCCCACATCTTCGCCATGCGCGATGTGCTCGACGATGAGCAGAAGGCGATTTTTGACGATACCGTCGTCGCGGCGCTGACCTCCGATCCCGAATGATCGCGGAGGGCCGCGACGACGCCGCGCTCGCCCTGGCCGCGCGGCGGGGCGAGGACCGCGCTTTCACCGAGCTGATGCGCCGCCACAAAGGACCGCTCTATCGCTTCATCCGCGCCAATCTCGGCGACGCTCATGAAGCCCATGATCTGCTTCAAGACGCCTTCGTCGCCGCCTGGGCTGGGCTCGCCAGTTACGACGCCAAGCGTCCGTTCGGCGCCTGGCTGCGCAGAATAGCGCTCAACAAGTGTCGCGATTGGGCGCGCAAACGGCGTGTGCGTCAGTTCTTTTTTGGCGCGGCCAGTCTGGATGATCCCGGCGCGCGCGCGGTGCGGCAGTCGGAGCCAGAAGCGAACGATCTCGAACCCAGACTGGCGCGGCTCGAAACCGCCATCGCAGCGCTGCCTTCCGGATTGAAGGAACCGCTGATCCTCACCGCCCTTGACGGGCTTTCCCACGCCGAGGCGGGCGCCCTGCTCGGGCTAAGCGCCAAGGCCGTCGAAGTCAGGGTCTATCGTGCGCGGAAGGCGCTTGAAGCGAGCGGCGCGGCCGCGCCCGACCCGGACAGCTCAAAAATCTGAGGGCTTCGGCTCCCTCGCGCGTATCACATTAAGGCATCCGTGCAGAATGTCGCCGAGAGCCAGTACGCGAGGGATCAAGAATGCCGATAGACCGCCGCCGCCTGCTGCGTGGCGCCGCCGCCGGCGGCGGCATGCTGGGCTTGCAAGCGCTGCTGCCGGCGTGGGCGCAGCACGGATCGCATGGCGTCACGGCGCCGAGCATGCCGACATTGGACGGGACACAGATTGATCTGAGCGTCGGACATACGCCGTTCACGGTCGGCGGGCGCACGGGGCACGCTATCACTATCAACGGCACGCTGCCGGCGCCGCTATTGCGTTTGCGCGAGGGCCAGAACGTTCGCTTGTCGGTACGCAATACGCTTGAAGCTGACACGTCGATCCACTGGCACGGCCTCTTGGTGCCCTTCACCATGGACGGCGTGCCGGGCATCAGCTTTCCCGGCATTCGTCCGGGCGAAACCTTCCACTACGAATTTCCGGTGCGGCAAGCCGGGACGTTTTGGTACCACAGCCATTCCGACTTGCAGGAGGCGATGGGCCATTATGGTCCCATCATCATCGATCCCGCGGACGCCGATCCCGTCGCCTACGATCGCGAGCACGTGCTCGTGCTTTCGGATTGGAGCTTCATCCATCCGCACGAAATCATGCGCCGGCTGAAAGTTCAGCCCGGCGGCTTCAACTTCCAGCGCACGACTGTCGCCGGGCTGCTTTCCGGCGAAGACCGCATGCCGCTCGAAGAGCGCGCCATGTGGGGGCAAATGCGCATGGACCCGCGCGACGTGCTCGACGTCTCGGGCTCGGTCTACACCTACCTCATCAACGGCCACGGGCCGCAGGAGAACTGGACCGGCATCTTCCAACCCGGCGAGCGCGTGCGCCTGCGCATCATCAACGCGTCCGCGATGTCCATCTTCAACGTGCGCATTCCCGGCCTGCCGATGACCGTTGTACAGGCCGACGGCGAAAACGTGCGCCCGGTCCAAGTAGACGAGTTTCAAATCTCGGTCGCGGAAACCTACGATGTCATCGTCACGCCGCAGGACCGCGCCTACACGATTGTCTCCGAAGCTATTGACCGCTCGGGTATGGGCGTCGCGACGCTGGCGCCGCGTCTGGGCATGCGCGCTGAAGTCCCGCCATTGCGCCGCGTGCCCAATCTCACCATGCGCGACATGGGCATGGACATGAGCGGCGGCGCAATGGCTGGCATGGATCATGGCGCCATGGCGGGGATGGACCATTCTGGCATGGATCATGGCAGCGGCGCCATGGATCACGGCGCCATGAATATGCGCGATCCTGAAAATGCGCCCCCGGACATGGCGGGGGGCGTCGGCGTGCAGACGATTTCGCCGATGCCGCAGAACCGCCTGGGCGAACGCCCGCAAGGACTGGAAGACGTCGACCACCGCGTACTGGTCTACACCGACTTGGTTTCGCTTCGTCCCAACGCGGATCAACGAGCCCCTTCGCGCGAGATGGAAATCCATCTCACCGGCAACATGGAGCGCTTCATGTGGGGCTTCGACGGGCGCCGCTTTAGCGAACTCGTGGAACCGATCCGCTTCGAGCGTGGCGAACGCGTGCGCGTGACGCTCGTCAACGACACCATGATGGCGCATCCGATTCATTTGCACGGCCACTTCTTCGAACTGGTCAACGGCCATCCCGGCCATCAGCCGCTCAAGCACACGGTCAATGTTGCGCCCGGCGGCCAGGTGACGTTCGACGTCACCGCCGACAATCCCGGCGATTGGGCGTTCCACTGCCATCTGCTGATGCACATGCATGCAGGCATGTTCAACGTCGTCACGGTGCGTCCGCTTGACGGAGTTGCATCGTGAGGGTGTTCGCCGCCGCGTTGACGCCGTTCTTCATCGCCTTCGCCAGCCCCGCGCTGGCGCAGGCGCCCGATCATTCCGCGCACCAGCAGGAGGAACAACAGGGCGACCCGCAGCAACCGCGCGCCCACACACCGACGCCGCCGGCGCAAGGCGCCCATCAGCCCGGTGAAGAAGCCGCCGACCCGCATGCCGGGCACGACATGCCAGGCATGCAGGACGCCGATCCCCACGCCGGACACGACATGCCAGGCATCCCGCAGGCAGACCCGCATGCAGGGCACGATATGTCCGGCGCGCAGCAGGCCGATCCGCACGCTGGGCACGACATGTCCGGAACGCAGCAGGCCGATCCCCATGCCGGACATGTCATGTCCGCCATGCAGGCCGACCCGCATGCGGGTCACGACATGCCGGCAATGGCGATGCCCGACGTTCAAACCAGCGCCGACAATCCCGGCCGTCCGCCGGAGGACCCGCCTCCGCCAGCAGCCGAAGGCGCGCCGGTCCATGCCGCCGATCTTTATTTCGACCCGGCGGTGATGGCGGCCGCGCGCCAACAATTGCGCGCTGAGAATGGGGCGATGCGAACCGGCGCCATCATGATCGACCAACTCGAAGCCGCTTTCACCGACGACCACGACGGCTATGCGTGGAACGCGCAGGCCTGGTACGGCGGCGATATCAATCGCGTGTGGATCAAGACTGAAGGCGAAGGCGTCATCGATGAGGAAATCGAGGACGCCGAGTTACAGCTGCTCTATAGCCGCGCGGTGGCGCCCTACTGGGACGTGCAGACGGGCGTTCGCCAAGTGTACACGCCGGACGCGGATCGCACCGATCTCGTCGTCGGCGTGCAAGGTCTGGCGCCCTACTGGTTCGAAGTAAATGCAGCGGCGTTTCTCTCCACCGAAGGCGAGCTGCGCGCGCGCGCAGAAGCGGAATACGATCTGCGCCTGACGCAGCGACTCATCCTGCAGCCGAGCGTCGAGGTCAATCTGTCCGCCGAGGACATCCCGGAAATGGAAATCGGCGCAGGCGTCACCAATATCGAGCTCGGCGCGCGGCTTCGCTACGAATTCACGCGGCGTTTCGCTCCGTACGTCGGCGTCGAGTGGAGCGCCGCCACCGGCGACACTCGCGATATCATTCAAACCGCAGGCGGCGACGCCGAGGAAACCAGGTTCCTCGTTGGCGTCAGAGCCTGGTTCTAAGTTCAACGGAGAGAACACGAAATGAGAAACTTTGTCCTCGCATCGATCGCCTTGGCCGCGCTTGGGTTTGCGCTTCCGGCAGCCGCGCAGAACCACGATCACAGCGCGCACGGCGCCGATCATGCCGTTCAGGTGCAGACCACGCCCGCCGATGGCGCGATGGGCGCGGCCCCGGCGCGCTTCACCGCAAACTTTCCTCACCCCATGGTGCTGAGCAGCCTCACGGTTACGCGCCAGGGCGGCGAGGCAATGACGGTTGAACTTCCCGCCAACGCCACCGCCTCGACAAATGTGAGCGCCGCCCTGCCCGCGCTCAGCGTCGGCAATTACGTGTTCGCCTGGGCGGCTTCGGGCGCGGACGGTCACACGATGAGCGGAACCGTCCGCTACATGGTGCACTAAGCAAGGGGGCGGTCGTGCAAGCTTTAAAGACTCTCGCGCTAGCGGCGGCCACCGCTCTAGTGCTTACAATTTCGGAGGCGCCAGCAGCGGCGCAGACCGGTGAGGAAGCCGCCGTTGCGGCGGTGCTGGCGAGCTATCGTGACGCACTGTCCGCCCGCAATCTCCACGGCACGCCAGAACTCTTCGCCCCGGATTCGCAAGTCGTGGAGCAGGGCAAGGTCGAGGGCAGCTACGCCGACTATGTCGAGCATCACATCGGGCCCGAACTCGGACACATCACCAGTTTCGTTTTCAACGATTATGAGGTGACAATAAGCGTTGAAGGCGACATCGCCCTCGCCACTGAGACCTATCTCTATCGCCTCGACCTTGATGATGGCCGCACCATCGAGCGGCAGGGTGTCGCCACCAGCGCCTTGCGCCGCACCGAAGGCGGGTGGCGCATCGTTCGCTATCACTCATCCTCGCGCGCGCCGCGCCCACCCCAGTAAGTCACAAGGAGACTTTGCATGAAACGCATCGCTATTGCCGCGTTCATAGCGCTTGCTGCCATCGCCGCGCCCGCTCTCGCGCACACCAGCGTCACCGCCATGAGCATCGCCGAGAACGCTGCGCTCACTTCAGCGCCATCGGAGTTCACGGTGACATTCTCAGCCCCGACCGGGCTCGCGAATGTAGCGCTCACCAATGCGGCGGGACAGGCGGTCGCGCTCGATTACACGCCGCCACGCCAGATGGCGGCCTCCTATACGATCCCGCTGCCGCGCCTCGCGCCAGGCGCCTACACGCTCTCCTGGCGCACCATCGCCCGGGACGGCCACGCCATGCCGGGCCAAGTTCGCTTCACAATCACCGGCTAGCGCACTATGGCGGGGGATGCGCTCGCGCCTTTGATGCTGGCGCTCAAGCTCGCGCTCTATGCAGCGGCTTTGCTGTCCTCGGGCTTGGCGCTGCATGGCGCGCTTGGCGTGGTTGAACGCAGCGCAAGAGCCGCGTGGATTCGATTCTCCGCGCTCGTCGCCGCGTGCGCCCTCGTACTCGGCGCGCTCAAGCTTCTCCTGCTCAATGCTCAACTCGCCGGAGGCCTGCCCCGCGCTTTCGATGCCGAGAGCTTCAGCTGGACTTGGGCCATGCAGGCTGAGCCCTCACTTGCGCTCGCTACGGCCTGCCTCGCGGCATTCGCCGCATGGATCTTTCAGCGTCACTGGCTTGCGCTCTTCACAGCGCTTGGCTTCAGCGCAAGCTTCGCGCTCACTGGACACACGCAGGCCTTGGCGGCGCCGGGCCTCGCGCCTTTGGCCGTCGGCCTGCATGTGCTGATAGCTTCTTTCTGGCTCGCGGCGCCGCTCTCGTTGTGGCCGCGCACCGCACTTGCCGACGAGGCGCTGCACCGACGGCTGGAGCGTTTCAGCGCCGGCGCCGTTTTCGCCATGCCGGTCTTGTTTCTTGCGGGTCTTTGGCTCGCCTGGCGCATCGCCGGCGGCTGGACGCCGCTTCTTGAAAGCGGTTACGGGCGCTTGCTGCTCGCCAAGCTCGCGGCAGCGAGCTTGGCTCTGGGTCTCGGCGCCCTCAACAAGCAGTTCGTCACCGTACTCATCGTGAAGGCGCCCGAGCGCGGACGCGCCTGGCTCAAGCGCACGCTGGCAGCCGACGCGCTCTTGTTTTTGACCGCTCTCTTGCTGATAGGCTGGGCGACGACGCTGACGGGGCCGCCCGATCTTTAGGGCGTACGGGGGAACAGAATGAATATCGCGCGCATCGCATCCTTGGTGCACAAATGGCTGGCGCTACTGATCGGCATCCAGATCGTGTTCTGGGTCGTCAGCGGACTCTTTTTCACCCTTTATCCAATCGAACAGATCCGCAGCGAGCATCTGATCCGGCCCGCTGAGCCTCGGCACATCGAAACCGGCTCGCTCGACTTCTCAGGCTTGCGCAACAGCGCTGGCGCCGCGCCCGTCAAGCTCACAATCGAGAACCGGCCTTACGGCCAAGTGGTGCTGGCCGAATTCGCTGACGGCGACCCAGTCCTCTACGACGCGGCCACGCTGCAGCCGATCTCGCCAATCTCACGCGAGCGCGCAGTTGAGATTGCACGCGGCCATATCGCGCTCGATTCTGAACCGACCGCGGTCGAACGCATCACGGAACACGTGCCGGAATATCACGGCCTGCTGCCGGCCTGGCGCGTGCGTTTTGCCGAGCACGGCATGGCAGTTTATGTCGCCGACAATACTGGCGCGGTGACCGGACGGCGCTCCGATCTCTGGCGCATCTACGACACGCTGTGGGCGCTGCACATCATGGACTGGGAGAACCACGAAGACTTCAACCACCCGCTGATCGTCATCGTCGCGTGGCTGACGCTCTTCTCGGTGATCGCCGGGATCGCCCTCATCCCTTATCGCTTCCGCTGGTTCAAGAACTCCAAAGCCGCCTGAGACGCCAACGGGCCCAGCGCTGCTATCCGGAACAGCTCGGCGCCCATCGGTTGGACCACGGAGGCTGCGGATGGTCCCGCGCCTCTGGCGCGTGGATTTGTGCCTCCTCAGCGAACTTCGGCATCGAGGTTGCCCCGTTTTGGTTGCTTGCGAACGATGTTCATCAGGTGGTTCTCCCACCGTTCCAACGCCTCGCGCTTTTGCGGCTCGTAATCGAAGCGGTTGTAGATCTTCGTCACCTGCGGACCGGGCGGCGTGTGGTTTAGGATGCGGCTGATGACATCGCCCGAAATTCCTATCTCCGCCATCATCGTCGCACCGGTACGGCGAAGGTCGTGTACGGTGAGGTCACCCGCCCCAACATCTTCGCGCAAACGAATGAAGCCGCGAGTAAGAGCGTGGCCGGTCGACGCAATCTGACGCTTCCTTCCGGCGAAGGCCTGGTCGGTTCCCGTGTGCTCAAATCCCTCTTGCACGATCTTCAGCGCGAGAGGCGCAAGTGGGACGACCTGCGGCGACATATTCTTTGTTCTGCTGCCTGGGATGGTCCAGCGCTTGGCGCTGAGATCGACTTCCGACTTCGAAAGCCCGGCCACCTCCCCGCGCCGCTGAAGGGTCAAAAGCGCCAGCTGCAATGCCTGCGCGGTCGACCGGCCATGCGGGTTCTTGGCCATATCCACAAGCCCCCACCAAACGAGCTTTAGTTCGTCCTGGGTGGCGACACGCTCGCGGCTAGCGATGCTGGGGCCCGGATAGCCCGCCAGCACGTTGCGCTCGATCAGGCCTCGCTGAAGCGCGAACGCCATCAGGCCCTTCAGGGCCGAGCAGGCGCTTCTTGCCGCACCCGGCCGGCCGGAATCCTCGATCTCTTCGACGTAGCGGCGGACCTCTTCCAGGGTCACCAGCCCAATGCTCTTCTTGCCGAACTTCGGGGTCACATAGAGCCTGATGGTCGACTGCAGCCGGACGATCGTGCAGTCCCGCATCCGCCGCTGCGCGTCGGCCATGTAGGTTTCTAGCACCTTGTCGACCGTGCGCTCGCGCCGAATGGCGTTTGTCCGCCTCGCCTCCTTGCGCTCCTTGGCGAGGTCACGCCCTTCCAGGCGCGCCCCTGAGCGAACCTTGCCTGCGTAGTCGCGAGCGGTCTCGGGAAGCACGCCCGGATAGTCACCCAGTACGACTTCAGTTGGAGACGAGCCTTCAGGCGTGTAGCGCACCGACCAGGTCTTTCTGCCCGACGGCATGACCATGATAGAAAGTCCGGCGATCTCGGTATCGAGAACGCGATAGCGCCGCGCTTCGGGCTGCAAGTCTTCGATCGCGCGACGCGTCAATTTGAGTTTGTGATTTGATGGTCTTGGCAACTGATACGCTCCACCGGGTCCCGCAAATCCCGTTCCTGTCCCATTCGCTGCAGAGGGAGTGATAGGGACCGGTAGGGCTCGGTAGGGTTGAGCTAGTTGGAAAAACGCAAGCGCGACAAGAGCATGCGCCGCGCGCGCGGAAAAACGGCAAAGCGCGGCAAAAACCCCGAAAATTACTCAACGTCACCGAGGACATCGATCTGGGCTACCGCCTCGCGCGCGCCGGTTGGCGGATCGACGTTATCGATCCGCCGACGTGGGAAGAGGCGCCGATCAGCTTCACCGCATGGCGCAAGCAGCGCACGCGCTGGATCAAGGGCCATATGCAAACGTGGCTGGTGCTCATGCGCGCTCCCTTCCG
>JACAEE010000154.1 GCA_013389015.1 Hydrogenophilaceae bacterium | reverse complement strand
TCCGACCTCGTCGGCGCCGCCAAGCTCGTCGCCGCTACGCTCCCCGACACCAGCTAAGCTCTCCCTCATTCCGGCCCAGCAGTGCGCAGCACTGTCGCAGCGCCGGAATGAGGGAGGCGATATGGGCCTTCAAGATTCCTCTAGCAAACCCGCCCCCGCGCCGGTTGCTCCCATCGGCGCGCCGCGACGATTGGTTTTCCGCACGGCGTCGGCGCGCCGAGAGCGGCGCTATGCCGCGACCTTGCCCGCGGGGCGCTCGCCGATGCGTTCGCGCCAACGCGCGAGATGCGGGAGATCCTCCCCCGGGCGCCATTTCATCATCTTGGCGAAGTCCATGCCGCAGGCGGCGGTGATGTCGGCGATGGTGAAGCGATCGCCGGCGACCCAGTCGCGCCCGGCGAGCTCGGCGTCGAGCCATTTGGCCATGCGCATGGCCTGCGCCTGGTTGATCTGGGCGACGTCGGCGTTCTGGTTGCGCTCGAGCGCGGCCAGCACCGGATTGCCGTGACGCACCCACAGCATCAGCGGCATCGTGAACATGAGCTCCATGCGCCGGTCCCACATTTCGATCCAGGCGCGCTCGAACGCGTCGGCGCCCATGAGATTGGGTTCGGGATAGAGCGCCTCGAGATAGGCGCAGATGGCGCGGCTCTCGGTAAGGCAGCGGCCGTCATCCAGCTCAAGCGTCGGGATCTGCGCGAACGGAGATTTCTTGCGGAACGCCTCGGTGCGGTGCTCGCCTTCCTGCAAGTTGAGCGTGACAAGCTCGATGTCGCGCACGCCCTTTTCGGCGATGAACATCGTGACGCGGCGCGGATTGGGCGCATAGGGCGCGACGTACAGTTTCATGCGCGTCTCCTCTCACTCTGTTCCTACGGTCGCACCAGGCCCATCGGCAAGGCGGCGACGACGGAAGCCGTCATCAGCGTCGCCATAAAGCCGGGCAGCAGCGCCTTCCAGGCGAGGCTCAGGATTTCGCGGCGCCGCTCGGGCATCAGCGCCGTCATGCCCCCGGTCATGATCCCGACCGAGGCGACATTGGCGAAGCCGCAGATGGCGTAGGTCATGATCATGCGCCCGCGTTCGCCCAGCGCCTCAGCCGGCACGTCGCGCAGATCGAAGAAGGCCAGGAATTCGGTGAGGAAGAGCTTGACGCCGAGCACGCCGCCGGCCGCCTGCGCTTCGCCCCACGGAACGCCGATCAGCCAGGCGATCGGCGCGAAGATATGGCCGAAGATCGCCTGCAGCGTCGCGCGGGAGGGATCGATGTCGAGGTGCGCGGGCAAAACCGGGTTGAGCAGATCCGCCAGCGGCGCGGCGATGAGCGGCAAAAGCCCGTTGGCGATCCACACGAACGCGACGAAGACGATGAGGAAGCTTGCGACGTTCACCGCCACCATCACGCCGTCGCGAACCCCGGTCGTGACGGCGTCCATCGAACTCTCATATTTGAGGTCGGAGGCGTAGTCGTAATGCGTGCGCGGGCCCTCCTCGGGAATCATGATCCGTGCAAGAAGGATTCCCGCCGGCGCCGAGATGATCGAGGCGACGAGCACGTGGCCGGCGGCGTTGGGCAGCACCGGCTGCAGGATCACGGCGTAGGCGACCATGGTGGAGCCGGCGACGGTGGCGAGGCCCACGACCATCATCAGGAAGAGCTCGGCGCGGGTGAGCTTGTCGAGATAGGCGCGGATGACGATCGGGCTTTCCACCATGCCGACGAAGATGTTGACGGCGGCGGCGAGCGCGGACGCGCCGCCGAGCTGCATCGTCTTCTCGAACAGGAGGCCGAAGCCGCGGGTGATCCATTTCAGAATCCCCCAGTGCCACAGCAGCGCCGAAAGCGCCGAGATCACCAGGATGAGCGGCAAAACGCGGAAGCCGAAGATGAAGAGCCGATCGGGATCGGCCCCGGCGGCCGGATACTGCGTCGCGTCCGACGAACTCAGATAGCCGAACACGAATTGCGCGCCCTTGTCGGAGGCGGAAGCAAGCCCGTTGACGGCTGCGTTGACGCCTTCAAGCGCGGCCTGCGAGTTCGGCATCGCGAACAGCAGCAGCACGAACGCGACTTGCACCACGATCGCGCCCAAGGTCAGCAGCAGCGGGAACCGCCGCTTGTTCTCCGAGAACAGCCAGGCGATCAGCACAATGAGCACGATGGCCGCCAGCGGCCGTGCATTCTCCAGCGTGTAGATCAATCCGCCCTCCCGCGCCGCGGGACGCTAGACCGGGGGGCCTGCGTTGCACAACAGGGGCGCTGCGCGGCCAAGCGCGCCGGCTCAGGGCGCGGGCGGATCGTACATGCCGGCCTCGCCCTCGGCGGTGGCGGCCAAGAGCCGCCGGCCGTCCGGCGTGAACGCGAGATAGGTCCCGCTCTCGCCGGTCTCGACCCGGCCGATGATCCGGCGCGACGGCAGATCCCAGACGAAGACGTGGGCGCCCGCCGCCTGCGCGGCGCGGCGGCCTTCCGCGGAGACCGCGAGGGTGGCCTCTTCCTGGACCCATGTGGAGTGCACCGAGACCGTCGACCAGACCGCCAGCACGGTCGTGGCCGCGTCGAGTTCGCGGCGGATCGAGGCGGCGTAGCTTTCGCCGAGCGGAATCCCGGGGTCCCACCAGACCGAGAAGCCCTCCGCTTCCAGGCCGGCGGCGATGGCGGCGACGCGGGCCTTGTCTTCGCGTTTGTAGGAGACGAACACGTCGGCCATGGCTTCCCCGCCTTCCGATCGGCGGGGCGTAGCATCGAATGGGCGCAGGGTCACCGGCTTGACGGGTTCAGCCGCGCAGGGCCATCACAGCGCGCGAAATTTCACGGCTGACATCGAGGGAAGAGTTCATGTCTGACATCCGTTTTGACGGCAAAGTCGCCATCGTCACCGGCGCCGGCGGGGGCCTGGGCGAGCAGCATGCGCTCGAGCTGGCGCGGCGCGGCGCGAAGGTGGTCGTCAACGATCTCGGCGGCAGCGTCGACGGCTCGGGCGGCTCGTCCGCCGCGGCCGAGCGCGTCGTCGCGCAGATCAAGGCCGCCGGCGGGGAAGCCATCGCCAACGGCTCTTCGGTGACCGATGACGCCGGCGTCGCCAACATGATCAAGCAGACGATGGATCAGTGGGGGCGCATCGACATCCTGATCGCGAACGCCGGCATCCTCCGCGACAAGAGCTTCTCCAAGATGGAGATCGCCGATTTCGAAGCGGTGCTGAACGTGCACGTGATGGGCAGCGTCAAGCCGATCAAGGCGGCCTGGGACATCATGAAGGAGCAGAATTACGGCCGCATCGTCGTCACCACCTCCTCGACCGGCCTCTACGGCAATTTCGGCCAAGCCAATTATGGCGCAGCCAAGCTCGGCCTCGTCGGGCTCATGAACACGCTCAAGATCGAGGGCCAGAAGAACAACATCCGCGTCAACGCGATCTCGCCGGTGGCGGCGACGCGGATGACCGAGGGCCTGATGCCCGAGGCGGTGTTGGAGAAACTGAAGCCTGAACTGGTGACGCCGGGCGTCGTCTATCTGGTGAGCGAAGAGGCGCCGACGGGCGTGGTGCTCACCGCGGGCGCGGGCGTGTTCTCGGTGGCGCGGATCTACGAGACCGAAGGGGCCTACATCCCCGAAGGCGGCGCCGAAGCCGTTCGCGACGCCTGGGACAGGATTACTGACCCCGCCGATCAGAAGGCCTACGTCACCGGCGGCGAACAGGGCGCCAAGATATTCCGCCGCCTCGGCGGCTGAGGCCGTCTCGCGCTTCTGGGGCATGCCGGGCAGCGAATTCGCGCGTGCGCGAGGCGGGCCCGAAGCTATGCTGGCGGCGATGAACGCCGCCGCGGGAAAGAAGCCTTGCCGGGCTTGATCTGGACGTTGCTTGCGCTCGGGCTCGTCGCTGCGAGCGCGGCGCTGTTTGCGCGGGCGCGCGCGCACGCGGGCGCGGCGCGCTCCATCGCAGCCGATCTGGAGACCCTCGATCGGCCTGCGCCGCCCGCGGGCGCGGATGCGGAAGAGCCGCTGCTGCTGACCGAGGTCGTCGACGCGCCGCTGCGGCGTCTTTCCCTGCCCGAGGCGATCCGGCGGCCCAAGCCGCTGCATCTCGCCATGGCGGCGGCGTTCTTGTCGCCTGCCGCCGCCCTTGCGCTCTCCGGGCCGACGCCGGCGGCGATGATGTGGCTGGCGACGGCGGCGACGATCGGATTCCTCATCCTCGCCGAACGTCTCGACTGGCGGCCCGCCTCCTGGCTCGGCGCCGCCGCCGCGAGCTTGTGGGGCGCGATCGCGCTCTTCACACAACGTCCGGAGGCGGACAATGTGTGGTTCGCGGCGCTGCTCGCGGCGTGCGGCGCTGCGGGCGTGGTCCATATGCGCCGCCATCTTGTCGCGGGGCTGGCTCTGTTCGCAGCGATGAGCGCGATGCTCGGGCTCGCCTGTCTGATGCTCGGCGCCGCCTCCGCATATGGGGCGTGTCTGGCCGCGCTCATCGGGGCTGCGGCGCTGAGCGGCGCGATCTACCGCACGCTCGAACCAGCGCTCGCGCTCTCCTGGCTGGTCGCGTGCCTCGGCCTCTATGCGCTGAGCGGTCAATCGACCGCGCCGGTCTGGCTGACGCCGGCCGCGGTGCTTGCGGCGGCGCTCTATCTCGCGATCGAGGCGTTCACGCTGCCCGTGCGCGGGCGCGAGGCGATCGTGCCGGCGACGACAGGCGCGGTCGCCGCGCCGTTCGCGGTGGGCGTGCTGCTCGGTCAAAGCGTCGGCATGGAGAGCTTCGCGGCGTTCGCGTTCATTCTCGCAGCGGCGACGCAGAGCGCGGTGCTGGCCTACGGCGCGCGCCGGCTGGGCGGCGTCGGCGCGTTCGGCTTGGCGATCGCGCCGCCGGCCTTGTCGATCGCAACCTGCCTTGTCCTGGCTTTGACGACTCTACTGGGCGTGCTCTGGGCGGCGGCGCCGCTGGCGGCGTGCGCGATCGCTTTCGCCGCCGTGAACACGCGCGCGCCTTCGCCGGCGTGGTCCGTCGGCGCGCTGATCGTCGCCTGCGCCGCAGGCGTATGCGCGTTCGACGTGACGCTGCTGCTGCTGATCGGCGCCCGCGGGACTGACGCGGCGATTCTGATCGCGGCTGGGCTGGCGGCGCCGGCGATCCTGATCGGGCTTGCAGCGCTCGTGTTCGCGCCGCGCGCGCCGTGGACGGCGGCGTTTCTCGAAGCCGCCGCGCTCACGGTCGGAATCGTTGCGCTGTTTATGGCGCTGCGCTGGATCGCCGCGGCGCAGACGCCGGGCATGATGTTCATGGGCTTCGCCGAAGCCGGCGCGCATGTCGCGCTCTGGTGCGGCGCGGCGCTGCTGCTCTTCCATCGCGAAGAGCGCGGCGCGTTCTATGTGCGGCGCTTCTTCGCCGCGCTCCTGTGCGCGCTCGCCGGCCTTGGCGCGATCGCGGCGCTGGCCGCGGTGATGAATCCGTGGTGGGGCGTGTGGCCGACGGCGGCGCAAGGCCTGCCCCTGCTCAACACGCTCGCCATCGGCTATGCGGCGCCGGCCGCGCTGATCGGCGCGCTCGCATGGGGCGCGCATCGCCGTCGCTGGACGCGCAGCTACGTCATTGCGCTGGCGTTCGCCGGACTGCTCGGCGGCCTTTGGGCTGTGCTGGAAGCGCGACGCGCTTTCAGTGGACCGGATCTCTCTCCCCGCGGCCTCGTCGATGCAGCGAACCTGACGCTCTCGCTGATGGCGTTCGCCGCCGCGATCGGCCTGCGGGCGGGGCGGACATGGTTGGACATCAGCGAACGCACCTTGGCTGCCGCGCTCTGCGCCGCGATCCTGGTCAAGCTCGCGCTCATTGATCTTGCAGCCGCGCCCGGCGCGTCGCGTACGGCGAGCATCGCGATCCTCGCGCTCGCCGCCTGCGCGCTGGCGCTGCCGCGGACTGAACTCAAAGCCCCAGAACCAGCTTCGCCATGATGTTGCGCTGGATCTCGTTCGAGCCCGCATAGATCGAGGCCTTGCGGTAGTTGAAATAGGCCGGCGCCACGGGGCCGGCATAGTCCGGACCCGGACGAGGCTCGTTGGATCGGCCCTTGATCTCGGCCCAGGTGTCCTCCACGAACGGCGCGGCGTAACCGCCGACGGCTTCGAGCGCGAGCTCCGTGATCGCCTGCTGCGCTTCGGTGCCGGCGCATTTGAGCATCGATGAGGCCGGCCCCACGCGCTCGCCGGAGGCGCGGTCGGAGAACACGCGCAGCTCGGTGTAGTTCAGCGCTTCGATCTTGATCTCCGTGTCGGCGAGCTTGCGGCGGAAATCGGGATCGTCGATCACGCGGGCGCCGTTCTGGCTTTCGAGGCTGGCGATGCGTTTGGCCTTCTGCAAGGCGTGGCGAAGCCCCGGCGCGTAGGCGTTGCCGCGCTCGAACTCGAGCAGGTATTTGGCGTAGGTCCAGCCTTTGCCTTCCTCGCCGATGCGGTTGGCGATCGGCGCGCGGACATTGTCGAAGAAGACCTGGTTGATCTCCTGCTGGCCTTCGGGGGGGCCGTCGAGAGTCGGCAGCGGGCGGATCGTGATCCCCGGCGTCTTCATGTCGACGAGCAAGAAGGAGATGCCGTCCTGGCGATTCTTCTCCTGGCTCGTGCGCACGAGGCAGAACATCCAATCGGCCCATTGGGCGTGGGTGGTCCAGATCTTGGAGCCGTTCAGCACGTAGTCATCGCCGTCGCGTTCGGCCTTCATCTGCAGCGAGGCGAGATCGGAGCCGGACCCGGGCTCGCTATAGCCTTGGCACCACCAGACGTCGCTGCGCAGAATCGGCGGCAGGTGCCGCTTCTTCTGCTCTTCAGTGCCGAACGCCATGATCACCGGCGCGACCATGCGCACGCCCATCGGCGAGACGATCGGGGTTCCGGCCGCGGCCATCTCCATCTGGAAGATGTAGCGTTGCGCGGCGGTGAAGCCCGGGCCGCCATGCTCGACCGGCCAATCCGGCGCGATCCAGCCGCGCTCATAGAGCTTCTTCTGCCAGCGGACCTGTCCTTCCTTGTCGAGATAGCCGTTCTTGGACTGCGCCATCATCGCCTTCAGGTCGGCGTCGTAATTCTCCTTGATCCAAGCGCGGACTTCGTCACGGAACTGAAGTTCCTCCGGCGTGAAAGCGAGATCCATGGCCGCGTTCCTCCACGCGCCATGATAGGCGGCGCGACGAGGCGCGCAACGGCGCCGCCGGGGAAGCTCTCGCTGCGCGCGTTCAGCTGCCGGTCGGCCAGCAGGAATTGGCGACGAGCGCGAACTTCTCCAGCGCGTCGGCGGCGTAGGCATGGGTGGCGCCGCCGGCGCTCATCGAGACAGGATCGCGGCTCAGATGCGCATAGGATCCGAGATTGGGCGGACGTCGCGGCAACCGCACCGTGAGCGTGCGGCCGTCGGACGTCGCAGGGACATCAATCGTCTCCTGGCCGATGGTGAAGCGCGCGCGGGTCTCGCCGCGCCCGCCGCCCAGTCGGTAATCCGTGACCATCATGTCGCCAGAAGGCGTCTGACAGGTGACGCGCGCGCTGACCGAGCCGTCCGCGTCGCGCTGTTCCGCAGTCGAGAGGCCGGTGGCGGAATCGTAGCTGAACGTCCACGACCCGGTGGAGCGCGCCGAGGTCGGCGCCGAAGGCGCCGAAGCGCAGGATGCGACGGCGAAGGCCGAGATCGCGAGCGTGGCGAGGATGTGCGAACGGCGCATGGTTTGTCCCTCCGTTGAAATCAGAAAGCGTTCAGTTCGAACGCCGCTGGAAGATGTGCAGCGTCACGCCCGCGCCGGTCTCCGCCGGCAGTTCGATCTGCAGGCCGCTGCGCGAGACCGCCCAGGACGTCGCCGCCTCGCCGGTGCGGCCGCAGGTGAAGATGAGCGCGCCTGGCTCTTCGCGCAGGCGGGCGCTGAAGCGCTCGGGCGCGGCGCTCGCCGAGCCGCGCGCGGTGACGAAGTCGAGCGTCTGGCCGGCCTCGCTGTCGGCGACGCGAAGGCTGCGCCAGGTCTGTTCGGTCCAATCGGCGGCGCCGTTGCGTTGCTCCACGCGCACCAGATCATAGGTTCCCGGCGCGATCGGGCCGCCGAGCAGGCCTTCATCCGACGCCGCAGCGACCGACGGTCCCGGCGCCACCGACACGGCCGGGTTGACCGCTACGTCGTTGCAGGCGGCCGCTACTGGAGGCGCGTCGGGGGACGGCGCCTCGGCCTGGTTCTGCGCGCGCTCGCACGCGGCGGCTGCGAAGAGAAGCGCAGCGCACACTAGCGGTCGGATCATGCCTATTCTCCCGTGAACTGCGCCGGGCGCTTCTCGATCAGCGCCGACACGCCCTCCGCGTGATCCCGGGTGTGGTGCATGAGCGCCTGCCCGGCGGCGGAAAGCTCCAAGAGCGTGTCGTACGTCGTCGTCTGGCCCTGACGCAGCAATGTCTTTGCAAGGCGCAGGGCTTGGGGCGGCTGTGCGGCGATTTTGAGGGCGAGCGCGTGGGTTTCCGCAGCCAGGGCCTCCGCGCCGACGACGCGCGACACAAGGCCCCACCGTTCGGCGGTAAGGGCGTCCACCACCTCGCCCGTGAACAGAAGTTCACTGGCGCGGCTCATGCCGATCGTGCGCGGCAGGAGCCACGCCCCGCCATCGCCGGGGATGAGGCCGAGCTTGAGGAACGTGACGCCGAATTTAGCGGTGTCGGCGGCGATGCGGATGTCGGCCATGCAGGCGACGTCGCAGCCCAGCCCGATGGCCGGGCCGTTCACCGCGGCGATGAGCGGAACCTCAAGGAAATAAAGCGAACGCACGATGCGGTGGATATTGCCGCGATAGGATTCACGAATGACGGCCGGCGAGCCCTGAAAGGCGCCGGCGCGCTCCTGCATCGCCTTCACGTTGCCGCCGGCGGAGAAGGCGCGTCCGGCGCCGGTGAGGATCGCGCAGCGGATGCTGGCGTCGGCGTTGATCGCGCCACAAGCGGCCTCGAAAGCGGCGCCGTCGCCGGCTTCGCCCAGCGCGTTCATGGATTCCGGGCGGTTGATGGTGAGCGTGACGATTGGGCCGTCGCGCGCGACAGTGAGAAGATCGGCCATGCGCGCGGTGGTAAGCGGCGCGCGCGCCTAGAGCAAGGGCGCTTCCCCGCGCTCCAGGGAGAGGAGATAGCGCTTGCGGTCGAGCCCGCCGCCGAAGCCGGTGAGCGATCCGTTCGCGCCGATCACGCGGTGGCAGGGCACGATGATCGGGATCGGGTTCTGGCCGTTGGCGGCGCCGACGGCGCGCATCGCCTTGGGCATGCCGATCGCCTTGGCGATGTGGCCGTAGGAGACCGTCGCGCCATAGGGGATGCGGGTGAGCGCCTTCCACACCGCGCGCTGGAACGCGGTGCCTTCGCCTGGACCGAACCTCACCTCGAAGCTCTTGCGCTTGCCGGCGAAATATTGATCGAGTTCGCGGCGCGTCTGATCGAGGATCGGATCGCGCACGCCCGATGCGCGCGGACGCGAAGCGTCGCGCTTATCTTTCTCGAACCAGATCGAGATCAACTTTTCGCCGTCGCTCTTGAGCGTGAGCGGCCCGACGGGCGAGTCGTGCACGATGACGTTCATCACGTGAGCCTTTCCTTCGGTCTGATCGGCCGGCGCCACAGGCGGGCTGCGGCGTAGGCGCGCCAGGGGCGCCAGCGTTCGTGTGCGCGCGCGAGATCGCCGTCGTAAGCGGCGCGCAACGCGCTGTCGCCGAGCGGGAAGGCGTCGGGATCGCCCAGGCCGCGCAGCGCGACATATTCGATCGTCCACGGGCCGACGCCTGGAATAGCAGCCAGCCCTTCGCGCCCTGCGGCGACGGCGCCGCGCGCAAGCTTCAGCTTGCCGTCGGCGAAGGCGCGCGCGAGACGGATCAGCGTTTCAGCACGCGCGCCGGGCATGCCGAGCGCGGCGATCGCGTCCTTGCCGGAATCGGCGATGCGCGCAGCGCTCGGGAACAGGCGATCAAGCCCCGCGACATCGGTTTCGATCGGCGCGCCAAGCTTTTCAACGAGACGCGAAACCACCGTCGTCGCGGCCTTCACCGTGACTTGCTGGCCGATGATGGCGCGCACCGCGAGTTCGAACGGATCAAGCCCCCCGGGCAGGCGCACGATCGGATCGCGCTCGATGTCGGCGGCGAAATCGCGCGCGAGAAAGCCGTTGATCGCATCGAGATCGGCGTCGAGATCGAGCGCGCCGCGGACGTTGGAAATGATCTGGCGGAAGGCCGGCAGGAGCCCGTCCGAAAGCGTGAGCCTCGGCGCTGCGCCCGCCAGATCGAGCCTCAGCCATCCCGCATGCGGCCCGACTTGCAGCGTGCGCGTCCAGCTTAGCGGCGCGATTTGAGTCTCCACGCGGGAAGCGCGGCGCAGCTGCAGATGCGCAAGCGCGCTTGCGCCCTCGAACGCGCCGCGCGGCGCAAGCGTGAAGGCAAGGCCCCCGCTGTCGCGCAATGTCTCCGGCGCTTTGCCTCTGCCGCGCACGCGCGAGGGCGCCATGCCGTAGCGCTCGAGGAAGAGCGCGTTGAATCGGCGCAGACTCTGAAAGCCGGACGCGAACGCGATCTGCGTCATCGAGAGGTCGGTCTCCTTGAGCAGACGCTTGGCGGTGAGCAGGCGATGCGTTTGCGCGATCTCGACCGGCGCTGCGCCGAACGTCTTGAGCATGACGCGACGCAGATGGCGATCGGTGACGCCGAGATCGGCGGCCAGATCCTCCAGCCCCTGCTCTTCGAGCGCGCCGGCCTCGATGCGCTTGACAGCGTCATGGGCGAGGCGCGCGGCGGCGTCGATGGGGGCCGCGCCCGGGGCGAGTTCGGGGCGGCAGAGCAGGCAGGGGCGGAAGCCCGCCTTTTCGGCCGCGGCGGCGGAGAGGTGGAAGGTGCGGTTCTCGCGTTTGGGCGTGCGCGCCGGGCAGACGCAGCGGCAATAGACGCCGGTGGAGGTCACGCCGATGAAGAAGAGGCCGTCATAGCGCCGGTCCTTGGCTTCTACCGCGCCGTGGCAGGTGGTCTCGTCGAGCGTCATGGGGAGAATATGGAGCGAACCGCCCTCCCCGTCTCGCCGAAATCGGACATGCTAGGGGCGCGCCGGAACCGCGACGCAGACCCCATCGGCGTGGCGCGCCGGGAGCCGGAACCGACCATCCTTGGATAAGCGTCGGCCTCCGTGTCTCAGGACGCGCACGCCATTGGGTGCGAATTCTCCGCGGGGGACCGCCGGCTTCCAGCCGGCATGCGGGCCGGAGG
>JACAEE010000166.1 GCA_013389015.1 Hydrogenophilaceae bacterium | reverse complement strand
CGGCCCCGCGCCACGGCGAAGCCCGATCGATGCGATCGGCGGGCGTGCTCGTCGTCTCGGGCGGCGCGCGCGCTGGTGCGATCACGGGATCTCCGGACTCATGGGGCGGCTGGAAGGATCAGCGCGGCGCGCAATCCGGGACGCGCTGAATCGCCCAGTCCATCGCCCAATGAAAGCACGCCGCGGTGGAGACGCGCCACCGCCGCGACAAGGCTGAGGCCGAGCCCCGAGCCCGGCGTCGACCGCGAATTGTCGAGCCGCACGAAACGCTGAACGACGCGATCGCGATCCTTCTCGGGAACGCCCGGACCGTTGTCGAGCACGGCCAGCTCCAACTGCCCGTCCGGGCGCATTTCGGCGCGCAGCTCGATCTCGCCGCCCTCCTGCGTGTAGTTGATCGCGTTCTCCAGCAGATTCACGAGCGCCTGGGTGAGCACTTCGGGCACGCCGCGATAGGAGAGCCCCGCTTCGATGCGGGCGCGCAGCGCGATCGCGCGATCCTCGGCCACAGGCGCGTAGAATTCCGCCAGATCGTTCGCGAGCGCGGTGATGTCGACTGTCTTGAAGCTCGATGCGGCGAAGGAATCGATGCGCATCACGCTGATGATGGCGTTGAACATGTCGAGGAGCTTGTCGGACTCCTCCACCGCCTTGGCGAGGCTGGCGCTGGCGTCCGGCGATCCCGGCGCCGCCTGCGCCGCGGCCTCGAGACTCTGCCTCAGGCGCATGAGCGGCGAGCGCAGGTCATGGGCGATGGAATCCCCGGCCGTGCGCGTGGCCTCGACCAGGCGGGCGATCTCGTCGAGCATCTCATTGATGTCGCGATCGAGCTTGTCGAACTCGTCGCCCGCAGGCGGCGTCGGGCGGCTCATCGGCACGCGCTTGGCGAGGTCGCCCGACTTCACTTCCTGCGCGGTGCGCGAGAGGAGGTCGGCGCGCCTGGCGGCGAATTGGCTGGCGAACAGGCCGGCGGCGATGGCGCCGAAAACGCCGAAGAATCCGATGAAGAAGAGCCCGCCCATCAGGCTCGAATAGATCCGTGCGACGACGCCGAAGTCGCGTACGACAACGAGCACGGGCCCCCCGATCAGGCGTCCGGCGCGGCCGCGGCCGACGCTCTCGACCACCCGGCCGTTCTCCAGGATGCGGCGGATCGGGCCGTTGATCGGGCGCCAGTCCTCGCCCGGCACCCGCGGAATGGGCTCGAAGTCCTTGTAGAGGGTCTCGCCCGAGACGTCGATGAGCGCAAACAACATGTCCGACTGGCGCGCGGACCGCTCCACGACTTCGGCGCGCAACGCCGCGATCCCCCGCTCGGCGTAGACGCTCTCAAGCGATTCCCATTCGAGCTTCGCTGCGGCGTCGGCGTCGGCCTGGGCCCGGCCGACCGTGGAGACATAGACCCCCGCAAGCGCGGCCATCAGGATCAGGATGACCGCGGCGGCCGTGATGGCCACCAGACGAAACGTCGTCGTCCCCGCAAGCGCGCCGAGGCTCGGCCTCATGCCTCCAGGCGATAGCCTGAGCCACGAACCGTGTGCAGGAGGCTGGCCGAATAGTCTTTGTCGATCTTGGATCGCAGGCGCGAAATGTGGACGTCGATCACGTTCGTTTGCGGATCGAAGTGATAGTCCCACACGTTCTCCAGCAGCATCTTGCGCGTCACCGTCTGGCCGGCGTTGCGCATCAGATATTCGAGCAGGCGGAACTCGCGCGGCTGCAGATCGATCTTCTTGCCGCCGCGATGCACCGTGCGGGCGAGGAGATCCATCTCAAGGTCGGCGACGGTCAGCCTTGTGTGCTCGGAGACCGCCATCTCGCGGCCTTTATGCAACGCGCGCACGCGGGCGAGCAATTCTTCGGTTGCGAAAGGCTTGCCGAGGTAGTCGTCGGCGCCGGCGTCGAGGCCTTCGACCTTCTGAGCGACTTCGCGCAGCGCCGACACCATGATCACCGGCGTGGTGACGCCGCTTTCGCGCAAGGCGAGAACGACGTCGGCCCCGCTCTTCTTGGGCAGCATCCGATCGAGGATGATCACGTCATAGGCGCGCGCGCGTGCGCGGTCCTCTGCGACTGCGCCGTCCTCCACCAACTCGACGTCGTGTCCCTCGTCCTCCAACGACCGCCGCAGATGGGCGGCCATGTCCTTGTCATCCTCTACCAACAATACCCGCATGCTCGGCCCTCATCCCCCCGACGTGTCGGCGGCGATGAATCGCCCGCCGCCACGGCCCTCGATGCGAAGTAGGAGCGGTCGTCCTTCACGCCGCGCTTCCGTGACCGCAGCCTCGAACTGCGCGAGGTCGCGCACGCTTTGGCCGTCGGCCTCCACGATCACGTCGCCCGGCTGCACGCGCTTGCGCGCGAGGTCGGAATTGGGGGTCACCGAGAGCACCACGAGGCCCGATGGGCTCTGCAGCGAGAGTCGCGCGCGGTCCTGTTCGGTGAGCGGGCGCACTGCGAGGCCGAGCGCGCTCTGCGCGACCTCCGGCGTCGCCGATTCCGGCGTGGCCGCAGGCGGCGTCGCACGCGGCAATGCGTTGGCGACGACCTCCTCGGACGGCCGTTCGGCGATGCGCACGTTGATGTTCATGGGCCGGCGGTTGCGCTGGATCCCGAGGCGGATGTTCGCGCCGACGCCGGTGGCGCCGATGCGCTGCGTCAGATGGCGGGAATCCTCGATGCGCTGGCCGTCCATCGTCAGAATGACGTCGCCCTGCTGCAAGCCCGCGCGCGCGGCGGGGCTGTCGGGCACGACGGCCGCGACGAGCGCGCCGTCGTCGTCCTCAAGGCCAAGGCTGCGGGCGATGTCCTGATCAAGCGGCTGCACGGTGACGCCAAGCCAGCCGCGCGAGACGCGGCCGCGGTCGAGCAATTGCTCGATCACGCGCGCGGCGGTGTCGGCGGGAATGGCGAAGCCGATGCCGACATTGCCGCCGGTGGGGGAGAAGATGGCCGAGTTCACGCCGATGACCCGGCCGCGCAGATCGAAAGTCGGACCGCCGGAATTGCCGCGGTTGATCGGCGCGTCGATCTGCAGGAAGTCGACATAGGACGAGCCGAAATCGCGCCGCCCGGTGGCCGAGATGATGCCGGCGGTCGCGGTGCCGTCGAGGCCGAAAGGATTGCCGACCGCCACCACCCAATCGCCGACGCGCGGATTGGCGTTCGGATCAAGGCTCACATAGGGAAACCGCCCGCCGCCTTGGACGCGCAGAACCGCCAGATCCGTGGGCACATCGGCGCCGATGATCTCGGCGCGCAGCTCGCGGCCGTCGCTCAGGTGCACCGTGATCTGCTCGGCCCCCTCAATGACGTGATTGTTGGTGACGAGGGTTCCGTCTTCGCTGATGAAGAAGCCGGAGCCCAGCGCGGTCGGGCTCTCATTCGGGTTGCGGCCGGGGCCGCGGAAATAGTCCTCGAAGCCGGGCGGCAGACCGTCGAAGGATGGGACATTGCGCTGGGCGCTGGGGCGCTGGCGCACCTGGATCGACACCACCGCCGGGCGCACGCGCTCGATCAGATCGGCGAAGCTGCCGGGCGCGCCGCCTGGCGCGGCGATCGCGGGGGCCTGAATCTCCTGGGCGCCCGCTTCCCGGGGAATGAAACCGTGCGCGCCGATGGCGCCCGCCAGGATCGCCAGCGAAGCGCCGCCGGCGACGAAAACGCGCTTCACGAACTGGGCATTGGGGCTTTCAGACATGAATTCATCAATCCCGCATCAGACTTAAGAGGCCTCGCAGGCCGATCACGCCCGCACGCGCGGCCGCGCCGGCGCCGGAGGTTTCGATCTTCGCCTGCGCCATTATCGGCGGTTCATGGCGAAGTTGCGATCGTTTTTCGCGACAGGGCGTCGCTAAATTGGGGGTTCGATCGGAGGGCTCAAGCCCGCCTTGCGCGGCTCTGCGCCCTAGCGGTCGTCCGGCTCCGGCGCGAGCGGCGCGGCGCCTCGGCGCAGCGCGAACAGCGCGGCGAGGCCGGCCAGGAGAAGGACGAACGGAGCAGCCCACAGCCCCCAGAACGCAGGATCGGCGCCGGGGCGCAGCAGCACGAAGTCCCCATAGCGCGCCTTGAAGAAGGCGCGGATCTCGGCGTCGCTCTCGCCGGCGGCGATGCGTTCGCGCACCAGGCGACGCATGTCGGTGGCCATGTCGGCTGTGGATTGCGAGATCGGCTCATTCTGGCACACGACGCAACGGATCTCATTCTCCAGCGCCCGCGCGCGCGCCTCCTGGCCCGGATCGTCGAGGGGCGCGACCAGCGCGGCGGCGAGAATCAGCGCTTTCATGCGGCTGCGCCCGCAGGAACCGCGCCGACGGCGCGCCGGCGCGCGAGCGCGGCCAGCCCCAACGCGCCGCCGAGCGCCACAAGGCCCGCCCCGATGAATATCAAGCGCACGAACGGGTTGTGGTAGAGGCGCACGATCCAGCGCGCATGCGCATCGCCTTCGGCGGGTTCGCCGAGCGCGACATAGAGATCGTCCAGCAGCGTCGGCAGGATGGCGACTTCGGTCGTCGGCGCGCCGCCGGCGTCGTAATAGCGCCGCTCGGCGCTGAGCGTGCGCGCGCGCCCGCCGCGCTCGATGCGGAGTTCGGCGCGCGCAGCGCGGTAGTTTGGTCCGCGCACGTCAAGCACCTCGACCAGGGTCACGGTCGCGCCGGCGAATACGACGCTTTGACCCGGCTGCAGCGCCGCCGTGCTCTCGGCGCGGAAGCTCGTCTCCACGGCCGCGCCGACGGCGAAGACGCCGGCCCCGCCATGCGCCGCGACCAGCGCCCAGACAGCGAGCGGCAAGGCGGCTAGGCGCGGGAGCGTACGGGCCCCGCCGCGGCCCCAGCGCACCCACAAATAAGTCAGCGTGCCGAGAACCAGCCAAGCGCCGACGCCGACGCCGATCGCGGCGAGCGCCTTGCCGTGCGCCGTCGCAATGACGAGCGCGGCTGCGGCCAGCGACGCAAGCGCGGCCGGCAGCAGCGGCTTCAGCGCAGCGCCCAGGTCCGCCATGCGCCATGTCATCAGGGGCGCCGCCGGCAAGAGGAGGAAGAGCGCCGCCATGAACGGCGTGAAGTAGAGATTGAAGAAGGGCGGGCCGACGGAGACGAGCCGCCCCGTCAGCGCCTCCACCGCCAGCGGATAGAGCGTGCCGACAAGCACAATGCCGGCGGCGACGGCGAAGCCCAGATTGTTGAGCACCAGCGCGCCTTCCCGGCTCACCGGCGCAAAGCCGGTCGGCTGCGCCAGGCGCGGCGCGCGCAGCGCGTAAAGGGCGAGCCCGGCGCCGACCGTCAGCGCCAGCAGCACGAGCACGGCGGCGCCGCGCGCAGGATCGAGCGCGAACGTGTGCACGCTCGTCAGCACGCCCGAACGCACGAGAAAGGTCCCAAGCAGCGCCAGCGCGAAACCGCCGATGGCGAGCAGGATCGTCCAGCCCGCAAGCGAGCCGCGCCGCTCGGTGACGATCGCGGAATGCACCAGCGCGCACGCGGCGAGCCAGGGCATGAAGCTCGCGTTTTCGACAGGGTCCCAGAACCACCAGCCGCCCCAGCCGAGTTCGTAATAGGCCCAATAGGCGCCGAGCGCGATGCCGCCGGTGAGGAAGGTCCAAGACAGCAGCGTCCAGGGCCGCAAGCTGCGCGCCCAATGCTGATCGGCCTTGCCTTGAAGCAGCGCCGCCACCGCAAGCGAAAACGGGGCCGAGAGGCCGACATAGCCGAGATAGAGCATCGGCGGATGCGCCGCGAGCGCCGGATCCTGCAGCAGCGGATTGAGGCTCGCGCCCTGATAGGGCGCGGGATCGAGCCGCGCGAACGGATTGGAAAGCGCGAGCGTGTAGATGAGGGCGCCGGCCGTCACTGCGCCCTGAGTCCCGATCGCGCGCGCCCAAAGCCCGAGGTCCATGGCGCCGCGCGCCTGCGCCATCGCGAACCCGAACAATGCCGAGACGAAGCACCAGAGCAGCATCGAGCCCTCGTGATTTCCCCAGGCGCCGGCGATGCGATAGAGCAGCGGCTTGTCCGTGTGCGAATTGGCGGCGACGACGGCGAGGGAGAAGTCCGAGCGCACGAACGCCGCGATGAGCGCGGCGAAGGCGAGCGCGAGCGACGCGGCCGCGATCTGCGCGCAAGCGGCGCCGGCCGCTCCCCAGCGCACATCGCCGCGATGGCCGCCATAAAGGCCGCACACGCCCTGGAGCAGGCTGGCGACGAGCCCCAGGATCGCGAGGAAGGCGCCGAGTTCGGCGATCATCGATCGCCCTTCCATTCGCCGCGCTCCTTGAGGGCTTCCTGCACTTCGCGCGGCACGTAGTTTTCGTCATGGCGCGCCATGAGGCTTGTCGCCGTCTGCGTCTCGCCGGGCTGATAGACGGCCTCGATGACGATGCCGCTGTTGACCCGGAAGAGATTGGGCGGCTCGCCCTGAAAGCGGATGCGCAGGCGCCCGCCTTGCGCATCAATGACCGTGAACAGGAGCGCGCCGTCCTCTGCGCGCGCGACGCTGCCGTCCTCCACCAGGCCGCCGATGCGCACCCGTTCGCCCGGCGACGCCTTTTGCGCCAGTTCGGAGGGCGTGTAGAACGAAACGATGGAATCGCGCAGGCCGAACAGGATGAGGCCGGCCGCGAGCGCCAGCATTGCGCCGACGACGCCGATCACGATCAGACGTTGCGAGCGGCGCCTCATAGCTCCTCCAGCATCCTGTCGATCATCGCGCGGCGGGGATTGTCCGGCGCCATCAGTTCGCGCGCGCGCAGCCACAGCGCGCGCGCCGTGCGCGCATCGCCGCGCTGATAGGCGGCGAGCGCCAGATAGAAGGGCGGCTCGAACGCGGCGGGATCGGCGGCGGCGGCTTGGGCGAACACGGCGCGCGCGTCGTCGCGCACTTCGCCGCGGTCGCG
>JACAEE010000167.1 GCA_013389015.1 Hydrogenophilaceae bacterium | reverse complement strand
GCGCTTTGCTGGCGCGCATGGGCCGCCAGGGTCGGGCCCAGCGCCCGCGCCAGCGCCTCCGCGCGGCTGGAGGCGCGCCCGCGGCTGAACGGAGAGCGGTTCGCGCGTTCCGCGAAAATGGCGGCGATCACCACGTCCTCGACGGCGCGCCGGGTGCGGGCCTGCGCGGCTTCGAGCGCCTCGCGGTCAAGCTCCGCCGCCAATCGCTGCGCTTTGCCGTCGAGGCTTGCGCTCCGGGCCTGGAGCGCACGGGCGCTCGCGTCGGCGATTTTCTGATCGAGGGCGGCGATTTGGGTCTGCGCGGCGTCGGCGGCGTCACGCGCGCGCTGCGCCTCTAGGGCGGCGTCCGCGCGCGCGCGCTCGACCTGCTGGGCCGTTCGCCGCGTCTGCGCTGATGCTGGAACCGTAAGCAGGGCCGCCGCGAACGCGACCGCCCAGCCCACGCGCGATGCGCGTGCCGCCATGACCCAACTCTCCCCAGGGTCTCCGCCCCGGCGGTTAATCTCGATGATAGGGAGACTGCCCCAAAATCGTGGAGGCCCGGTAAAGCTGCTCGGCCAGCATCGCCCGCACCAGCCGGTGCGGCCAGGTGGCCCGTCCGAACGCGAGCTTGAGATCGGCTTGATCCTTGAGCGTCTGCGCCGCCCCGTCCGCTCCGCCGATCCAGAAGGCGAGGGCTGGTCGTCCCTGATCGCGCCAAGCGGCGAGCTTCTCCGCCAGCGCTCGCGAGCCGAGGCATTCGCCGCGCTCGTCAAGCAGCGCCCGCACCGCCCCCTCCGGCGTCGCCTTGAGCGTCTCGGCCGCCTCCCGGCGCATGTCGCCAGGGGGCTTCGCCTCGATTTCGATCAGCTTGAACGCGAGGCCGAGCCGCCGCCCGGCGCTGTTGGCGCGCGCGAGATAGTCACGCGTCAACGCGGTCTCCGGCCCCTCGCGAAGACGCCCGGCCGCGACGATGAGAATGTCCATCCGCCAAGCCTGAACTCAGCGCAGGGCGACCTCAAGCGCTGCGGCGCCTCGCTTAGGCTTGCGCGGCGCGCGCCGGCTCCGCCGGCGTCCATATCCGCTCGATATTGTAAAAGCTGCGGACTTCCGGCCTGAACAGGTGCACGATCACGTCCCCGGCGTCGACCAGCACCCAGTCCGCATGCGGCAGGCCCTCGACCTTCAGATAGGCCGCGCCCGCGTCCTTGAGTTTCTGCAGCAGGTGATCCGCCAGCGCCGCCACATGCCGCTGCGATCGCCCGCTGGCCACGATCAGCGTGTCGGCTATGGAGGATTTGCCCTTGATGTCGATGGTGACGATGTCCTCGGCCTTGTCGTCGTCGAGCGCCTTGAGGGCGATGTCGGCGGCTTGGGCGGCGGTCAGCCCAGCGGCGGCCTTCTGACGGACGGCGGCGCGCGACGGCGCCGTTTCACCCGTCTTGCGCGATCCGCGCTTGATTGCTTCGGGCAGGTTTCGCTCCTCCGTTCAGCCCCGGAAACAGGGTGAACATAACACTCCGGCGTCCCCCGCGCCACCGCTCCGCCCGGCGCCGGCTGATCGCCTCGCCCGCGAGCGGGGTAGGAGGCGCGCGCCGACCGTGCCAAAACCCGCGGCACGGAACATCTGAGGGTGGATCATGAAGCTCCTGAAGCTCGCCGCCGCGGCGCTCGCGGCCGTCGTCGTCTCCGGCTGCGCGATGCGGGAAGCGCCGGCTGCGCCGGCTGACGCCGCGCGCCCGCTGCCGACGGCGGAGGATGCGCAGGCGTTCGTCGCCGCCGCCGAACAGGAGCTCGCCGCCCTCGCCGAACAGGAGGCGCACACCGCCTGGGTATACGAAACCTACATCAACCACGACACCGAATGGCTGGTGCAGCGCGTCGCCGCGGCGGGAACCGAGGCGCGGGTGCGCCTGGCCGCCGGCGCCGCGCGCTTCCAGGATCTGGAGGTGTCTCCCGAACTGCGCCGCAAACTTGATCTTCTGCGCCTGGCGCTGGTGCTGCCTGCGCCGCAGCGCGAAGGCGCCGCCGCCGAACTCGCCGCCGTGACCACGCGCCTCGCCTCCGCCTATTCGACGGCCCGCGTCGACTATCAGGGTCGCCAGGTTCCGCTCGATGAACTCGAAAGCCTGATGGGGACGACGCGCGATCCCGCGCTGACCGCCGAGATGTGGACGAAGTGGCATGACGCCGCAGCGCCCATGGCCGCCGACTACGCCCGCATGGTCGAAATCGCCAACGAAGGCGCGCGCGGCCTTGGCTATGACAACGTCGCCGACTACTGGCTCTCCAACTACGACATGCCGCCCGACGACATGGCTCAGGAAGTCGATCGACTCTGGGGCCAGATGCAGCCGTTCTACAGCGAGCTGCATTGCTACGTGCGCGCGCGGCTGAACGATCGCTACGGCGACGCCGTTCAGCCCGATACGGGCCCCATCCGCGCCGATCTTCTCGGCAATATGTGGGCGCAGGAATGGGGCAATATCGATGACATCGCCGGCTTGCCGATGCGCCAGAACATCGATCTCACGCGCCTGCTGCAGAACGCGAATTATGACGCGCGCCGCATGACCGAGACGGGCGAGCGCTTCTACACCTCGCTCGGCCTGCCCGAGCTTCCCGACAGCTTCTGGGAGCGCTCCCAATTCGTGCGCCCGCGCGATCGCGACGTCGTCTGCCACGCCTCCGCCTGGAACCTCGACAACCGCGACGACGTGCGCATCAAGATGTGCATCCAGATCGACGCCGACAATTTCCAGACCATCCACCACGAGCTGGGGCACAACTACTATCAGCGCGCCTACAATCGCCAGCCCTTCCTGTTCCAGAACGGCGCCCATGACGGCTTCCACGAGGCGATCGGCGATTTCGTCGCTCTCAACGCCACGCCGGAATACCTCGTGCGCATCGGGCTCTTGCGCGCAAATCAGGTTCCGAGCGCGGACGCCGACAACGCGCTCCTAATGCGCCAGGCGCTGGACAAGGTGGCGTTCCTGCCCTTCGCCGTCGCGCTCGATCAGTGGCGCTGGCGCGTCTTCCGCGGCGAGATCACGCCGGAAAACTACAACGCCGCCTGGTGGGAGCTGCGCCGCCGCTATCAGGGCATTCGTCCGCCTACGGAGCGTCCGGCGAACGCCTTCGATCCCGGCGCCAAATATCACATTCCCAACAGCGTGCCCTATCTGCGCTATTTCCTCGCCCGCGTGCTGCAGTTCCAGTTCTACGAGGCCGCCTGCCGCCAGGCCGGATGGGAAGGCCCGCTGCACCGCTGCACGGTGTACGGGAACACTCAGGTCGGCGCCCGCTTCAACGCGATGATGGAGATGGGCCAATCCCGCCCGTGGCCGGATGCATTGGAGGCCTTCACCGGAACCCGCCAGATGGACGGCTCCTCCATGGTGAGCTATTTCCGCCCGCTCATGACCTGGCTGGAGAACGAGAATCGCGGCCGCCGGTGCGGCTGGGAATGAAGTGCGCCGCCCTACGCGTCTGCCTGGCGCCGCGCCGCGCGCAACGCCGTCGATGAAAGCGGCGAGAGCGGCGCCGCGACGAAGCACCATGCCGGCGCCGGGGCGTCCCCGAGCAGCGCGGCGTCGCGCTGCGCGCGCCGCGCGGCGGCGAAGCGCCGGAACGGCTTGCTCACCACCAGGCCCGCCCGCCCGTCCGGCCGCGCGAACAGCGCGATGGGGATTTCTTCGATCAGCGCCGGCCAGCTCCGCCAGCGCGCGAATGTGGCGAGATTGTCCTCGCCCAGCAGCAGCACGAAGCGGACGCCCGGATACGCCGCGTGCAGCGCGCGCACGGTCTCGATCGTGTAGCGCGCGCGAAGATCGGTCTCGATTCCGGTGACGACATGGCGCCGCCCGCGCGCCTGCGCCCGCGCGCTGGCCATGCGTTGGGCGAGCGGCGCCGCGGCGGGCTTGAGCGGGTTCTGCGGCGTCGCCATCCACCAGATTCGGTCGAGCGACAGGCGCTTCATCGCCTCGTCGGCGATGTGCCGGTGCCCTGCATGCGCGGGATCGAACGTTCCGCCCAGGAGGCCGATGCGCATCCCGGGATAGGCGAGGGGCCAGCCGCGCCGCATCGGCTAGGGCCGCACGGTCCCGTCGCCGCGCACGACATATTTGAAGATCGTCAGCTGTTCGGCGCCCACCGGCCCGCGCGCGTGCAGCCGCCCTGTGGCGATGCCGATCTCGCCGCCGAATCCGAACTCGCCGCCGTCGGCGAACTGCGTGGAGGCGTTGTGCAGCACGATCGCGCTGTCGACGCGCTTGAGAAAGGCGTCGGCCGCGGCGTCGTCCTCGGTGATGATCGCGTCGGTATGCGCGGAGCCGTACCGGGCGATGTGCGCGATCGCTTCCTCGAGCCCCTGAACGATCCGTACCGAGAGGATCGCGTCGAGATATTCCGCGCCCCAATCCTCTTCGCTGGCCGCGTCCATCGCCACGATCGCGCGCGCGTCTTCGTCGCCGCGGAGCGTGCAGCCTGCTTCCCGGAGCGCCGCTGCGATCCGCGGCAAGAGCGCGGGCGCGGCTGCGCGATCGATAAGCAGCGTCTCCGTCGCCCCGCACACGGACACGCGCCGCATCTTCGCGTTCACCGTCACGGCGACGGCTTTCTCCGGATCCGCGCCGGCATGCACATAGGTGTGGCAGACGCCGTCCAGATGGGCGAACACCGGCACCCGAGCTTCGTCCTGCACCCGCGCCACGAGGCTCTTGCCCCCGCGCGGCACGATCACGTCGATGGCGCCGTAGAGCCCCGCGAGCATCATCCCCACCGCGGCCCGATCGGGCGAAGGGACGATCTGGATTGCGTCCGCCGGCAGTCCGGCGCGCGCCAGCCCGCGCCGCAGCGCCTCGCCGATCGCGGCGACCGAACGCACGCTGTCGGACCCCCCGCGCAGGATCACGCAATTGCCGGCGCGCAACGAAAGGGCGCCGGCGTCGGCGGCGACATTGGGCCGGCTCTCGAAAATGATCCCGATCACCCCGATCGGCGTGCGCACGCGCGAGAACGCGAGGCCCTGCGGCCCCGTCCAGGACGCCGTGACGGCGCCGACCGGGTCGGGCAGCGCGGCGATCGTCCGCACGCCGGCGACCATCGCCTCGAACCGCGCCGGCGTCAGCGTCAAGCGGTCGATGAACGCCGGCGTGAGCGCCCGCGCCTGCGCCGCTTTCACGTCCGCGCTGTTGGAAGAGAGGATGTCGTCCTGCATCGCCGCGAGCGCATCAGCGATCGCCGCCAGCGCCGCGCTGCGCTGTTCGCCCGGCGCTTCGCGCACGGCCTGCGCCGCCGCGCGCGCACGCGCGCCGAGCGCGCGCATCGCCGCGCCTAGCGCAGAAGGAGAGTCCGGGGCGGCCGCCATAGCGGAATCATAGGCGGCGCACGCCGAACGCACAAATCTCCGCCCGACAAACGCCTTCGAGGCGCGTCCCGTTGAGCTTGCCGGCGATCCGCAAGACAACGGAGGTGAGGTTAACGATGGCGTCCGATCGCTCCGCGCAACTGACGCGCCGCGCCCTGGTGGCTGGCGCGTTCGTCGGCGCCGCCGCGCCGGCCGTCGCCCAGCGCGCGGCGCCGCAGCCATGG